>JAPYTK010000415.1 GCA_029941785.1 Polyangiaceae bacterium | reverse complement strand
TGTGGCCACCGGGCTTAGGGGCCTCATCGATCGCTCCCGCGTATATAGCCCCCATAAAGGCCCTTTATGGCATTCATCGAGAGTTAACATAATGTCTCTTATGCGCAATTGTTGGGGTGGGAGCCAGGTAGACAGCTGTCATGGGGACTGTGCTCCTACTGAGCATCGCTCGCCCACATCAGCCACCATTGCCACCATTGCCACCGGTCGCACCCCCGAAGCCGCCGCTGCCGCTCGACGTCACAAATGACGAGGACGACGCACCGACCGAAGGTGGAAGGGTGCAGTTGTCGACGGTCGAGGTTTTGGATTCCCAGCGGCCGTCGCTGTTGCAGGTGGCGGTGGCGCCTCCGCAGGCATCGCCATAGGTGCAACTCTGGCCGGGTTCGCAACTCTCACTAGCCCCCGGCAAGAACGGGGTATGCCAGGTCCCGTTCGTGCACTTCGCGAGCGGACAGGGCGACTCGTCTTCAAAGTAACACAGCGTGCCGTCGGAGCTACAGCTGTCGCCGGCAGAGGGAAGCGCGGAAGGACAGCTCGAACCACAGCCCGGTATGCCCGCCCAAAGCACAGCGGTGGCGCCGAGGACCAGCGTGGTGGTTGCGATCCGTAGGGGGGTCATGAACTGAGTATAGTACCGACGAAGGCCCTTTTGGGACATCTCGCTGAGTATCGTCCCGATGTAGGCCCTTTATGGCATTCATCGAGAGTGAACATAATGTCTCGTATGCGCAATGGTTGGGGTAGGCGCAGGCAGGTGGCAGCGGATGCGAGAGATTCCAGGATCTGCCTCGCCCCCGTCTCCTAACTACCGGGAGCTAACAAACGCTTATCGTCCCCCCCCCCCATCGTGATACATTTGAGGGTGACTGCCGGTTCTTTGGTGTTGTTGGTAGTTTTTTACTGAGAGAGGCCTACACATGACACGTCCGTTTATCGTTTTGGCATTCGTGTTCTTGAGCATGGTCGTCGGCTGCGGCGGCGACGAAGTTTTTGACACGGGCAGCTCGGGAGGCGGCTTGGGAGATGGCGCAGGGGCAAGTGGCGCAGGGGCAAGTGGCGCAGGCGACACGGGTGTTGACATGTTCAGAGCCGACTGGGACGCTGGGCATCCCGGGTTCGCGAGTCCGCACAGCAATCCCATCGGTGTCCTGCCGGACTACTCGCTGCTGTACGTGGCCAACACGCAGGCCGACACCGTCGACGTCTTCAATGCGCAGACCGGCGCGGTGCTGACGCGCATCCACGTCGGCATTGACCCGGTATCCATCGCGGTGCGGCCCGACGGCCTCGAGGTCTGGGTGAGCAACCACGTCTCCGACACCGTCAGTGTCATCGACGCCGACCCCGGCAGTGCGACGCATCATCAGGTGATCGCCACCATCCAGGAGGTCGATGCGGAGTCGCGTTCGACGCGTTTCGACGAGCCCGTGGGCATCGCGTTCACGGGCGATGGTCAGAAGGCCTACGTGGCGCTGTCGTCCGAGGACACGATCGCCGTCATCGACGTGCAGAGCCGTCAGGTGGTCGCCCGCCTCAACATCCGGTCGCAGGATCCGCGCGCGCTCGCCGTGGCCGGCAACCGTCTCTACGTTGTCGCGTTCGAGTCTGGCAACCAAACGCAGGTGTCGGGCTGCCTGCCCGAGGACATCGACGGCGACCTGTGTACCTTCAACGCGGAGGAACAGAACCCGGCGGGGGAGGGCTACGACTCGGACATCACGCGGCACCCGGACATACCCGACCGCGACCTTTTCGTGTTCAACACAGACGACGACACTGCGGTCGAGACCGTCAGCACCATCGGCACACTGCTCTATGGCATCACCGCGACGGCCTCCGGCAAGGTCTTCATCGCGATGACCGAGGCGCGCAACGACGCCAACGGTCGCGCCGGTACCGGCAGCCCCAAGCACAGCCTGCTCGAGCTGGAAAATCGCGCCTTCCTCAACCAGGTGGGCGTCGTGGACTGCACCGCCGGTGAGTGCCAGAAGTCCACCTTCGAACTCGAGCCGTTGCCGCCGCAGCATCCCGGGCCAGAAGAGGCGCTGGCCCTCCCCTTCGGTATCCAGATCAGCGACGACGAGGCAACGCTGGTCATCACGGCGGCCGGCTCCAACACGCTTTTCACGCTCGACGCCCAGACCGGTGCGGTGCTCGGTCGCGTCGACGTCGGCTGGACGCCGCGGGGGGTGGCGCTGCAGTCGGACGACGACGGCAAGCCGGAGAAGGCGTGGGTCTACAACGCAGTGGAGAACACGGTCTCGATGGTCGACTTCGCCTCACCTGCGGACATGACCGTCACGCGCACGCTCGAGCTGGACGACCCCACCGACTCGCAGGTCAAGCTCGGCCGCGCGATGTTCAACACCGCCAGGGCGTCGACGACGGGCACCTTCGCCTGCGTCAGCTGTCACCCCGACGGCATGTCCGATCAGCTGATGTGGAACATCGAGGCGCCCCCGTGCAGCCGACCCGGCTGCACGCAGTTCCAGCTGCGCTCGACGATGCCGATCCGCGGCCTGCGCG
>JAPYTK010000414.1 GCA_029941785.1 Polyangiaceae bacterium | reverse complement strand
ACCTCAGCCCGTTCACATCGCATCGCCGCTTCGCCCTGACGCTGCATCTCAACGATGGCTATCAGGGGGGTGAACTTCAATTCCCGGAGTACGGCAGCGCTCGCTACCGGCTCGACAAAGGCGGGGCGGTTGTCTTTTCCGGCTCGCTCATGCACGAAGTACTCCCCGTGACGCGAGGCAAGCGCGACGTGCTCCTGACGTTTCTGTTTGGAGAGCAAGATCGGCGCCCGGCATCAGCCCAGAGGTGAGTAGGTCCATTGCCCTCGGA
This sequence comes from Polyangiaceae bacterium, assembly GCA_029941785.1. Taxonomy (GTDB): domain Bacteria; phylum Myxococcota_A; class Polyangia; order Polyangiales; family Polyangiaceae; genus JAPYTK01. The sequence continues at coordinate 2,313 of JAPYTK010000414.1, read as the reverse complement.
GTTGCGCTAGCGTGCGCGTGATGAACCAAGGCGCCAAACTCCGTTCGCAGCTCTTGAAGGAGCGTCTCGACGACGTGGTAGCGGCCCACCGCGCCTCGGGCGAGGAGCACACGGTCGTCGTCGTGGTCGGCCGCGAGCGCCAGAGCGAGATCGCGGATGCACTCCTACCCGATGGCCACCCCGCCGGCACCGCGGTCGGCGTGCTTCCCGTCGCCCGCGCTCGGCAGTGGTTGGCTGGCGTGCCGGCGACCGCCAAATGGGACGACTGGCGCGCCGACGCCATGGATGTAGCGGTTGTCGCCGCCGAGGGCGTCACAGTGATGCGCCTCACCGCCCGTTAGCGCTCTTTGTCGGCCCGCGTTGCCCGCATTCTGTCTACCTGGCTCCCACCCCAACGGTTGCGCATAAGAGACATGATGTTAACTCCCGATGAAAGCCATAGAGGGCCTTCATGGGGAGGATACTCGGGAGCAGGTAGAGAAATATCGAAGATATTCTTAAACAACTTTAGCCCTTGAGTGTCTTTATTCGCAAACGCAAGTGCACTCATGCGCAGGCCTTTATATTGGAGAGTTGTTTGATGTCGCGACCTAAGCTGAAGCTACAACTTCTTGTATGTCCTATTGGTGGGCGTGACGGGACTGACGAAGCCCTGCGAACACGCGCAGAAAGCAGCCGGCAGTTAAATGATTAGCCTACCTGGAAGGCTCACAATCGCCGTCATGATGAGTGCGTTTGCGCTGTCGGCGTGCGGGTCCGATGTTGTGATTGCCGGTAACACCAGCGCCAACACCGCTAGCGGCGGCATGGGCGGCATGGGCGGCATGGGCGGCATGGGCGGCATGGGCGGCATGGTGGGACTTCCCCCCGGTCCACCCGACGACGCCGGCCCCGGTGATGGCTCGGATGTCGTGTTCGTGGTGGGCAACCTTTTTGTGGGCGAAAACAACACCTGGCAAACGCTGGGATTCAATATCGACGGAAAGGTATCGACCAAAGATGCGACCGACCTGTGCACGCCAAACGCAGGCGGAACCAAGAGCACCATCTACCAAGACGGTGATAACGGGATCGACAACTCATGGGGTAAGAATCTCACGCCGCTCTGGGAGCAACTCGGGGCGTATAGCATCGAAACCAACTCCGCCATCAGCAAAGGGGTAAGCTACCTCCTCAAACTGACGAAGCTAGGCGCCAGCGCCAATTACAATTTGCTGGAAGGCAAATGGTATTTGAGCCACGAGCTCGCTGGAGGCGCAGCGCCAACATGGGGCGACAGCGACGCCTGGAAGGTTGCCGTGGAGCACTTGGCCACACCAAGCGACGTCGAGTCGAGCAAGTTTGTGTTTCCGACAGCTTACGTGAACGACAACACCTGGGTTTCGGGGCCAGGCGGCGATGTCGTGCTGCGCCTGCATATTGGAGAGAACTTCGTACCTCTGCGAATACAGAAGGCGATGATCAGCATGCTGCTGACGAGTGATCACGCCGCGGCCACGAGCGGCATCATCTCCGGAGTGATCGACACAGAACTCTTCATCAAGCAACTTAGACAACATGCTGGCCACATCGACTCGGCTTTGTGTGATGGTGGCCTCTTCGACACCATCGCCGACACCATCCGGCAAACGTCCGACATGATGGCGGACGGATCGCAGGATCCGAACAAGACGTGCAACGGCATCAGCATTGGCATTGGTTTTGACGCAAAGCGGGTAAAATTAGGTGGGATTAGCGCACCACAGCCCGTACTACCGGACATGTGCGGAAACTGAGGGACTCGGCCGACGACCTGGCGGCTACCTGAGCATCGTCCCGATGAAGGCCCTTTATGGCACTCATCGAGAGTTAACATCATGTCTCTTATCCGCAATGGTTGGGGTAGGAGCAGGTTGGCGGCGCCCAGCCACCAAGCGACTCAAGAGACTTTACCCCCAACGCTATCTGTGATTTCGATGCGCTCCATGACTGACTTGACTCGCCTCCTCTTCAAAAAACTCCTAAGAACGCTGCCCAGATGCTGCCTTGCCCTTGCTCTGAGCATCGGGTGCGCCGCCTCCCCCTCTCCCCAAGCATCCCCCGCAACTTCATCTCCCCCCAAAGACCGCCCTGCCTCCCAGATTGCCGCCGACTACTTCGTTGCGCTCAATCAAGCCCTCGCCGCCGAAACTCCCGACCTCACCCTCCCCCTCTTTGCCCAAAGACGACGGGCAGGCCTTGTCCAATTCGGCTTTCAGATGTGGAAAGGCTGCGTTTTCGAAATGCCCGAAACGGCCACCTTCGTAGGAACAACGTCCCGCCAAAGCATTCGAG
>JAPYTK010000413.1 GCA_029941785.1 Polyangiaceae bacterium | reverse complement strand
CGCGTGTGCTGCTTCGGCCTCCGCTTCGGCGCGAGCCCGAGCATTCGAGATCTGCACGTCGGCCTCGCGGCGCTTGGCGTCCTTGGCTTTTCGCGCTTGTTCTTCCGGGCGACTCACTTCGACCCGCGTGGCTTGTTCTTCTCGCCTTTCCGCGAGCCGGCGCTTGACGCGTCGTCGAAGGTAAAGGCCCCCGAGGCCAGTCACCCCGAGCGCGAGGAACCAATGCCAATAACTCATCAGCATGCCTAGCACGCCGATCACGACAAAGAGTCCAAGCGCGGCCAAGAGGATGAGCTTGTTGCGCTTGCTCTTCGAGGCGCCCGCTTCGTCGTTGGGCTCGCTTGACGGATCGTCGTCCGAGGAAAACAGCCCGAGTGCGGCTCGCTTGGCAGCGTCAGTGCTGGCCTCGACCATGGCTTTCTTCGTCGCGTCTTCCGCTTGCTTTTTCAAATCGGTCACGTGACTCGTCCTCATCAACAGCTGGGCAGGTGGCGAAGGACAAACGCGTCTGACCCGACATTGATATGATTCAGGTCACCACCACTCAGACATCAAAACTCTGCCCTCGTCGGGAGAAAGCCTCAACGGTTTTCGTCGGACCATGACAGTGATGTCGCACAAAAAGTCCATCCTTTCGGTCCACGTTCGGCAAGTTGCTGTTTTGACGAGTGGCATGGTCCTTGCCAATCACCGAGGCTAAACGACCAGAACGGAGAACCTATGAACCAAGCGCTTACGTCAAGATCGGCACAGCTCGCACGTGCATTGTTGCAGGGATTGTCCTTCGCCCTCGTGCTGCCGTGCGGTGCATGGTGCTGTTCGGATACTGCGGTTCGGACCGGCTCTTGACGTCGTTGCGAGCTCCGACCAAAATTGGCCCCATGGCTTTTCAAGAAGACTGGCTGGCTATGGCGTGAGAGCCATGGCGGGCAATAGACGCCCTGGGTGGTTCGAGACCGCCGCTGCTGGCCTAGCGGCATTCTTGACGTGCCTCTCAGCCGGCGCCCAAGACGCGGCGGAGGATGTCTCGGTGCACCCGGCAGGAAAGAAGGCCGTCGAGACACGACCCCGATTTGCTCCTTATGAAGAGGGGAAAGCCATTCCCGCCGGCTACGTCGTGCAAAAGCAGCGGCGCACCAGCTTACTTCTGGCAGGCGGCGTCGTCTTGGCCGTCGGGTACGGGGCAAGTTACGTCATCGGCGCGGTTAACAATGGCCGGTTGCTCAGCGCTGGCGAGGCCCCCTCTCTTGCGTATTACACGCTTTCCATTCCCGTGGCCGGTCCGCTCGTCGGCTTGAAGACCATTGAACCCAATACGGCTGAAGCGGTCGCGTTGATCACGAGCGCTGCCTTGCAAATCGGTGGAGGCGTCGCGGTTCTCGTGGGCCTGACCACACACGACAAACGATTGGTGCGCGGTGGCGGTGTCGATCTCGGACTTCGGGTTTCAGCCGGCCGGGCGACGCTGGTCGGCCATTTCTAGTCGGGCTACTCGGGGGCTTCTCAGGTCGGTCGAGGCGGGCCGACCCTCGTGTTGCTCAACGGCCGCACGCGGGCAGATCAGGCACGGAGGCTTTGCGCGCGTTCGTCTGGGCTGATCCCGCCGAGGCGATCGGCCCAGTTTTCAGGATAGCCGTCGTAGTAGCGGCGCCACGTGCGGCCAGTGACCTCGCGGTAAGCCACGCCGTACAGGACGCGCGCCACTGACGGCACGCCGACGGCGAGAAGATACAGCGGACCCAGCCAACGGGACTGAAAGCTGTGCCCATACTCGTGGCGTTTCATGAGAGAGTCTGGTTTAAAGTAACGATTTCCCTCGTGAAACCAAAATATGAACAGCCCGAGGGAGACGCCGAATCCGCGGCTCTCGATGAAGATGCGCCCGCGCTCGATGCTGACCTTCCGTAGACGGCCGCTCGCCCATGCGACACCTAGCAAGGCTGCGCCGAGCAGGTTCTGCGGAAGCTCCCAGAGCGCGAACATGACGGTCTTCACGCTTGAAGTGTAGACCCGATGAACGTCCTTATCGACCCTCACGAGAGCACCTCGTTTGCAGGTGCTCTCGCGGGGCACCAACCATGGGCAGAGCGTGACGTGGAGGCGGCGGGCGTCTAAGCTGGTGGTCGTGCGCATCCTACGGTCCGCGGTGTTGCTGTTGGCGACGGTCGTCGTCACCTACGGGTGTTCGGATGAGTCTACGCAATCATCGGCGGCGGGCGGGGCGGATGCTGGCGGCGCAGGCGGAAGCGGCGGCGGGCAGGTCGGCGGGGCGGGACCATGTATCACCGGCTCGGGGGGCGGGACGGTGCGCGTGGCGAGCTGGAACATTGGAGCCGTCGGCGCGCCAGGGACCCCCCAACACGAAGCGGCGCTTGCTGTCCTCCTGCGGATCGGGGCAGATGTCGTCGGCGTCAACGAAGTGAACGGCAGCGCCGAAAAGGGTTACTTTGGTAACCTCGCGTTTGATGCGGGCTACGATATGACTTTGGTGTCGGACGCGGTGAGCCCTTTCGGTACGCAGCGCAATGGCTTCATGAGCAAACTACCGATCGTCGATGAAGGTTTGCATAGCGCGGCGGGTCTTTCCGGGGACGCTGCGGCCAATGACATCACGCGGCTCATCCC
>JAPYTK010000412.1 GCA_029941785.1 Polyangiaceae bacterium | reverse complement strand
CACGGGTATCCAGACCCGAGCTGAGCAGGGCAAGCAGAAGCGCGATGAGTATCTCGATCGGGCTCGCGAGCAGATCTTGGGGAAGATCACGGATCTGCAGAACCAACTGGAGACCGAGACGAAAAAGATGCTCACCGAGAAGACGGAAATCGACAGCGCGGTTTTTGCCGCACAACAAGCCCACCAGCGCGAATCTCACCGCCTCACTACCGAGGTGGACAGACTCGCTGAAATTCCACAGATCTTCGCCATCCAGCGTGGTGGCACAGGAGAGGCTCAGTAATGGCAAAAGCAAAATTGACCCCGCTGGCGAAAATTCTCATCGCCATCAGTATCATCGGCCTGGCGTCGGCCGCGGTTTGGCACCTCGGCTTGAAAGACATGGGAGGCGACAGCGCGGCGCCGACGGCGAGCGGAAGCGCGGCGACGAGCGGAAGTCCCGCTGTTGCTGACGGCGCGCTCGGTTCGACGAGCAATCCTCTCAAGGTCTCGATCGTGAGCTTTCACGGTTACGCGCCGGCCTTGTTAGCCAATGGCAAGTCGCTCAAGACCCAACCGGGAAGCGCTTTCGCGAAACAGGGCGTCAACATCGAGTTCGTCATCCAGGACAACATCCCGACGCTCACGGAGATCTTCGAGGCCAAGACGGCCCATTGCGCGTGGCGCACGAGCGACTTTTGGGCTCAAGGGCAACCCAACTTGCGCAACAACAAACTCGATGCTCGTGCGGTTGTGGTCGTCGACAACACCCAAGGTGCTGACGCGATCATCGCGCGCGATTCCTCGATCCAGCGTGTGGAAGATCTCGTCGGCAAGAAGGTGGCTCTGCTGCAGTTCACGCCATCGCACGGCATGATCATCGACGCCGTGGAAAACTCGAGTCTCACGGCTCGGCAGAAGACGAAGGTCGAGTACATCTACATCAATGTCGATGAAGGTACGGCCGGCGTTCGGGCCGCTTTCGAGTCGGGTCACGTCGATGCCGCGGTCCTCTGGGATCCCGATTTGGCGCTCGCCGTGAAAGCTGTGAAGGGGGCGCACGTCATCTATTCGACGAAGATCGCCACGAACCTCATCTACGACGTCATCGTCTGCAACAAGGCCGTGCTCGACAAGGCTGAAAACCAGGCAGCGATCCAGGGCTTCGTCAAAGGCTGGATGGATGGCGTTCCCCTGGCTCGCGCCGATCCTGACGGCGCGGTCGATGCTCTCGTGAAGACCGAGGAGTTTTTCGCCTTGCTCGTCCAAAAGGAGGGCTCATCCTTCGTGAAGGAGCTCTTCGACAACTTGGTCTGGACGGGGATCGAGGACAACGCGCGCATCTTGGGGCTCGCCGGCGGGACCAACCATTACGAGCGTGTCTACAAGCGCTTCGATGGAATCTATCGGGGTATTGGGGCTCTCTCGAACCCGAAATCGCCGGTGATCAATCCTTCCGACAGTTTTGACTACCGCTATATCAAGGCGCTCATCAAGGCGAAGCCGGCCGTGGTCGAGGTGGCGAAGAAACCGCAGTTCACGTTTACCGAGAAGGAGCGCGACGATGTCACGAGCACCAAGGCTCCCGTCGTCACTCGTCCGGTCATCGTGAACTTTCAGACGGGCTCAGCGCAGCTCACGAAGCGTGCGCAGCGTATCATCGATCAAGAGATGGTCCCGCTCGTCGAGAGTCACGGCTCGGCCTATTTCGAGGTCTCGGGCAACACGGACTCTACCGGTGCTGCCGCCGTCAACATGCGCTTGTCAAGGCAGCGGGCCGAGGCGGTCGTCAAGTACCTCGTCCAACAGTGGGAATTTCCCGCGGAGCGCTTCAAGGTGGTTGGCAACGGACCGAACAAGCCGCTGTGCAACGAGAACAAGCCCGATGAGGGGCTCGACCTGCCGCAGTGTCGCGCCCGAAATCGTGCCACCCGTTTGGCCATCGTCGCGCGTTAGTCGGTTTTTGCCGTAAAGAGCTCTATGTCCAGTCCTTACTCTGTTCTGCCCACGACCACGCGTCGTTTGCTCGGCCTGAGTTCAGTTCTGACGGTGCTCGCGATTTGGTCGGTGCTCACGACCTTTTCGCTCGTTTCGCCGGCCAAGCTTCCCTCGTTCATGCAAGTGGGGGAGGCCTTCGTTCGGCTTTGCTGGGACCCGGAGACCGGCAAGAGCCTACTTGCCACGGCCACCGCCTATTCGCTGATGCGCGTCGCGGCGGCGGGCGTGCTCGTGGTGGTCATTGGCTTGCCCATCGGAATCTTGATGGGCGCCTCCCCGCGTATCAACGCTTTCCTCTCACCCCTCATCGATCCCTTCCGCTCGGCGCCCGTGGTGGCGCTGTTGCCCATCCTCGTGATGTGGTTGGGGATCGGCGAGCTGATGAAGATCTGCTTTTTGTTTATCGGGGCGGTGGTATTTCTGATCCCGATGGTGCGCGACGCCATGCTCGGCGTCAGTCAGCACCATTGGATTGCGGCCCGCGATCTGGGAGCCACATCCTGGGAGGCCGTGTGGCTCGCCGTGGTGCCGATGGCGAAACCTCGGATCGCGGACGCCATCACCACCGCGGTGTCGGTCATGTGGACCTACATCACCGTCGCGGAGTACGTGAACGCGCGCCAAGGCTTGGGTCAACTCATCCAGAACGCCCGGCGCTTCTCCGCGATGGACCAGGTCTTCGTGGGGATCACCGTC
>JAPYTK010000411.1 GCA_029941785.1 Polyangiaceae bacterium | reverse complement strand
CTGCGAACGGGACACCCTCGCTTTGGTCAAGCTCCACGAGTGGCTCGCGAGCGCGAGCTAGCTCACGCGGACGAGGCGCTCGTCGCTGTCGATCTGCTCGCCGGTCGCGACGATGACGCAGCCGACGGTGGCGCGCGTGAGAGCCACGTGCATACGCACATCGTAACGATGGCCCCCAAGGTACAGCTCGCTCACGATCACCCACGGGCGCTCCAGGCCCTTGAAGCGAAGGAAGGTGTCGGAGATGAGATGCTCGCCCGCCTCCGGGTGATCGGCGCGCACCACCTCGTGTCGGCCGATCCGCTCGGCCACCGCGAGTGACGAACGCGTCAAACCCGCGAGGGAGATCACCGCGATGTCGCTCGCCGTCGCCCCGGAGCTGATCGCCTTGTCGATCTCGATCGCCACCTTCGCCTCGATCGCCGACTCCGACGCCGCCCGCACCACCCGCAACTCATCGAAAGGGACCAGCGCGTCGACCATCTCCCTTTCCTCGACGGCGCGATACCGATCCGCGTACCGCGCGAGCGCCTCGGGACAACGATAGCGGGTCGTCAGGCACAAACTCGCGGGGAGCAGCTGATCGAGGTTGAGCCGATCACGCCAGAAGGACTGCCCGGCATCGGCGAAGGCCCAGAGCACGCCGCCCTCGGCCAGGACCTGACACAAGGACCAGTCGTCGTCCGTCAAATCCTGCGCCTCGTCGACCACCACCGCCCCCGTCTCGAAGGGCGCCGCGGGGAGCGCATCGGCGGCGGCCTGAAGCGACAACATCGCCCACGTCTCCGACGTCCACTGCGACAGCGGCTCGCCGCCCTGGATCGCGATGCCGGCTCGCCCGAGGAGATGCGCCGCGAACTCGGGCACCGTCCAAGACCGCTCGATCCCCCAGGCGCGCATGCCCGCCGCGAGCGCGCGGGTCGAGCACAGAAACACCGGCTCGCTCCCCTTCGCTTCCAGACGGCGATAAAGCTCACGTGCCACCAGGGTCTTCCCGGTGCCCGGCCCCCCGCTGACGAGCATCCGCTCGTTTTGCTCGATCATGTCAAGCAACTGAAGCTGATCCGCGTCGAGCGCCACGAGCTCCTCCGCTCGCAGTTTGTTGCGGTCACCGAGCGTGAGCGTCGGCGTCCACGTCTCGCACCACAGCTGATGAAGCGCGTCGATCCAGCGCCGATCGCGCGGCGGACGAATCGTCTCGAACTCACGCGCGACGAGCGCCTCGAGCGCCTGATCCAGGTACGGCAGATCTTGCTGGCCGATCACCGCGCCGGCGATCGCTCCCTCCGACGGCCCTTGGGAAAACGGGGTCTCGGGAAAGGCCGTGGCGACCGCGATCCACGGACAGTCACCGTGGATCTTCTCGACGTGGCTCTTGAGCTTCTTGCGGTAACGCGACGCCTGATCGCGCGGCGCCTCCTTCATCGGGCGGCCGTTCTGCAGCCAGTGCCCGCCGCTCACCTCGATAGCTCCGCCCTTGACCTCGATCACCAGGATCCCGCGCTTGGGGATGGCGAGAACGAAGTCCCCCTCCCCCTCACGCCTCGCCCCGGCGCGCACCCTCAGCGAATGCCAAGCGAACCACCCCTTCGGCAGCTTCTCACCGAGCGCCCGATGCAGCGCCTGCTCCGCACGACTGGTCGTCGGGCGCGGCGTTCCCTGTGGGTAGAGGCCAGGCTCGGGCATCGACCGCAGTCTAGGCCCACGACCGATAGCTTACAAATCGGCACCTCCGATCGCGGCCCTTCCCCGTCACCCTCCCGAGCGGATACAATCGCCTCGTGAAGCTCCGGATCATCGACTGGAACGTGCAGGGGCGACGCGACGTGGCCCGGCAGATGACCTTTCTCGACAGCCTCGGTTGGGACGTGCTGTTGCTTCAGGAGGTGCGCCCGCATCGCCTGGACGACTTTCTCTCGTGGCGCGGCGTCGGAGGTGGTGACGGCGCGCTCGTGCACCGACCGGATCGACTCGCCGATCGCGTACCGTGGGGCGCGGCGATCGTGGTGCGCGAAGGGATCGAGCTGCTGACGTCCGCGCCGATGATCAACGTCCCCTCACCCGAGCGCACCCTGTTTGGCGTCGTGCGCGCAGAAGGCGTTTGCGTCGAGGTGGCGTCACTGGCCGCACCGCCCGCGAGCACCGGTTGGAACGAGCTGAAAGCAGTGCAGTGCGATCGCTTCGGGGATCGCTGGGCGGCGCGCACGCTCCCGCTCGTCGTGGGCATGGATCGCAACTCACCGCGAACCGATCATCCCGAGCTCGAACGCTGCGAGTGGTTTTGGGACGCGGAGAAGCGCCTGTACGGCCCGCATCCCAAACACGATATGCGCGACGTGCTTCGCAGCTACCTCGACAAGCACCCCGAGCAGCTCGACGCCATCGCCAAGGAGCGCCCGGACGGCCCGCTCGCCACGAGTTACATGCGCGGCCGAGGCAAAGGCGACACCCCCGGCCGATACGACGTGATCTACGCCTCGCCGGAGTTCGACGTGCTCGAGGTTCGCTACCCCTTCGAAGCCTCCATCGAGGCGGGCAGCGATCATGGGCTCGTGTGGACCCTCCTCGATCTGAACGTCGACTACCTTCCCCAAGCCGGCCAGAGCTTCGTTCCACTCGGGTGAGGCGTCTGCCGGCTACAAACCCGCGCAGCTGACGACTTCGGCGCAGGTGGGCGCGAGCGCGCA
>JAPYTK010000410.1:2193-2687 GCA_029941785.1 Polyangiaceae bacterium | reverse complement strand
GAATCGCGATCGCTACGCGGCGCACACGAGCGATCCTGCCTGCGCGGGTTGCCACGACCAGATCGATCCGATCGGCTTCACGCTCGAGGTATTCGATGCGATCGGCGCCTATCGCACGCACGACAATGGACAGCCTGTGGACGCGACGGGCGTGGTGCTCAACCAAGACATCGATGGCGGCGCCGAGCTTTCCGCCGCCCTCGCGGGCAGCGACGCGGTGGCGGAGTGTACCGTCACGCAGTGGCTCCAGTTTACGCGGGGACACGAACTCGAGGGGGGTGAAAGCTGCACCCGCGACGCCATCGCCGCGCAGTTCCCAGCCGGCCAAGGGACAGTGCAGGATTTGCTCGTCACCATCGTCCGAAGTGACCTTTTCATCCAGTAGGAGACGCGCATCATGATCACCGTCCGACATTCTCGCCGTTCGTTCTTACGTCTCGGAGCAGGCGCCACCGCAGCCGTTGGCCTCGGGCCGTTCATTGGCGGGTCGAGCC
>JAPYTK010000410.1:0-2183 GCA_029941785.1 Polyangiaceae bacterium | reverse complement strand
CCGAAACAGGAGAGATAGTCGGCGCGAAGCGTATCGACCATCACCAGGATCACGTTGGGGTTCTCGCGCAGCGCCGGGGGAATCGCAGCGCTCGCCTCGGCTCTGACGGCGGGGGGCGCGATCACGCGGGCCGCGACCACACCAAAGCGCATCGTGTTTTGCATCGGCATGCACGGCTTCGTTCACGAGAACCTGGAGATGGTGCCGGGCGGATCGGCAGCGGGCGACGCCTTCGAGTACGATCTCAGCGGCGCGACGCTCAGTCCGATCCTCAAGCCGCTCGCGGCCTATCAGGATCGTTTGCTGGTGCTCGACGGGGTGAGCATGAACAGTGCGATCGCCGATTACTGGAACGCGAAGAACCCTCACGTCCCGGCGCACATCCATCTCTTGACGGGCGCCAACACCGCCGCGACGGACAACTTCGGGGCGGGCGGCGCAGCGTCTGTGGATCAGATCATCGCCGATCGGTTCGTGAACGAAGTGCCCTTTCGCTCGGTGGAGGTCGGCTTCTCGACTTCGGGTGGCGGCTTGGGTCTCGGCGCCTACAACTGGAGCGCACCAAGCGTCGCGCTACCCTATCTGTACGAGCCGGCAGCTCTCTTCGATTACCTCTTCGATGCCTTCGAGTCGCCAACAGATAATGCTGGGAACGCGCGGCAAGAACGTGTGGCGCGGTTTGCCACTGATGAGCACACGGCGCTCTTGGCGCAACACACCGGCGCGAGCGCCGATCGCTTGACGGCTCACCGTGACCTCCTCGCTTCGCTGGCGGATCGCTTTGACGCACTCGGATCGATCAGCTGCGATCCGCCCACCCGACCCAGCGAGGGTACGAGCTACGCGCAGCGTTACGCCGACCATGCTTCCGTCATCGCGGCCGCCTTCGCATGTGACCTGACCCGGGTCGCGACCATCGCCTTCGAGGATCAGGACCCAGCAGATTGCGGCGGCGAACCTACAGGCAGCCTCCACAATGACTACGCCCACGATACCAAGGACCGAAATCCGCAAGGAGGAAGCGAAGAGGCCAATACTGTCATGACGAATGCGGCCGTCAACCACGGTGACACCGTGGCATCGCTCCTCACCGCACTAGACGCCCAGAAGGATGGCGATGGCACCAGCCTGCTCGACAACACCATCGTCGTGTGGACCAGCGAGCTCGCCTGCGGTCGACACAACGGCAGCATGGCGTACTCCGATCTGCCCTTTATCATCGCCGGTGGGGGAAACGCCCTGAAGCTCGGGCGCTACGTGTCGTTCGCCGAGAGCCACGCCACGCCCTACAGCGAAGTGGACGGCCCCGCCCCAACGAATGTCGGTCCCTCGCACAACCAGCTCTGGGTCTCGCTGTGTCATGCCATGGGATTGACGGACGTCAACTCCGTCGGCGTCGAGTCCATCAAACTCACGGACAACAGCACACTCGACTGCACCGGTCCGCTGCCTGGGCTGACCTGAGGTCACTCCGGCGCGTGCAGAAACGCAGCAGCGAGTCGACAGACGCCGCGAAAACTTCGGCCATGCGGACTATCCGCTGTGGGCGAAGACCATGCGTACCGCGCGGCCATACTACCCCACGGGGTGATGTTGGCCGCCTGCAACCCCAGCTCACCCGTGGGGCGTTGCGACAGGGTCGTTCGCCAGCCCCAGCATTCCGTGTGGCGTATCGAGATCGATCGGATAGTTCTTGCCGCAGTCGTAAGGGAGAAAGAATTCGCGCGCACCAGTGTTAACGACTCGAAAGGTGAACGTCTCTCCCGGAGCATCGAGCGTGCAGCTGACACGCTCGTCGTCGTTCACCGTCCCGCAGCCGGCAAGGCCAAGCACGACCGAAGTCGCAAACCAAATGGACGCAATGAGTTTGGGCGTGGTGTTCATAATGTGACCATTGGCGCAAGATGCATACCAGCGGCGGTTTCTGCGATCTGTGGGGCGTGAGCGTGCCGCCTTGTGCCAAAACGCGTTGTGTCGCCGCCACGCTGCTGTACGTAGAGCGGTCAATTCGCAGTCCGCGTCGACGCCAAAGGCAAAGACCTTCGCCGCTTGGCGCCTGTGGCACAGCGGATGCAGTGGTCATTGTCCATGATGAAGGAGTATCGTCCCGATGATGGCCCTATTGGGGACTAACCGAGAGTTAACATCATGTCTCTTATGCGCAATGGTTGGGGTGGGAGCAG
>JAPYTK010000409.1 GCA_029941785.1 Polyangiaceae bacterium | reverse complement strand
CACTTACCGTTTGCATCGCCTCCCGATTCGACCGCCTGGAGGTTGCTGTGATCGACGTCGTGACAATTGTCGCACGTTGCGGACGGGTCTGGGAGCAGCCGATCGGAGGCCCGGAGACTGCCGAAAGCGCTGCTGTGGCAAGCACGACATGTCTGTTCGAATTCCGTCACGTGAAGTGCATGGTTGAAACGGACGGTGATGGTCTGAGGAGGAAATATCTCCTCACTGGGGTTTGGGCTGGCGCTCGTTCCCGGCGGCATCCAAGCCAAGGGGACCATCTTGTCGTTTCGTAGTGGCGCGCGGCCTCCACTCAGATCGACGGGCTCCTCTTCCTCGTCCTCGCTGGCCTCCTCGGCCAGAGCGAGGGGAGCGGGTCCGCTCAAGAGTCCAGCGATCATCGCCGCAAGGCAACAAAACACGACCCAGAAGTCCGATGACAGTCCCGACGCTGTGGGCGGGCGATGTGGTTGTTGTCGCGCTGTCATTTCGTCACCCGAAAGCTCACCAAGCCGAGCACGCGAAAGCGCTGTCCGACGAGCCGGTTCATGTTGTGTTCCCACTCGAGGCGCAGCGTGGTGTCTTTGAAGGGCCGGTACTCGGGCGCGACCACATAGCCAAAGCTGGTCGCGTTCCGATGGGGCCGGAGAGGGTCGTTCCAGTTGTACACCGAGACACGCCCGCCGAGCCAAACGACCTCGCGGGCGAAGGATTGACGGGCTGACAGCGCTCCGCCAGCGCGTCGTCCTCGGTTCACCGACTCGTCACCGACGCCGGTCTGCAAGGATCCGCGAAGGTCGACGCGGCCTCGATGCCAGCGATACCGACCGCCCAGATTGGCGAGAATGTCCGGCGCGATCGCGGTCTCTCGATTGGCCTCGTCTCGGGAGAAGCCGTCGCTTCCGGCGAACGAGGGGTCCAGACCGTACTGAAGGCACTGCGCGACGGCGCCAGGGTTCATCGCCGTGCACTGCGCAACGGCGTATTGTGCCGGGTCTCCGTCCGTCATCCAGAGCCGCACGCCCGCCGAGCCCGTGAGGTCGACGCGGCGATGGGGGCGCACATGGGCACGCGCTTGCGCTGTCGTGATGCGGTGGTGGGTGAACCAGTTCCAGATTGAGTCGGCGTCGAAGCTAGGCATGTAGGTGTCGCCATCGATGCTGACCGTGGCCTTCTTGCCGAGGTAAAAGTCCAAGTTACCGAAGGCTCGGGTGACCTCCTCGGAGTAAAGGTCGTAGGCAAAGCCGCCACGAAGTCCTCCGAAGTCGGACAAGAACGCGGTGACGGCGTAGCCGAGTCGATCCTGGGAGATCCTCGTCTCATCGATCGTCTCGAGCTCCGTGCTTCCCGGCGCCAAGAACGGTCCTGTCCAAGCCGAGCCCGTGTTGTAGACGCGACGATAAACGAGCTTGCCGTGGATCCAGTTTGGTCCGTTCGTTTCGAGTGCGACACCGAAAGCCGGTGCGTGACCGCGGCCTTGGTAGGAGGGATAGTTGGCGCCGGTCGTCGTACCGGGACCACCGACCTGTGATTCCGAGCCCCGCCAAACGCCGCCTGCAGAAAAGCGGCCTGTCGAAAGGGGGAAGCCGCCGCGCTGTTCGAGCCCGCCAAAGAGGTGGAGTTGGACGAAGTAGGGGGTCGTGATCGATACCTGGCCCCCGTCGAAGGACCACCAGCCCAGCACGTCGCTCGTGTATTGGCGGCCAACCCGAAAATCCAGCCAGCCCTTGAACAAGCGGCGCCCTTCGACGTAGCCGTACATCAGATCCAGTGGGCGCTGGTCGTAGCCGGGCACGAAACGCGTGTCGCCCGGGCCGCTGTAGCGGTACTCGCGACCTTCTGCTCCAAAATCGGCGTCCACCCGCATGCGCATGAGGACGGAGTAGCTCGGCCCCATGGGTTCGCGGTCGCCTTTCAGATCGTAAGCTGCGAGTCCTAGGGTGGCCATCAGTCGACGGCGTCCAAGCACGACGTCACCCCATGGGCTGACGACCTCATAACCTTGGACGGCGACATCGCTGTTCACCTCGACCTCCACAGCGCGAGTCGGGCTTGTGTAGCTGATGCTCAGCGCTATCGCGAAGGTGCACGACCATGCGAAGGCGTTTCGTGCTGCTCGTCGGTTGTGATCGCCATGGAGGCAGAAGCGGCCCATGCTGCCGGCATAATCGCCGGGTCGGCGGCGAGGGTCAAGTCAGACGCAAGCTAGCGCGGCGAAAGCGTGTTCGCCCCGCTCTTCAAGACATACTTCGTGTCGCGGAGCGTATCGCTCCAGCGGCCGTGAATCGCGGCCGGAACGGTCCATTTGTGTTCGACCAAGCCCGCGGCGATCTTGTTCTTCACCCGCACCGACTCTTCTCGTTCGGCCATATCGAGGAACAACGCGAGAGAAGCCTCGTTTTTTTGCCGAAAGACTGTCTGTACCGCGTGAAAGCGAACGGTTTCGTTCACGTCGTCGAGGTACGGCTCCACCTGCTCGCGAACGGTTTCATTTTGAAAATTCTCGAGGGTGGTCAAGAGGTTGATCTTCGGTTCGACATTGCGTGAATACTCGGTGTCGAACTTGGAAAGCAAGGTCAGCAGGCTCGCCTGGAAAGCCTCATCGTCCAGCAGGTCGCGCAGCACCTTGAGGGGCCAACTGAGACTCTCGGCGCGCTCGCAGTATGTCTCGGTCGATTTGACGGCGGCGGCTCCTAGTTGGGCCTTTTCCTCCGCGT
>JAPYTK010000408.1 GCA_029941785.1 Polyangiaceae bacterium | reverse complement strand
CTGTCTGGCACAGGCCGTGCTCGTTGGGGCCGTTGTTCGAAAGGTACCACACTCTGCTCGGCAGCTGTCTACCTGCTCCTACGCCTAACCAATGCGCATAAGAGACATGATGTTAACTCTCGATGAAAGCCATAAAGGGCCTTCATCGGGACTATACTCCAGACGACCGCGCCGCCTTGGTATCGTTCTTGGAGACGTTATGAAGCTGTCGTTAGTCGTCCTAGCTTTGTTTGCTTTGGCTTTCGGACTTTCGTTCGCGATCGCACGCAACACGACGGCACCAAGTCTCACAACAACAACAGCAACCGTGACGACGAGTTCGCCCTCGGTCGCAGCCTCAGCTGCTCCCGTACCACGAGGCGGCGCGGTGGCCTGTCAGCGCCAGCCCCGCACCGCAAAACAAGGAATGGGCGGCCGCCGAGCCCTTCAAACTCGCACGGGAACGCTCGCGCCGAAGGCCGGGCACCGGATGCAGCGCCAAACGAATTCGCGAGTGGGTGAGGGTCATATGCTTCGATGTTGACACCGCGCAGCTGCTTGGGGGTGCGGCCGAGGGAGTTACTTTGCACGACAGCCACGTGACATTCCCTGTTCGCCGCGGCGACCGACGCTTCATCCAGCTTCTGCAGCAGTCCGAAGACATCTACGGAGACAATACGGCCAATCGAGGCGGCTTTACTTCAAGTTTGGTGCACGCCATTTCAGAGCAATGGCTCGAGGACGAAGCTGCCCTACCATCGTGGTGCGGTAAGTGTCATCCCGATGAAGGCCCAATTTGGCTTCGGCCAAGTCATAAACGAGATGTGTTCATGCGCAATCGTGAAGCGGGGGAGCCGGTAGACAGCTTTAGTGCTTTCTCGCGACCGGTGAGCATTGTAGCTTCAGCCGACCATGAAACAACGACGTCTCCTCTCCGCCGCATTGCTCACCCTGCCGTTGCTCGCCGCCGTTGGCTGCGACAAGCCCGCTCAGGAAGGAGCAAGCAAGGACACCGCAACGACGGCGGAGGCCGCAATGGACAAGGCACCGGACGGCAAGGCTGGCTCAACTGCCGAAAAAGGCGCGACGAAGCCGGCCATGGAAAAGACTGCTGAAACACCGAGCTGCGGTGATGCCACGACGATCCCGAACATTCCCTCCACAGAGTCGCCGCCGCCTTCGGTAGCGGAGTGGGAGAAGGGATGCGCGGTCAACACGCAGGGAGCGAATTCTCAAGCCAAGGATTGCACGCTCAAGGTGTTGCGCGAGTGGGCCAAGATCACCTGCACGGGCAAGGTGCTGGGCCACGAGAAGATGGAAGACTTCGGTCAGGAAGGCCAAAACCACTTCAAGCTGTTCAAGGCAGGCGAAATGGGGTCCTTCGTCGTGCGACTGCGCAAAGGGCACAGCCAGAAGGTCCGGATCTGCCGGGAACAGGATCGCGCATCCCTGTTCGTGAGTTGGCCCGGTTCGAAAGAGCAGCCCACCATCATCGCGCTCGCGCTGGGTGCAAAGTGCGATGGTTCTCAGTGGGGTAGTGCCGCCAAGAAGAAGTAACGGCGCTCCAACTCAACGATGGCGAATGAGAGCCATGATGTTAACTCTCGAAAAGGCCAGACGGACCTTCATCGGGACGATGCTCCGAGCCCGCTTCGGAGCAGTCCCCGGTCCCTAGGTGGCTGCAAAAGCCCTTCGGCCACGAGCAATCGTGCAACAGCGCATCAATGCGGAATGAGGTTCAGTTTCTTGCGCCGCAAGTGCAGAAGCCAGTTTCCATTGAGTCGCACATATTTGTTGTCTTTATTGGAAGCCCGCTTGGTCAGGTCACGCATTGAATATGCCCACGCCGCGGGCAAGAACCCAGACGCCGCCCGAGTGTGGGGCAACGCGATAGAAAACGTGACGGGACGGATGTTGGCTTCGGTACCGTTGAACAAGATGGTAAAGCGCGCAGCCTCCCCGGTTCTCTTTAGCGCCGTGAGCAGAGCCAGGCAGGCTTGGTAATCCTTGAGCGAGACTCCCTCGGCACTCAACACATTTTCGAGCGTGAGGGCCGGACCTCTCGACGCCGGCGAGCCATACCTTTTGCGCCAAAGCCCATCGTCATGTCGCGCATAAATGCCGTTGAACCCGATCTCTTTGGTGCCGATCGTCCACCTCAGGGGCGAGGGAACGAGAACCGCTGGTAGCTTGGTCTGTCGAGCCTTCTTTTCCAGGGCCAGGAATGCGGCGTGATGTTTCGAAAACATGGTGCGTGCGTTCAATTCGGCGCGCGTTTTCTTGGCTTGGTTGCAACCGCCTACCACCAGCAGCACGAAAAAAAAGCACACCCGCGGCGCGCAGTGGCACCCCGGCAATGCTGCGTGCAGCACCACTCATGCGCGTGGAGGGCCACGGTCGCTCAGCGATATTGTCGCGCCAACCAACGCGCGTGGTCCGTCGCCATCTCCACCGCTTCGGCCCGGTCGCGCATGAGGGAGACCGCCGCATGCTCCACCTCGCGCTCGCCCGCGATCTCTCCCTTTTTGCACAGCTCCGCGACGGTCGCTTCGTGGGCTGCTTGCCACGCGGCGTGCTCGGCGCTCGGTCCGATCGCGCTGCCCGCTGAGCCGGTCCAAATCTCGCTACCGCGCACGCGCCCACGCTCGCCCAGCGATCGCAAGGGCATGACGGTGCAGCGGGCGAGCCACGGAGCCGCCCGGCCAACGCGCTTTAGCTGGGCGTCGAATGCCTCGCGAT
>JAPYTK010000407.1 GCA_029941785.1 Polyangiaceae bacterium | reverse complement strand
ACCAACTGCCTCGCGCCACTCGCGAAGGTGCTCAACGACCGTTTCGGCATCGCCTCGGGCCTCATGACCACGGTCCACGCCTACACCAATGATCAACCGAGCGGCGATCAGGTGCACAAGGATCTGCGCCGCGCACGCGCCGCGTCACTGAACATCATCCCGACCACGACGGGCGCCGCGCGCGCAGTCGGCAAGGTCATCCCCGAACTCGATGGCAAACTCGATGGCTGTGCGTTGCGCGTACCTGTGCCGGATGGTTCGGTCGTCGATCTGACAGCCGAACTGGAGCGGCCGACGACTCGCGAAGAGATCAACGCCGCCTTCGCGGAAGCTGCCCGTGGATCGCTCGAGGGAATTCTCGCCTACACGGATGATCCGATCGTTTCGAGCGACATCATCGGTGATCCGCACAGCAGCATCATCGACGGCGGCGCCACCATGGTGAGCGCGGACGGCAAGCTCGTGAAGGTCATCAGTTGGTACGACAACGAGTGGGGGTACAGCAACCGCGTGGTGGATCTGCTCACCCTCGCGCATCGTCTCAGCCTACGCAAAGCAGCCTGAACCATCCGGGCTTTACCTCATCACATCGCACGCAGCACTCCGTAATGGGAGAAACACCATGTCCGCTTTGAAGCTAAAACCCGGCGTCGTCACAGGCGCCGACCTCGAAGAACTGTTCGACCACTGCAAGCGCATAGAGTGCGCCTTACCTGCCATCAACGTCATCGGCTCGCACAGCGTCAACGCTGCCCTCGAGGCGGCACGGGAAGCGGCGTGCCCCATCATCGTTCAACTGTCTAACGGTGGTGGGCATTTTTTTGCGGGCAAATCGCTCGACAACGGTGAAGGGCAGGCTTCGATCGTCGGCTCCGTGGCGGCCGCACATTACGTACGGACCGTCGCAGCAGCCTACGGCGTGTCGGTCGTTCTGCATACGGACCATGCGTCAAAGAAACTCTTGCCATGGGTCGATGGCATGCTCGCGGAGGGCGAACGCTACTACGAGAGGCATGGCGAGCCGTTGTTCAGCTCCCACATGCTCGATCTGTCCGAAGAGTCGCTCGACGACAACTTGGCGATTTCCAAGGCCACCCTCCAGCGCATGAACGCCATCAACATGACGCTCGAGATCGAACTCGGCGTCACCGGGGGCGAAGAAGACGGCGTTGACAACAGCGAAATCGACAACGCCAAGCTCTACACGCAACCGTCGGAAGTGCTCGCTGCCTACCAAGCGCTCTCCCCGGTGGGCTCGTTCACGGTGGCGGCCTCCTTCGGCAATACGCACGGGGTGTACAAGCCCGGTAACGTCGAACTGAGACCGGTCATCCTTCAAAACAGCCAACGAGCGGTCGCGAGCGCGTGCGACACAGGGCCGAAGCCCGTCCACTTCGTGTTCCACGGTGGTTCGGGTTCGAGCCGTGAAGAGATCCGGGAGGCGGTAAGCTACGGCGTCGTCAAGATGAACATCGACACGGACACACAATGGGCGTTCACGCAGCCGATTCAGAAATACATGGCTGAACACAGCGCGTATCTCCAGTCCCAGATCGGCAATCCTGACGGAGCCGACAAGCCCAACAAGAAGAAGATCGACCCGCGCGGCTGGCTTCATC
This sequence comes from Polyangiaceae bacterium, assembly GCA_029941785.1. GTDB lineage: Bacteria > Myxococcota_A > Polyangia > Polyangiales > Polyangiaceae > JAPYTK01. Next base: position 1,102 of record JAPYTK010000407.1, on the reverse strand, counting down.
TCGGCGAAAAGGGGATCACGGCACGTTTGCTACGAGCTTACCGCGATCTCAACGCGTACCGGAACTTCTGCTCATGACCATGACGCAGAGTTTTGGCTACCCCACCGACATTCGACGCGTCGGTCTCGTCTTTTCCGGTGGTCCCGCGCCCGGTGCCAACGCGGTCATCTCGGCGGCCGCCACCTCGTTCATCGAGGACGGTCGCGAAGTCGTCGGCTTCCTCTACGGATATTCGAATCTTGAGCAATACGACGCCAAGCGCCATCCGCTCGTCGAGGGCGATCACTACCGAGTGTTCAAAGAGCGCGACTTGCGTGGATTGCGCAACGAACGGGGTATCATCGTCGGTACCGCGCGGAGCAACCCGGGTCGGGACATCAAGCAGCCCGCCGATCTCGACGACCGAGAAAAGACCAAGCCGCTCGAGCAGGTGTACCGCGCCCTGGTCGACATGGGCATCGACGCGCTGATCTCCATTGGTGGCGACGATACGCTCAAGACGGCGAATTTCCTTTACGAGTACCAAAAGCGCCTCCCGCCCGACGCGCCTCGGGTCAAGATCATCCACTTGCCGAAGACGATCGACAACGACTACCGCGGAATCGACTTTACCTTTGGCTTCTTTACCGCGGTCGATGTGATGGCCAAGGAGCTGATGAACCTGCGTGCCGATGCGCTCGCCACCAGCAGCTACTACATCGTCGAGACCATGGGACGCAAAGCTGGCTGGTTGTCCTACGGCGTGGCCATTGCTGGTGAAGCCCACCTCGTGCTCGGGGTTGAAGATCTGGGACCTGAACTCTGTGACGACGTCCGTTGCGAGCCCGAAAGCGGAGCACAGAGCGCGACCCTCCGCCTCTCGCTCGACAAGCTGGCGGACAAAATCACGCGTCTGATCGTGGCCCGCGAGGGCCGGCAGAAGCACTACGGCACGGTCGTGCTGGCCGAGGGGCTGTGCGAACACCTCGCCGACAAGTACCTCATCGGTGCGCCGCGTGATGAACATGGCCACCTCTCGCTCGCCAAGATCAACTTCGCCAAGCTTGTGGCTGAGGCGGTCTCCGCCCGTTACCAGGAGCTGTTCGGCCGCAAGAAGAAGCTC
>JAPYTK010000406.1 GCA_029941785.1 Polyangiaceae bacterium | reverse complement strand
ACCGGGGTCTGGTCGAGGAGGAGCTCGACGGACACATGGTCAGCGTGTCAGGCCAGTTCGACCTGCGTTACGTGCCTTTTAGTGAACTGGTGAACCCACAGACCATGTTGACCGAAGTGCGCTTCGTCGAGCCGGGCAGCCACTTTCAAGCGCTCGCCCGCTTTCTCGAAACGCGGGTCGATCCCGCGGGCTGGACGCTGAGTCGGCGGCGCGAGTAGATCCGGCCGGTCCGGGGAGCCGCCATGTCTGAGGTGCCCCATCCGCCTCGCCCCTGACGCGGAAGCTGACCGCGGAATGCGGCACAGATGTGCCACTTGGTTGTACGAATTGTGCGCACAGCGGCGGGGAGGGGCACGCGCGGCAAGTGAGGGCGAGGGCGCATGAAGTTCCCTGTGATGTTCACGTGTAAGGCGATGACCGGTGCGCTTGTGCGATGTAGGACCACGAAACGCTGGCTATTGGATCGAGCCTTGCATCGACAGGCATGGAACGAACCGTGCGCCGACGGCAGCGCACACTTCCGTACGCAAGAGGAGACCACATGAAACGCACCGCAAAGCCAGGGACGAGAGCTCGCGACGAAATTCACTCGACGACGCGCGCTTCGGCGTGCCCGGGTCATGATCGACGCTCAAGTTCTCATCGCATCGAAACGGAGGACGCGCCTGCGACGACGCGGAGGGTTCCGCCGTTGCCTCGTGAAGACCGGCACGACAGAGCGCCTGGCCGAAAGACCACACGCCGGCCCATCGAGACAGGCGAAAGGGACGAGACAGGCGGCACCTCCTCGTGGCGCAAGCGCTTGACAACGGTCTACCGCGCCGTCGCCGCCGTGTTGTCCACCAAGATCTAAACGGCCCGACGAAGGCCGCCTTGGCGATCGTCGGACCGTATGTGTTTGGGTGATCGAACTCTCTAACTCTTGCAGTCACCGATAGGCAGGTCGCAGTTCTTGGGACCGCAGCTGGTCGGATACAAGACGCCGTCGAAGCAGGTCAAGACCTCCATGCATACCAAGGAGGGGTCACACTCGGGCTTGCAGTCACCGATGGGCGCGTCGCAGTTTTTCGGGCCGCAGGTGCTTGGATAGAGCAGACCGTCTACGCAGGTCAGCGCGTCGCCGCACAGCAGCGTCGGATCGCACTTCTCGTCAGGGACGCAGATCTCCTTGCACGACGGGTCACCACAGTCATGGTCATTGTCGAGGCAGATCGTCTCCTTGTGATGATCAGGCGGGCAGTCGTCATCGGGCACGCAGATTTCCTTGCACACCTCCGGCTCGCACACCTCCTTTGTCTTTCCGTCGGGATCGACCGTGACGGCACACATCTGGTCGCAGATTTTGTCGAGCTCGTAGCCGTCCTCGCACAGCGGCGCGGGGGGGCAGAGGTCACAGCCCGTTGGCGGTGGAGCGCCACCGCAGCCTTGCCCCTTGGCGCCGGCCAAGGCCAGCACAGCCGTCAATCCCAAGACTAATTTGAAAGTCGCATTTACTTGCTGACGCATCATCATGTTCTGTTTCTCCTTCTCGTTTCTATTGCGGGCGTCCGATCCCTTCTCCGGGACTGCTTTGCCCAATACGCATACGTACAGAGCAAGGGCGATGCCACCGGTCGCGCGGCGTGATTACGTGTGCTTATCTGAGATTTTGAGCAATCGGATGGGACGAAATTTGCGCAATAGGGCGGCACATAGTGGCACGGCTCGCTGTTGTTTTCAGTCGCCGCCGGTCGTGCAAATCGCCCAGCGCTGCAGCTTCGAGAAACTTGGCTTTGCTGGTTGAGAGGGTGGGACGGCGGTAGACTGCGGCTCGAGCACGATGAAGCAGCGCAAGGTGTCGCATTCGGTGATCAGGTGTCTCGCTGCGGCGGGGGCGGTGGGCTGCGTTTCATCGATCCCGCTCGCCTGCGGCGGACCTTGCTTTCGCGTTGCGGATCTGGACTTCGAGCCGCCGGCCTTGGAGGCGTACCCCGACGCCTTGCCCGCGGGCGGGGCACCCTTCGCGATCGTCGGCGACACCCAGCGCACGTCCGTGCAGGAGTGCGTGATAGGACGTGAGGTAAATGATGCGGAGACCACGATCATCATCGACGGGATCGCGAAAGCCAAGCCAGCCTTTTTGGTTCACCTCGGTGACCTTGTCTTCCACGGGGCAAGCGAGACTCATTGGCAATTCTTTGATCACATCGCGCGACCGTTACGAGACGAGTCGATCCCCATCTTGCCCCTGATGGGCAACCACGAGTACTGGGGCAATAACGCAAGCGCCCGCGAACACGTCAAGGCCCGTTTCCCGCGCTTGCAGGATCAGACCTGGTACGCCGATCGCCATCAACATCTCGGTCTGGTTTGGCTCGACTCCAACCGCGACGAACTGCCTGAGGGGACATGGTCGAAGCAGGTGAAGTGGTTCAACGAGGCGATGGACGAACTCGACGGTCGGGATGACGTTCGGGGGATCTTGCTCTTCGCCCACCACGCGCCGTTCACCAACAGCAACGTGGTCGATCCTGATCAATCCGTGCAGAGCGACTTCGTGGCCCGCTTTTGCGAGTCGCCGAAGGCCCTCGCGATGATGACGGGACACGCGCACGGCTACGAGCGCTTCGTTCGAGGTCCCAACGAAGGTTGCGGCAGTCGGGACATCTTGTTCATGGTGTCCGCAGGCGGCGGGGGCCCCCGTTCGGATAGCCTGCGGCCCGCGTCGGAGACCGGCTTCACAGATGCCTT
>JAPYTK010000405.1 GCA_029941785.1 Polyangiaceae bacterium | reverse complement strand
GGCTCGGATCTGACCCGCGCGCTGTCCCACCCGACCGTCGCGAGGCCGAGCGCCGCAGCCGCCGCGGGGTCGTCACCTTCGTCCTCGCGAGGCTCCGTCTCGATCTCTGTTCCGGGTGGATAAAAATTTAGCGTGTAATAAACTCTATATCTTGAGTACTTGTGCGCGATCCCCTCAAGTGACACATCACGCATGAAGTCGGCGATACAGCGTTCGATTCCCCGCACCGTAGAGCTCGGAAGGCCCTTGGCTTTGCCATCGAGAACCCGAAGCTCCTTCTTCCGCTTGCCAAATCGTAATTCGAAACCAACCCGAACCTCTCCGCCGAGGCCGAGCGCCGAAGGACAGTTCGCGAGTTGCTTCAAGGGCGGGACGAGCACGCGACTGACTTTCAGGCGCCCACATTGCTCCGCGTCGAGTCTCTTCTTGCGACTGTAACAGCGCTCGATTCGGCCCTCGCCGACGACCACGCGCTGATGATTCGTGCGCGTCGCCACCGGGGCAGCCGGCTTGCTAAGCGCGACGGACGCAACAGTCGCAGGCGCGCTGCTCGCCGCTTGAACCGCCGTCGCGCTCGCGGTGGCCGCGGTCCGCTGGCTACCGGGCAAGGGTGGGCCGATGTGGACACCTGTGAGCAACGGCCAAGCGATGCCCACAACCAAGCCACCTACGGCAAAGACGGCCACCTTGGCATAGGCAGGACGTTCATCTGGACTGTTCGCCCGCTTGACCTTGACGCGCTCGTTCGCCGACATCCGTGACCGGACTTAGCATGGCCGCCCACCGGCAGACAATTGAGCGTGCGGCCCGCGTCTTACAGAAGGTCGCTCAACGGCATCAGCCGAGCCTCATCCACTAGGAAACTCACAGGCAAACGACGCGCCCGCACAAATCGCGTCTTGACTTGGCGCCACAGCATGGGACTTCCAACATCGAACGTCCGCCGTGTGTCATCGTCGAGGGTGACGTCGATACGAAGGCCTCCATTTTTGAAGTGTGCCGGATCGATGCTCACATCCCAAACGGTCTCGGCGACGATGCCCTTGAGTGCCTCTATGACCCTCGTCCCCAGCAAGTCCGCATCCTTGTCGTCCTTGAGCCAATGCCCGGACTGACGACTGAGAATCAGCTTCTGGCCCTTTGGGCCACGAAGCTCAATCCGTTTGACACGGGTCGCGTCGACGAGCAGTGCACCTCGATCAAACAGCCACTGGTCCGCCAGACGTCCAAGCCGTCGCGGCGCGACGAAATAACGTCCATGGGCGGCTCGAGGCGAGACTTGTTGGGCGATGAATCCCCCTTCGGTCGCCGCATAGAGCTCGATCCGCAGCGGCTCGCGCTCACTAGCCTTGAATCGCAATTCGAGCGCGCACCAGCTCTTGGACGGACCCGCAGATGCCGGAGTCGCCCAGCGGAGAGCCGTGATTTTGCGCAGGCCGTCAGCCAACTCCGAGGCGAGGCCCATGTCGGCGGGGAGGTCGGCGATCGCAGGACTTTGCATCGCCCAATCTCCCGTCGGGCCACGCAGCAGATGTTGGGAGCGCCCGCCGCAATCCACCTTCAGCGCCGCGACCTCCTTGAGATGGACGTCAGACAACTGCCGCGGGCTGAGTCGCGACGCGTCACTTCTGAGCGCATCTGTCGCCGCAACAGGGATCCGCAAAAGTTGTCCGTCATCATGCCTTAGCACGTGCACGAAGCCATCTATCACCTGGCCCACGTCGACGCGCTCCACTCGTTCTCGCCCGACGCCCTTCAATTGGGAGACGTGCGCCAAGGACCGCACGCTCAATTGGACGGTGGGAGATTGCAAGCCGAAGCGCTCGCGATCAACGGTAGCGTCGTAGGGCAACAACTCCCCCTGCACAGCCACGAGCCCCTCGAGCCACTCGTCGCCGGCGGCGCCATCGGCTTTGCCGCTATGGGGCTTGCGCATGATCCAACCACGGTCACGACGAGCGATCTCGAGGGTGGAGTTCGTACCGGCAGCGCGAATTTCGATGACGTCACCGGCGCGGGCACCGAAAACGTAGGGATCGCGAAGTTTGCCGGCCGGCAAGGACAATTGGCTGATGAGTTTGTCCTCCACACACCCGCACGCCGGATCAGGAGTCGTTCGTACCATCACCCGCTGCCCCTCCGGACAGCTGCCGCGACCATAAATCGCGAGCTTGGCCGTCAGTCGCGACTCATCAAGCGGGAAAAACTCGAAATGGGCGGCGGCGGGTTGTGCCGGGGGCGCGTCGAGCAGGGTGAGCAGGTTGAGTCGTCCTAGGGCAACCAACCACGCGTGCGCGACGCGTCGGCTCACACGCACCGACTCGTCCGACTGCCGTATGAGCAAACCACCGCTGATACGACCCGGCCAGGCTGCTCGGCTCAGCCGCCACGTGGACGGCGCCGATCGGTAGTCGATTCGAGAGACTTCCGACGATACATACGGCACCACTTGGCGCGACCTCAGCTCTGCAAGTCCGGTTTCCAGCGAGGTCTTCAGTTTTCCGGGAATGACGTAGCGACGTCGTCCCCGAGCACCGCCGCGAACCTCCGCGTAATACGCACCGGCGGGCGCGGGGGCCGGGGCACCGATGCGCAACGCATACCGGAGCGGCGGCATATCCAGCTCGATCGACAACACGGGCTTCTCCGTGCCAAGCGACTTGGTCTCATCGGTCACCAGCCGCTGAAACATCCCAAATTCGAGGGTGGTGAGAAGCCCAGCCAACCCCTGTGGATCGAGTTCCGCCTCCGCGTCGTCACGGTAAAACTTCCACGAAC
>JAPYTK010000404.1 GCA_029941785.1 Polyangiaceae bacterium | reverse complement strand
ACAGTAAGCCGCGCTCTCGTAACACCACCCGTCCATGCACGCACCGTTCGCGCCGCACGCAACATCGTTTGTGCACGGCACCTCCAGGACGTTCTTGCAGCTCGCCAACAGGCAGAGTGCGAGCACCAGTGAAGAGACATTCGCCACACGGCGGCGCGTTAGCGCGAAAGTCATCGCGCCCAACAAGAATGCCCAAGGCCCCGATGGCTGGCGATGCCCGGCGCCCGGGGTGGTCACCGCGCAGCTCGCCAAACGTGAAGGGCGCCATCGTCGTAGCGGCGGCGCTGGTGGTGGCTTCGCTATCGCGGTTGGCTGCCATGGCCGTTCGGGTGCGCGTACGCTCAGCGGTGTGCCCAGCTCCTCCCGATCATGGGAGGCGCCATCGGCAGGCACGATGCGCGAGCAACGGCTGACCCGCGGCAAGCCGCGCTCCGCAGTGTAGGCGTAGAAAATGTACGCTTTGCCTCGCTCCAACTTTCCTGCGGAACACCAGCAGTCGTCGTAGACGGGGTCGTCCCGGTCGGTCGTGGCGCCTTTCCACGAGCGCAACATCTTCACTTGCCAACCGCAGGTGCCCGTGGGGCGGGAAAGAGAAGGAGGTGATTCGTCCCTGATTTCAGCTTCGAACACCTGGTTTGCACTGACGAATGCCTCGAACGGTTCCAAGGTTCCTGCGCACTGGCAAGCGCGTGCATCTCTCGAGCTGAGCGACAGGCCAAAGACCATGGTGATGAGGGCGAGGAGCGCCCGCCTTGCCTGCACGTGCCTGGCTGACCATTTGGCGCGTCGTTGGTCGCGTCGGCGGCCCAGCAATGCACCCCGACGGCGAACACCACAAATCAACAGCTTCAAGGTGATCAACTCCATGCAGCGTTGGCTTAATCGAGGTTGGAGTATCGTCCGCATGAATTCCCGTGTGGCTTCGCCGAAAGTTAACACAACGCTACTTCTACGCAATCGTGGAGCTGGTGAGCTGGTAGACAGAGTTAACATCATGTCTCTTATGCGAGGTGGTTGGGGTGGGAGCAGGTAGACAGCGATCCAGATGATCGAGACAATCCCCTGATGACTCACTAACATGGCGAGCTGGAATGCAGGGCTTGCCATGGTGCGTGACCCACGGCCACATCATCGGGTGGTTGATCGCCGCATTGGTGGTCGTCGGCGGAGTCGCGTCGGTAGTCTGATCGCCGTGAAAAATTACACGACGGAAAAAGCCCACGAGTATAGCCCCCATGAAGGCCCTATTGGGCCTTCTCGAGAGTTAACATCATGTCTCTTATGCGAGGTGGTTGGGGTAGGAACAGGTAGACAGGGTCCCTAGCGAGTCGCTTGGAGGGACGAGAACGGCCTCGCCAAAGGGGCAGCCTGGTAAACTTAGGGCTGAGTATTCTGGGCCTCAAGATCGGATATGACCACGCTCCAATGGGCCGCCGAGGACCAAACCGGACTGCAGAAGCTCATGTAGTCGTAGGTGCTCGATGCGGCTCGATAAATACCGTCGAGTACCCCCCAACCCCCGGTCTCAAGGTTTCCGACGGGGTGGGTCGGGAACTCCGTATCCGGGTGTGACTGAAAGTCTGGACAGTTGACGTGTGGCATGCCGTGGTTGTGCCCGACCTCGTGCACGACGTTGGTGGCGAAGGGCAAGGGCGCAGCATCGTAGTTGATGGCATTGACGTTCATGCCAAGCAGCGCCAACGAGATAGGCTCCGGTGTGATCTGGGTGTCGATGACACCGATGTAGTACTCGTTGGGTTGAGGAAAATCGTTGTCAAAGACGTCTTTCGTAGCGAAGACGGCCGTCTGCAGCGTTCCGTTTTGGATCGGATCGACAATTTCGACCACGGGACGCACCTCGTAGGTCACCTGGGTCGCAGGCGTCATCTGGTACACCCCATCCCTGATGCCATCCATCCACGCGGTATTCAGGTCCGGCGTGGTGTTGGCCGGTTGATAGTGCATCGGGATAAAGACGAGGCGCATCTCCAGGTTGAACGTCTCAAAGCCGATTGGGGAGGCCCCGGTACCCGGTGAGAGGTTCACCCCCTCAGACTGGCTCCCCTCCACGCCGACATCCCACAGCGAGACCTGGAAGTCGGTCCCTGCGTCACACTCATCTTGATCGCAATCGAGAATGAAGGAAAAGCTTGAGGCCAGGTCCCCGGCCACCGAGTCCGCGAAGATCGTACGCCGGTCCGTGTAGAGTGCCGTGCTTTGGTCTTGGCGAGTCACGACGAGCTGCGCCTCCACCTCGCGTTGAATCCAGTCACCATGCACTTCGTGATGTATCCGGATGAGGGTCTCGCGCCCTCCGATCAGCCTCGACTCGCGGGCGCTGGAGGGGACGGGATCTGGGCCGTTACTGATGCTGATGCCCGCTCCCTGGTTCGCCTCGACGGTGACGATGTCGATACCGTGCGCAGGGAAAAGTTCCTCGCCATCGCCGCCCCCATCGCCCCCCGTATCGCTGCCACCAACATTGTTGCCACCAACGTCGTTGCCGCCCGGCGAACCGCCCTGCGCTTGGCCGCCACCCTGCGCACCCGCTCCGTCGTCGTTGTTGGAGTTCACGACGAAGTCGTCGCCCAGCAGAGCCACGCAACCTGCAGCAGCTAGGAGGAGCGTCAGACAAAAGGCACGATGCATTGACCGTATTCTACATCAATCGCGGCGGTGTTGAAGATGGATTCACTGCCGCCAACCTGCTCCTACCCCAACCACCTCGCATAAGAGACATGATGTTAACTCTCGGTTAGTGCCATAAAGGGCCTTCATCGG
>JAPYTK010000403.1 GCA_029941785.1 Polyangiaceae bacterium | reverse complement strand
CTCTCGTCCGGTGTTGAGCTGTTATTCGCCGGGCCACACTGATTCAAGGACAGCGCCATGACGAGCGGCAAAGCACTGGTCAGGAGCCGACGCAGAGAAAAGCGACAACCGAAGAAACAACTCACGCAGCAAGCGTATCAGATCGGCACTTGGGCATCCACGCGGTCGAAAGGGCCCACGTGGTTCGCGCCGTGGGCGCAGGGATCGTGAGCGCCGATCCGTGGACAAGCCGCATCGTGGCGCAATTCAGTCGTAGCGCTGTCCAAAACCTAGGATCGCCCATCACTTCGTTGACAAGCCTCACCGCGCGTGGTGTGCTCCCCCCATGGCTCGTTGGTTCTTTCACTTCGCGTTTAGGCGCGCTCCGTTGTGGAGCGAGGCCGCGCCAGTGATCGACTGACGGCCTCGACTTCACGACGGAGCACTCGCGCCACCTGAGCGCCGAGGCCGTCGTGTCTTTTGTCCAGCTCCCCCCGGTGACTTCAGGTGACTCTCTCAAACGACCAACAAACAGGAAAGTCCCATGACCATCAACCAGACCACGCCCTACACCGATCCCTTCGATCCACCTGCCGCGACCGAAGAACCACCCGCAAAGACCGGCGAGCGCCCCGAAGCCCGCGCCCCGCAAAGCAAGCTGCGAAAGGCCTTGCGTGAAGATCGCCCAGAGCTCACCGACACCCTCGTCCCTCTCGGGAAGGTGCATTTGGGAGATGGGCATTTTCGCCTGATCGCCGGACCCTGTGCGGTCGAGACCCGCGGGCAGATCATGCGAGCCGCCGAGGCGGTGAAGTCTGCCGGCGGTCACGCCTTGCGCGGGGGGGCGTACAAGCCGCGAACCTCCCCTTACGACTTTCAGGGATTGGGAGAGGAGGGATTGCGGCTGCTCTCCGAAGCGGGCCGTGCTCACGGTTTGCCCGTGGTGACCGAGGTCTTGCGGCCGAGGGACGTCCCGCTGTGCGCCAAGTACGCTGACGTGCTGCAAGTCGGCGCGCGCAACATGCAAAACTACGCGCTACTGACGGAGGTGGGCGGGTGCGCTCGGCCCGTGCTGCTCAAGCGAGGAATGGGCGCGCGAGTCGATGAGCTGCTGGCCGCGGCGGAGTACATCCTGGCTGCGGGCAACCCCAACGTGATCCTCTGCGAGCGGGGGATCCGCACCTTCGAGACGGCGACGCGCTACACGCTCGACTTGAGCGCGGTGTTGGTGCTGCGCGAGAGGTCGCACTTGCCGGTCATCGTCGATCCGAGTCACGCCGCTGGCGCCCGGCGTTATGTTCCTGCCCTGGCCCGCGCCGCGAAGGCGGTCGGCGCCCACGGCATCATCGTGGAGATCCACCCCGATCCTGCCGCGGCCTTGTGTGACGGCCCTCAAGCCCTGTCCTTGGACATGTGGCAAAAGCTCGCCGCACAGTTGTTGGATCATGAGGCGGCGGCGTGACCGATCGAAGGCGCGGCTGAGCTGGTCGACACTCGTCATTGGAGCTACGCTCAGACCATCATCCGTCGGAGCTGAGCCATGAATCAATCGAGACCCATCCCAAGCAAGCTGTTCGTCCTCCTCGCACTCGTTTTCTTGACGGGGGCCTGCACCAAGTCCGAAGAGACCGGAGGCCTTCGCGGGGAGCTCGACGCAGGAACGTTCTTCTATCATTGCCACACCAACGCCGACGCCCAATGCGACACCGATGCGAAAGTGAGCGCCGCTGACGAGGTGACCGGTGCGTTCCCTCCCATCGCCGTAGGCTCACTGTTCGGGATCGAATTCGAGGTCGACGAAGGGCGTGGCCCCGCGGACGTCGTCGCTGCGTCGGATGATTTTCTCGTAGCCACGGACGGGGCGTTCGAGGCGATCAAGCCAGGCATCGTCGCCCTCGTGACGCACGCGGCCGCCTCCCGCGCGATCGACCTCGTTCACATCAATCTGTTCGAAGCCGATGCGCTTCGCATCTCTCGTGGCTCAACCACGACGGAGTCGGTGAAAGACATCGAGGCTGGGGCGAAGATCGACATCTCGGGCTCCGACATCGAGATCGATCTCAACGCGACGGTCGAGGTGACCACGACCACCTTCTTGCGCGCTGCTCCTGTCACCGCCGACGGCCGTGTTCTCGCCGGCTCATTCGAAACCATGTGGACAAGCTCGGACGAAGATGCCGTGCGCATCGCCACCTCGCCCACCAACAACGTCGTGGAGATTGATTCCACGCCGGGCACCAGCGCCACCATCACGGTCACGATGGGAGAGCTGTCCGCCACCATAACCATCGACACGGGAGCATGACCACGATGCGCTGTCTTTCCATCACCCTCTTGGCCACGCTTCTCATCACGACGGCCTGTAAGCCTCAGCTCACGAGCATCGACATCGTGCAGGACACCACGCCACCCACCGAGCATTCCGTTTCTGCGGAAGGGATCACGTTGACCCACGGAGCGGCTATCGCCATTACCCTGGCCGCCATCGACGAGGAGGGCGAGCGCCACCCCAAAGTTGACCTCGGAGACGCAGGCCCGCTCGACGGTAGCCGTACTCACATCAACGCAGACGCCTCGAAACACGAATTCGAAACCGGCAAGCAATTCATTCTTCGTGCGAACCGGATCGGCGCAAGCGAGTTCTTGGTCACCGCGCCCTTGACGAAAGGTGAACTCGTCATTCCGTACGAGGTGATTGCTCCGTAGGGGCGAGGTGCGGTCTCCCTAGGGGCGAGGTGTCGGCGAGGTGGCGGCGCATCAATCCCCTTGCAAAGAAGGGCGGCAAGTGCGATATATCGCCCGTTAGGTAACAGGTGTTACCTAACCAAAGCC
>JAPYTK010000402.1 GCA_029941785.1 Polyangiaceae bacterium | reverse complement strand
CTCACCAACGTGCCTTCTCCGCCAACGCCAGGACAATCACCACGGCGGACGAAATGCTGCTTGAAACAACGCAACTCAAGCGCTGATCGCGTAAGCTAGCGCTGTGGCTCCCGGTTCATCCCGCCGCGGGGCCACAGCGACATTCGGAGCACGAGGATCATGGCGGACGAAGAAAACGAGCAAGGCGGCGCAAAGAAGAGCGGCGGTCTCAACGTCGTCGGGCTGTTGATCACAGCCGCACTCGCAGGCGCTGCCGGATATGGCGGCTCATTGATGAGCATGCCGGCTCCGGATACCGGCGAAACCGGCGCGAACGACAGTCTGCCCGGAGAGTCGATCGCGCTCGATGCCTTCGTACTCACCATGACGTCGACCGAAGGCGAGCCCAAAGCCGCCAAGGTCCAGCTCACGATCGAACTCAACAGGGACACCACGGCCGACTCTTTCCTGGTTTTTGTGCCACGCGTGCGTGATGCCTTGTTGAGCTACCTGCGATCGCAGAATTACGAAAACCTAGCCAACAACAAGCGGCAGCGGATCATGGCCAAGGAAATGCTCGATGCCGTCCATGCCGTTGGAGGCGAGGCCGTGGCCGCAGTGCTCGTCCAGGATCTCGTCGTGCAATGACCGAAGACGCGACCAGCTTGATCTCCGTCACCGCCACAGGCGGTAGTACCGCGGCGCTCGAGACCATGCGGCGCACCGGCGATCCTCTCGCTCTTGCACTTCGCCGAGCGGTACCGTTTTTGACGCGCCGCGGGGTCGGGATCAAGCCTGGAGCGCCGTACGTGATGAACTCCAATGAGCTTGAGTCACAGCTCACAGCGCCGGTCTATTTGGCGAATCTCGCCTCCGAACCTGGCGGGGCCCGCGCGGCCATTTGTCTTGATTCACACGCTATCTCCTTCTTACTCGAAGGAAGCCTCGGCGGAGACGGAAGCGATCCGCCAAAGCTCAACCCTAAGGGACTGACGGCGCCGCAGCTGGCATTCATGGATCGCGTTTTCACCAACGTCATGAAGTGCTGCGCGGAGACGATCGAGCGGTCCATCGGCCTGAGCGTCAAGAACTTGCCTCGCGCTCAGGGTCAAAAGAGCGCGGGCGCCACACTGGTCGTCTTACCCCTCAATTTCGTCGACGAAGCGGCGCTCGATGATGACGACGACGAGGACGTGTTTGGTCCAGAGGGCACGGACGAAGCACCCGAGTCAGACGGCGAGGCGGAACCGTCGTCTTCCGCATCGCGGGGCAGAATGCTGATCGGCTTGTCCAAGAACGCGCTCAACCGAGCGCGAGCGGCGCACGACAGACGGCAAAGAACCCAGCCGATCGACGATCGAGTGGCAGCCACGATTCGAGAAGTCGATGTCGACGTGGTGGCTGAGCTGGGCCGGCTGCCGCTCACTATCGGCAAGCTGATGGCGCTGAAGGTAGGGGACACGCTACGACTCGACGTGCCCGTCAATGGGCACATCATCCTGCGAATCGACGAAGTGATTCTCTTTCGGGGGCAACCGACGACCACGGGCACGCAGCTTGCCATCCAAATCGTCGAACGTTTGGACTCTTCGAAACGGCCAGACAAGAGCGGCACACCTGCCGGTCCGTGATAGGACCGAGAAGTGAGCTCGTCCGACCCACAAGAGCCAATCCGCCGTTCCGTTGAGGCCTTCGATCGCAAGGTGCCTCTCGAGCGGGCATGGACACCACCATCCGCTTGGTACCAAAGCTCCGCCATGGCCGAGCTCGAACGACAACATGTGTTTCCGTCGAGCTGGCAGCTCGTCGGCCGCGCGACACAAGTCAGCGAACCGGGCTCTTATTTAAGTGGTTGTTTTGCGGGCGAGCCATGGGTCGTCGTACGGGGCAACGATAGGGCGCTGCGGGCCTTTTACAATGTGTGCAGGCACAAGGGGCGAGAGGTCGTCACCGGCGAGGGAAGCGCTCAGCAGCTCGTCTGCGGTTATCATGCGTGGCGCTACGACCTCGATGGCAAGTTGCGCAGCGCCCCCCGAATGGCCGGCATCCAAAACTTCGCCCGAGAGGAGATGGGCCTGAAGCCCATGTCAGTGGCCTGCTGGGGGCCTTGGGTGTTCATCAGACAGGACGGCGATGGCAGCTCGCTCGTCCAAGATTTCCCGGAGGTCGACACCACCGTCGAACAAAGCGGATGGGAGCAGCTCCGATTTGCCGGGCGAAAATCATGGGTCATCGAATGCAACTGGAAGGTCTACGTCGATAACTATCTCGACGGCGGGTACCACGTCCCGCATATGCACCCGAGCCTGAACGCGCAGATCGACATCGCGAGCTACCGCACCGAAACCTACGCTCGCTCGTCTATCCAAAGCTGTAACCCCATCGAAGCGGGTAACACGAGCACCGACCGCGCGCGCGCTCTGCGGATCGGCGAGAGGGCCATCTACGCATGGCTCTACCCGAACTTCATGCTCAATCGCTACGGCCCCTGCCTCGACAGCAACCATGTGGTGCCCCTTGGACCTACTCGTTGCCGGGTGGACTACGAGTTCTTTTTCGATCCCGATTCGCTCGGTGACACGGCTTCAGCCCAAGCGTTCATCAAGCAAAGCATCGAACAGAGCGATCTGACGCAACAAGAAGACGTCGCCATCTGCGAATCGGTGCAGGTAGGCCTCGCCTCGACCAGTTACGACCGGGGGCGTTACGCGCCCCAAGTCGAACGAGGCGAACATCACTTCCACTGCTTGCTTTCCGAGGACTATCGCCGGGCACTGGATCCTCCGCCCGCGCCCTGAGCCCCACATCGCGAAAGCTCCCCAGACTGCCCATTTAGCGCTAAGCTAGCGCCATGT
>JAPYTK010000401.1 GCA_029941785.1 Polyangiaceae bacterium | reverse complement strand
GGGTTGACTGGATGCGGGTCCCATCGCGCCGGGTTGACTCACGGCAGGTGTCAGGCCGGTGATGGTTTCGATCCGCCGCGAGCCGGGGAGGGTGTGCTGGAGTATCGAATGGGGCGCCAAGTCGAGAGCATGCATGAACGTCGTGGAGAGCTCTCGTGCGCCGTCGAGACGTTGTGCAAGATCGCGATTGAGCGCGATGCGGAACCAGTCGTCAACCGTGCTCGGCAGTTCGCTCCGGTAGTGACTTGGGGGTAGGAACTCGCCACTTAGCAGCTTGACGCACAGTTCGCCCAGAGCTTCAGCTTCGAATGGGAGGCGTGCGGTGAGCGCTTCGTAGGCCGTGACGGCGAGCGCCCAGAGATCGGTGTGAAAGTCGACGTCCTTGGAACTCAACACCTGTTCCGGGCTCATGTATTCGGGCGTGCCAATCATGATTCCAGCGTTCGTCAAGCGTCCCATTTTGGGAAGTTGCGCTTGTTTCGCGATCCCGAAATCGAGGATCTTGCAGAACACGCCATCGTCCTGCAGCGTGACGAAGATGTTGTCGGGCTTGATGTCGCGATGGACGATGCCCTTGTCATGGGCGCGGCGCAGCGCTCGAGCCACTTGCGAGATGATCTGTGAGGTCTCCTCTAGCGGGAGCGGACCGCTTCGTTGGATGCGCTCCTCCAGACTTTCGCCCTCGAGAAGCTCCATCACGATGTAGGGCGTGCCGTCGTCCGTGACGCCATGGTCGAAGGTCTGCACCACATAGGGGCTCTTGATCTGTGCGGCGACGCTCGCCTCGCGCTCGAACCGAGCCACAATCTCCGGATTGTCCCGGGCGAGTTGTTCGGAGATGAACTTGACTGCTACGTCGGTGTGAAGCGTCAGGTGTTCGGCAACCCAAACCGCACCCATCGCACCTTCGCCCAGAGGTTCGGTGAGCCTCACGTGGGGCGTTACCATGATGCCTGGCTCAAGCTTCACGTTCGTGATCTTACCCTGTTGGGCGCCGTTTGCCACGCCCCTTGCGCGTTTGACGGGGCAGGGCGGTCCGCGGGGAGGGGCCGAGTCCGAGGTTGTCAGTCTTTCCATCAGTGAGCGCCACCGCCCCGGCATAGGCGATCATCGCGGCATTGTCGGTGCAGTTTTGGAGGCTGGGCACGTGCAGGCGCAACTCGCGCGCATCGCAGGCCTTGCGCATCTGAGCGCGAAGGGCACGGTTGGCGGCGACACCTCCAGCGACCACGACGCTTCGCACGTCGCGGCTCTGCGCGGCGTGCAGGGTTTTGCGCACCAACGTTTTCACGACGGCGTCTTGGAAGGCGGCACAGAGGTGGGCCATGGATTCGTCGTTTGCCGGCACACCGGCGGCTGCGACGTGGCGCGCCACGGCGCTCTTGAGACCGGAGAAGCTGAATTCCAGGCTCTCGCGATGCGCCATTGGCGGCTTGAGGATGAGCGGCGAGGAGGCGGGTTCACCGCGAGCAGCCAGGTGGTCGACGACTGGACCTCCCGGGTACCCCAATCCAAGTAGTTTCGCGACCTTATCATAGGCTTCGCCTACCGCGTCATCACGCGTGGCCCCGAGTTCCTCGATGGCTTCCACTCGTGGCCCGTGGCAGAGATAAAGCGCCGTGTGCCCACCGGACACCAGCAGACCGACGAAAGGAAAGCACACGTCCGCCGCGGTGTCCGCTTCGCCTTCGCGCCGAAGAAAGACGCTGAGCAGGTGGCCGACGAGGTGGTCGACTCCGACGAGGGGTTTGCCCGAGGCCCACGAGAGGCCTTTCGCTGCTTGAAGTCCTACCAGCAGTGCACCGACGAGCCCTGGGCGGTGCGTCACGGCGACAGCGTCTACGTCTCGCAAGCTGAGCTTCGCGTCGCTCAGCGCGGCTCGAACGACCGTGGTGATTGCCTGGAGGTGGTCGCGGGCCGCAATCTCCGGGACCACTCCGCCGAAGGGGGCGTGCGCCTCGACTTGGCTACGCACGACGTCGCTCAGCACGGTTCCGTCGCTTCTGACAACCGCTGCTGCTGTTTCGTCGCAGGAACTCTCGATGCCCAAGACGACGGTCAAAACCCGCAATCTCCAGCTTGCCGGGTGAGCGTGAACAAGCCGAACATCGGGCGGTGATTGGCGCCTGATGGCTGGCCACTCGAGGTCAGCTGTTTTCCAGGTCGCAGCAGCCTTATCTCGACGCGATCGTCGTGTCTCAGCGAAACCACGGCGAGCAGGGACTCCGCGCCGTGGTTGTCGGGCGTCACGGCGTAGATCATGTTGCGCTCGCGTCCGTCGCCGAACTCCAATCGGGAGAGTGGATCATGGCTCATCGCGGTGATCGGTCGCAAAGCACTCTCGTTGAGCATGCGCGCCGAGCGTCCCGCGTCGGGGTCGAAGGTCGTCATCGTCCCGGCTGTGTCGTCGGTGCCGATCTTCATCGTGTCGAGGCGCAGGCGCATCTGGACGCGCGGGCTGAATCCTTGCCGATAGCGACTCGCGCTCGCGATGTGACCACAAAATGCCTCGGTTGGATCCAAGTCGAAGCTGGCGAGGGGGTCACATCCTCCGAAAAGAAGAGCGACGGAGGCCGTGGCGAGATGGCGTATCATGCGCCGATTATGGTCGCGCCGGAGCCGTGCGTCGAGCGGCCTGCAGCGCGGCTTTGGCGGTGGCCCGTACGCTGGGCTCTCGGTCGGTCGTTGCCAGGCCTTCGAGCGTGGCCCGGTTGGCATGAGGACGCAGGCCCAAGCTTCGGGTTGCCGCCTCCCTAACCAGCGCGAAGGAGTCACTCGTGGCGGCGCCGCGCAAGGCCTGCTGCAGTGCTCGCGTCCACAGTTGGCGCCGCTCTGCTTCGGCC
>JAPYTK010000400.1 GCA_029941785.1 Polyangiaceae bacterium | reverse complement strand
CTCCCCAACTTCCCCACTGTCGACTTTTACAGCATCGGGGACCTGCTCGATGTCACCGCATCGCTCAACCATCCCTGACGGAAGCGGCGCCGCGGGTCGACGTGCTCATGGGGCGCTCGTTCCGATCTGGCGACACGCGTGCTTCGAGGGTGGCTCCCTGAGCACCGCGCGCCCATCACGCCAGACGATCGGCACTCGCTGCCACAACTCGCGAAGCACAGCGCATCGGTCAGCGTACAGTGTGCTCAAGTCCCAACGGAGGTGCTGACCCAGCGCACTTGCCGCGTACAGCGTTTGGTTTTCCAAGAGCATGTGCTCGATAGGGCCATGCAGTCGCCGCTCAGCTAAAAGCCGACCATCGCGCAAACTCCACGTACCGACCACGCCGTTGGCAAAGCCTGCTACGAGGGTCCTCATCGGACCGACGATCATGCGAAGGACCGGACTCGACGGCGTCTTGTCGAACGAGCGCGCGGGCGACGCCTTGGACTTTGCAGGAGTCTTCGCCCCCACCAATTCGATGCCGCCGTTCGCGTAACCCACCGCGATGTGCCTGGCATCGACACGGGCCAGAGCGGAGATCCCTACGTCGGCCGCGATACGTTTGGACGACTCGCCGGCGGCGTCAAAAATCAGCACCTCAGACCCCGCCGCGACCAGTAACTCCCCACCGCCGCCGCCGATGGCCGTCACGGTCTGATCGGTCGACAGTGTCTTGACCGTGTTCCCCTTGCCGACGAGACGCGCACGCCCTCCCCCCTCGGCCGCCGTCCGAACCAGACACCCGGCGGCCACCGCCCGCAAATCGACGATCCCTGCGACGGGCTTGGTCATGATGCGCGCATCGCGATCGATAGACCACAACTCGACCTCACCATCGAAGGTGTGCATGCACAAGAAGCCTCGCCTCGGGGAGAGGGCAGCCAAACGGGCGCGCTGCTTGACGGCGGCCTGCCACTTCTGCGCATCGAGTCGACGAAGGAATGCCCCCTGGGCAGCCGGCGCCGGCTTGAGCTCCGTTTGATTGAGCAAGGTCCAGCCTCGGTGCGTGAGCAAGCGCGGCGGCGCGGGGAGCAACAGGGGAGCGCGCCACGCCGGACGGCCCGTCTCCACGTCCCACATACGAACGATGCTGTCGTCGCCCGCCGTGGCCACCAGCTTGCCATCTGGACTGAAGCGCAACACATTGACCTCGCCTCGGTGCCCGCGCAACTCGGTCACCACTTCCTTCCGCTCGATATCCCAGATGCGCGCCACGCCGTCGGAGCACGGAACCCCTACACGGCGACCGTCGGGATGAAAATCCAACCATTGCGCGCGCGCCCCCTGCTCGAGCACGGCCATTTGCTCGCCCGTGCCCACGTCCCAAAGGCGCACCGTCTCGTCCCGACTCCCGCTCGCGAGCGAGCGGCCGTCCGGGCTAAAGCGCACACCAAGGAGCGAGGCCGTGTGACCATTGAGGGTGCGAACGGATTCACCGGTGCGCGCGTCCCAAAGGCGGACAGAATGGTCATTACCCGCCGAGGCGACCAAGAGGCCATCGGGGCTGATCGTCACACCCATGACAGACGCTTCATGTCCCGACAGAACGAACATGGGCTTGCGCGTCGGCAGGTCCCAAAGCCGCACCGTGAGGTCTCGACTCCCGGTCGCGAGCAAGCGGCCGTCCTTGCTGATGTCCAAGCTCAGGACAGCATCTGTATGGCCGGACAGAAGGTGTCGTTGTACGCCGGCACGCACATCCCACTGACGGACCGTCTCGTCCCAACTACCAGAAAGGAGAGAGCGGCCGTCCGCCAGGAAACTCACTCCGGAAACGGCGGCCGTGTGGCCGGTCAGTGTGTGCCCTGCTTCCCCCGTTTGGACGTCCCAAAGTCGCACCGTCTTGTCGAAGCTGCCGGTAGCGAGCGTGCGGCCATCCGGACTGAAGCTCATGGTGACGACAGCCGCCGTGTGTCCCGAGCGCGCGGTTTCTCTGTCGCCGGATCGGAGTCGCCACAATCGCACCGTCTGGTCGTAACTCCCCGTGGCAATCGTCTTGCCGTCCGGACCGAAGCTCACGCCATAAACGTTATTGGCGTGTCCTGCAATCGTGCGCACGGGCTGACCCGTTTGCGCGTTCCAGATTCGCAATTTCTTGTCGTGCCCGCCCGACGCCACGAGTTTTCCGTCGGGACTGAAGCGTGCGGACATCACGCCCTCGGCATGTCCAGAAAGAACGTGCTGCTCCTTGCCGGTGCGGAGGCTCCACAGCCGCACCGTCTTGTCCCGGCTCGCGGAGGCCAACCGATGGCCTTGGGGTCCTATCGTCACGTCCATGACCGCCGCGGTGTGCCCGGACAATACGTGCACCGCTTTGCCGACCTGAGCATCCCAAACGCGGAGCGTGCCATCCAAACTCGCCGAGGCGATCCTCTTGCCCTCGGGACCGAAGCTCACGGCCCGAACCGCGCCTTCGTGCCCCGTGAGCACGCGAGGCTTCGCGGCGCTTGCAAGACTCCAAATGCGGACCGTCTTGTCCCGGCTACCTGATGCCAACCAGCGCCCATCGGGGCTGAAGCCAACCCCATAGACCGTGCCATCGTGCCCGGACAACACGTGCTTCACTCGACCTGTTTTCACGTCCCAAACACGCACGGTCTTATCGCTTCCACCCGACGCGAGTTCGTCCCCCTCAGCGTTGAAAGCCACCGACAAGACTTGGTCCTCGTGACCTCGAAGCACGCGCACAGCGGCGGTCCGGACGTCGAGAAGATACACGGACTTGTCGAGAGAGGCAGCCGCCACGAGATCACCGCGAGGGCTCAGCGCGACCCGGTACACGACCGCACCGAAGTCTTTTCGCCACACCAACGGGT
>JAPYTK010000399.1 GCA_029941785.1 Polyangiaceae bacterium | reverse complement strand
GGCCCATCCCGCGCTCTCGGAAACCGAGTGCAATGACGCGTTCGCTGCACTCTCACAGGTTTGGCAGTGTCGCACTGCTGAAGGTTAGCCAGCGACGGGACCCTGTCTACCTGCTCCCCAGCTCCACACGCGCACTACCCCTCATCCAAGCCTGACCGCAGCCAGCTCACGCGCTGGCGCTATCGAGCACCAGGAGCAGCGCCATGCCCAGGCTCGCGCGCGCGCCCGAAAAATAAACCCAAACGATTTCAGCGCGCCTGGTGCGATTCGAACGCACGACTTTTGGCTTCGGAGGCCAACACTCTATCCAGCTGAGCTACAGGCGCAAACGCCCCAATGAGGAGCTTTGGCGCCAAGCTAGTTTCCCTACCGCCGTAGCGCAAGGCCGCAGAATCAGGGGGGCCGAGGCGGCGCGCAGAGGGCCGAGAAACTTGGCCGATCCCGCGGGATTCTGGCACGCGGGGTCCATGGTCGCACGACGGGTAGGCCCTGTTTTTCCGCTTCTCGCCCTCGCTGGCTGCACGCTTCTTTTGGGAGCATGTGCCGAGGCGCCCGATTCGAACAGCGGGATCATCTCCAATAGCAAGATCGCGGGGGCGGCCGGTCCGAACCAGGCGCCCCCGGGAGTGGATGACCCCGCGGCGAAGGCGACGAAGGACGGACCGATGTTGGGCGCCGTGGACTTCATGGTGAGCATCTACCAGCGACCGGATCGCCGAAGCAAAAAGGTCGGTTACCTCCGCGTGGGTACGCGCGTGCATCGGGCCGAGAAGCCAGCGCGCCTCGACGGTTGCCATCAGGGCTTTTACAACATCGTCCCGCAGGGCTTCGTGTGTCTCGATGATGGCGCCACGCTCGACATGAAGCACCCCTTGCTGCGCGCCGGTCTTCGACAGGCCGATCACTCCCGCCCCTTGCCCTATGACTACGCCTTCGTCCGTGCGATCGCGCCCCGGTATTTTCGCTTGCCCTCCCGAAGGGAGCAATTCAAGTACGAGATGAGCCTGAAGCGACACTTGCGCAGCTTCGGGCGGCTCGAGAAGAAGTGGAACGCGCACAAGGTCGGCTCGAACGACGTGCCGACGGACAAGGCGGGCCGGGTGGTAGGCGATCCTCCGCTCGAGCCGCCGGCGCTCGACAGGTTTGAGAAGTTTGGCGGCATCGGCGACGCGGAGGTGCCCTGGTTCTTCGACGGCAAGAGGCAGCTGCCCAACATAGCGAGCTTCAAGGTGCCCCGCTACGCGGTGATCACGAATCGGATCAAGCGTCACGCGGGCGTGGCCTTGATCGACGCCTTTCCCGGTGACCGTCGCGACTTTGCGCTCACGACCGACTTGCGCCTCATCCCCATCTCGAAGCTCAAGCCCGGCCGCGGTTCGGTCTTTCATGGTGTCGAGCTCACCACCGGGTGGGAACTGCCCGTGGCCTTCAGCAAGATCGGCAAGGGGTACCGCTACGCGATTCGCAAGGGCAACCTCAAGAAGCGCGAGTCGATGAGCTACGGGGACGCCGTTCAACTCACCGGCACGGTCAAGAAGGTCGGCAAGCGCCGGATGCTCGAGACCGATGAGGGCGATTGGGTGCGAACCCGGGATCTCGCCATCGTGGTCAAGACGTCGAAGTTGCCTCGTATTGCCCGTGGCTCGACAAAGTGGATCGACATCTCGATCCAACGTCAGACGTTCGTGCTCTACGAGGGGACGAAGCCGATATACGCTACGATGGTCTCGACGGGCAAAGACGGACTCGGTGATCCGAAGAAGACGCACTCGACGCCTCGCGGCACCTTCAAGATCCGCGACAAGTTCGTCACCGCGACGATGGACTCCGATGTGCTGGGCAGTGCGTTCGAGCTAAACGACGTACCCTGGGTGCAGTACTTCAAGAGCGGTTACGCCATCCACGCGGCGTACTGGCACACCGAGTATGGGCGCGCACGAAGCCACGGTTGCATCAACTTGGCTCCGCTCGATGCCCTACGGGTATTTTCGTGGACGGATCCTCCGCTGCCGTCCCAATGGCACAGCGTCGTCGCGAGCGAGTCCACGGGCGAAGGCACCTACGTCCACATTCATCCCTGAACGTGACTCATCGGGCCATGGGGTTCATTGCCTCACGGCGCTCGGACCGTTGCGGCGCTCGGCCCCTCCGCGGAGCACAAATGCCGCTCAGGCGGTGATCGGAATGAAGCTCCCGAGAATGATCCGCTCGGTGGTGCCCTCTGGCAGGTCACTCGGCCAAACTTTGATCGTCGCGTCGCCGATGATTTGCCCACGTGACTCGACCCATTCTTGACGTTCGGCGATCCAGGCATCGACAGCCGCGCGTGCCTCGTCGGTGATCTCGCGGCTGTCCGCGGCATCGTTGATCCGCAGGTCTTGATTGTAGGTCCAGCGCAGCTCCATCTCCCGTTTGGGATCGGCGCTCTTCATCGTCTCTGCGCGAGCCGCTGCAGCCTTGGCGTCCGCGGCCTGCCGGGCCATCACTTGCTTGGCGATGACTGCCGCTTCGGCCTCGTGGAGCTTGTCGAGCAGGGCTCGCTCCTCGTCGTCCATGGGTCGCATCGACTGGCGGAGTTCGTTGGCGAGTTCCTTGGGTACGTGGTGGCTCGAGACCCCGAGCACGGCGATGTTCTTTGGTCTCTCCTTGAGCCAAGCGCGGGCCTCGTCGACGGACTCGAAGACTTTGGGTCCGCGATCTCCGGTGGTCAAATCTCTGGTCTGCAGGTCGAGCTTCATGGTGACCTTCTACCGCTTCACGGTGATTTCGGAAAGGAGGGACAGATTCGTTGGGGCACCGCGAAGCGCACGCCGTTCCAGTTGTCGGGAAAATCGCGGACCGTGAGCGGGGCCTTGAACGTGCCATCACCCTTGCCAAGCCACACT
>JAPYTK010000398.1 GCA_029941785.1 Polyangiaceae bacterium | reverse complement strand
TGGCAACTCGGTCGCAGTCGACAGCGCGGGCAACGTGCTGCTCACGGGCCTCTTCTCTGGCACAGTAGACTTCGGCGGCGGGGGGCTCACAAGCGCGGGCTACGACGACATCTTCGTTGCCAAGTTCAGCCCGTAGTCAATCGTTGGGATAGCATAGTCCCGATGAAGGCCCTTTATGGCTTTCATCGGGAGTTAACATAATGTCTCCTATGCGCAATGGTTGGGGTGGGCGCAGGTAGACAGGCTGTGCTCCCTCGCTTCGTCAGTCATCACTCAACCTCCGGCGTGGCTTCGCTCTTCAGTCGCGCAACTTCCGCCTTCAGAGCGGTATTCTCTGCTCGCAAGCGTTGCCGCTTTCGCACGTGAAGCCAGAACGCGGCCGATACCAAGCCCACCAGCAGAAAAACGATGCCGTTCGTGACCCATTCCGCAAGGCGGTCTCTCAAGAAGGCCCGAAATGGAATACCAATAAGCATTCCCACAACGATTGCCGCCGCAGTCGTCACCGCCCCCCTGGTGGTTTCGATATACGGCGTCCCCGGCGCTTCGTCGGTCATCACGCGAGTATAGTCCCGGACGCCGGCACGTCGACAAGGCCAGCCTGGCCCGCTTCGCCGCCCATCTGCGCCAGCACTACGGCCTGAACGAACTCCGATCGCTCATGCTCTAAATGAGCGAGCGTGATCCTCGATCACGGCGCACCGCCTGAAAAGTCGAGCTGGTAGGGCCACGGACCGTAGTCGACGTTTTCGTCCTTGCCGCGCACCTCAAGCACGAACATGTCGGGCTCGCCGTTGAAACAGCCGCCCGAAGAGGGACAATTGAGCTGTTGGCCCGCGTTGCCCGTCAGCGTGCCCTCGTATTCGTACATCCCGCCGCCCAGGCTGTCGAAAGCGTGAATGCGGAGCTGTAGATCGATCGGCGGAGGACTGATCTTCGATTCGAGCTTGGCGGAGATGTAATTGCGACCATTCACGGTGTAGTAGTCGCGGTCGCCTTTGATGCTGATGGCCGAGGTGAGTCGACGTGACCACCCCGAGCCGCTCAACTTCTGCACGAGCATGCCGCGTGCTTGGAATGCGTGCACCGCTGTCCGTGGGTCTCCGGGGCTCATGGCGGTGTAGACGGACGGATCGAAATTGAAGTTGCGCACGTCGTTGGGTTCGTAGCTGTCGTAGCCGCCGACGCGATTCATGCCACTCGCGAATGGCTCCTCATGGCCGCTCGTGACAACCCGGTTCGGCGCGTACGATCCCTGGCCGAGGGTGTAACAGCTGACGCCCTGTCCACTCGCCAAGTACAGCACGTCGAGTCGCGTGTCGGCGTTGATGTCCGCCAACAGAACACGGCCGCCGCTTGGGCCGACCGGATACCCGTCGAGCGGCGTCGTGTCATCCTGAGCATAGAGCGTCAGGCCCTGTCCGGTCATGCCCATCCGTGCGTAGTGGCCGTCTCCACCGATATCGACTCGCGCGCCTGAATCATGCAGGCTGCCGTTGAGTTCAAGCGTCCCATCTTTCTTGATCGGCGCGAGAGCGGGAGCCGAATAGGCGGGGTTGGTGGCCGTTGCGACGGTGCCATCCATGTTCCAGATGCGCAGGCCGTTGCCCACGCCGCCAACTTTCAACAGGAGTTCGATCTCGCCGTCACTGTCGTAGTCGGCGAAGTAGGTCAGGCCGCTCGCATAAGCCGTGTTGGGAGATGCCACCACGAACTGGCTCGCTGGATACTTGAGCGCTCCGGTGCCGAGATCGTAAACCAGCATGTAGCCCTTGCAACTGGTGGTGTACGTGCAGGTGCTGTAGCCGGTGAAGCTCACGACTTCCGCCAGGCCATCGCCATCGATGTCCCAGATGGCCGGATGGTTGGCAGCAAAGTAGGCGTCGTTCGGCGGGCTGAGCTGGATCAGCTGCTTGATGCCGTCGTCGTTTCCTTCGTCGTACATTCCATTGCGCAACACCACCGACAGCGAGCCCGAACCGGGACTCGTGTGACTCCCTCCCGTCG
Organism: Polyangiaceae bacterium; assembly: GCA_029941785.1. GTDB lineage: Bacteria > Myxococcota_A > Polyangia > Polyangiales > Polyangiaceae > JAPYTK01. The sequence goes on along the minus strand of JAPYTK010000398.1, from coordinate 909 downwards.
CCGGCGCGACCAGATCGATGATTTGATCACCATCGAGGTCGGCCAGGATCCCTCGTCGGTAACCCGTCGAGGGTACGGCATACGATTCCTCGAGCGTGCCGTCCTGTCCATCGAACACGTAGACCGCACCATCACTGAAGAGCACGACCTCGGGATATCGATCGCCATCCATTTCGGCCACCGTCGGATAGGAATAGGCGACGGAATAGAAGTGCTCCCATTTGAGCGTGCCGTCGTGCTCCCAGACGCGAATCGTGCCATTGCCCTGAGCGACGATCTCGAGTTGCGGGTCATCATCCAGCTGAACCGCGACGATATAGCCGCTACTCACGCCATCGAGCGTCGTTGGCCAGCTGCCGGTGCAAAGGCTGGGACACTGAATGTCCTTGGTGCTCGCAAGACAGTTGTTGAGCAAGTTGTCACAGAGTTCAGGCGCCCCCGGGTAGGCTGTGGCGTTCGAGTCGTTGCAGTCCCAGTCCGGGGAGTTGTCGTTGTCGACGTCCTTGGCTTCGACCCAGCCTGCCGGAACGTCACACTTGTCTTGGGTCGCAGCGTTCGCCGCCGCAAAGCCGTCGCCATCGTATTCGAGATAACTCGTGATGAGCATCAAGCCATCGTCGATCTTGCCGTTGCAGTCGTCGTCGATCTCGTTGCAACTCTCGCTCTCACCGGGGTTGATGGCGTCGTTGTAGTCATTGCAGTCACCGGTTTGCGCGACGTACCCGGTCGGTGCGTTGCAGGCCTCGACCGCGGCAACCGATCCGTAGTTGTCGGCGTCGAGATCTTGGTAGAAGGTCTGCTCCAGGCCCTCGTCGATCAACGCGTTGCAGTTGTTGTCGATCTCGTCGCAAATTTCCGTCGCGCCCGGGCTGATGTCCTTGTCATCGTCACGACAATCTCCGCTCAGCG
>JAPYTK010000397.1 GCA_029941785.1 Polyangiaceae bacterium | reverse complement strand
GTACGAACCCATTCCCGATGACCAGTGCGTAGCCTGTCAGAGCAGAAAGATCACCACGATGGCACCCGACGCCTTCCGTTGCGGCGGCTGTGGCTTCACTTGGGGTGACGGCATAAAGCGCATCGAGGCGGACAAGCGTCGTGCGGCGCTCGACGGCATGTCCTCCGAAGAACGGCACGCGCAAGGTGTGTCCAATCTCGTCGAGGCGGGCGACCTCTTGGTCGCAGCCCTGGCTGCGCTGGAGCAGGGAGCCAACCAGCTAGGCTGGGACATGATGGTCGGCGGCGGAATGGAGATCGACGGCACAGGCGACTTCTATTCGCAAACGCGCCAAGCCATGATCCGCACGGCGGCCTCCGACATCAACAGAGCACAGCGGCAGATCCAATACGCCGCCGACGCGCTAGGCGAAGTCGCCCATGCAGGAGCAGGCCCCGCCCCGGAGATGAACAGCGACGTCGCGGTCCTCGACATCCTTGCCGGATCCATGGTCTTCGACTTGATGGCGCACCAGCAGTTGGGTCAACTGCGCGACCACGCCGAGACAATGCGCGACAACGTTCAGCAAGCGCTGGGACAGCTGCAAGTACAATCGCCCGAGTAACGCGCGCGCCTAAACGACGCCGTGTCGTCCGGTACCCACCGGTATCCGTAAAAGACGCGCCGTGGTAGGCAGAGCGACTATGAAAACTCGTGCCCTCACTCGTTTGTTCGTCACCACCCTCCTCGCCGGCCTCCTCGCCGTCGGGTGCGACAAGAGTGGTGATTCGACGTCATCGGCCGCCGGCGTGACCTTCGGCAAGTCGACCGTCAAGGTGGGCGACAAGCACACCTCAACGGTAGCCTTCATCATGGAGAGCAGCATTTCAGATGGCGACGGCGATGGCAGCTCGACGAAGACCACCACGAGCATGACGGTCGACATCGACGTACTCGAGGTGCGTGACGACCAAGCGAGCAAGCAAAAGCTCACCTACAAAAAAGTGCGTTCGACCATCGCCGCGTTTGGCGGAGAGAGCGACATGCTCGACGCGTCGGCGGTCCAAGGAAAGAGCTTCATCGCCGAGATCAAACGCGACGGTGCCGAGACCAAGGACGTCACCATCACCACCGCAGACGGAAAAGCGGCCGACGAGAACGCCAAGATGTTCGTGATGATGACTCTCGCCTACCGCAACCTGGTCGACATGAAGCTCCCCTCGCGCCCGCTGCTGCCAGGCGAAGACGTGCCCGAGCTCGCCGACTCGAAGGACAAGGGCGACGCCGATACCCTTAAAGCGCGATTCGTCAAGACGACCGGAGACAGCGGACTGTTCGAGAGAACCGTCAAGGCAACACTGCCTGGTGCCGAAAAAATGGGCACGATGCAAGTGGAGATGACGTGCAAGACCAACATGCGGATCGCCGACGGGCGGCTCAGGTCGTCCACCTGCGAGACCGATACGAAGCTGCCGAACCTCCCAGGAATGGCGAAGATGAAAATGAAAATGACCGTGAGCGTCAACAACCGCTATCCGGGAGATCCGCCAGCGAGCGAAAAGCCAGCCGCCGACAAGCCAGCGAAAAATTCCTCGAAGGTCGTGGATGACCCGGCTTGTTACCGCGAAGAGCGGTTATCCGACCGCAAGACGTCCGATCTTACGACGCGCCATATTCGCAGCGGCAACGAGAAGGCCGTCATATGTCCTGGGCTGTTCGAGCCGACCATCGTCATCGACGAGGGCGGGATCGCCCTCCTCGGCCATCAGGTCGTCCCGAAAGGAACCAAGCACGATACGGATCGCATGGTGCAAATCGAGCCCTTGAAAACCCGCCTACGGAAGTTCCGGGTCCGTAGGAATTTCCTGCAGCCGGGCTACGCCCGCGACGTGCCCACGAAACTCACGATCAAAGCGGCGCCGGGTACGCCCACCGCGATCGTGCTGAGCGCGATGTGGTCGGCAGTGTTCGGCGGTGCGGGGAACAACATCCACATCGAGTCGGGCTCGACCGCGGTCGACATCCCGCTGTGGGTGGCAAGACCTCCGGAGCAATATTCACCCGACCGCGCGCTCTACGTCGAGCCCCAAGCCGACGGAAAGGTGGTCTCGGGCTTCTTCGTCGGAGGCCCACACTTGGACGACCAGAAGACCCTCGAGACCGTCGACGGGTTCGGCGGCTGGCTCGGACCGTACTGCAAAGACCATCCGCTCCGCTGCGAAGTCACGCGCCTGGTCTTTCGGGCACGAGACCTCCCCATCGAACAGACCCTCAAGACGCTCAAGCCCGTGCTCGAGGCCACCAAAGGCATGGCCAAGGACAAGAAGCTGGGCGGGGTCTCGCTGCAGTTTCATTGCCCGGTCTTCCCAGCATCGAGCCGTGATGAAGCCATCAAAGGGCCGTGGGGCCGGCCCGCTCCCGCCGAGCGCTGTTTCTCTGGTACCGACGCCGAAAGCGCAGCGCGCAGGAAAAACATGAAGCCGCCGCGTATCCGCGTGGGCGCGCTGAGCGTGAGCGGGCGTCTTCCGCCCGAGGTCATCCAGCGTATCGTTCGCCAAAATTTCGGGCAATTCCGCCTATGTTACGAGAACGGTTTGCGCACCAACCCAAAGCTCGAAGGACGCGTGACGGTGCGCTTCGTCATCACGAAAGAAGGGACCGTGTCGAACGTGAGCGGCGGGGGCGCTCTGCCGGATCACGGCGTGATTTTATGCGTGGCGCAGTCCTTTTACGACTTGACATTTCCGAAGCCTGAAGGCGGTATCGTGACGGTCGGGTATCCGATCCTGTTCGCGCCTGGCAAGTGAACCGGCGCGCAGCGCGAGCTGGGGGCGCTCATGACGACACACGCACAGGAGGGGTAGAGTATAGTCCCGATGAAGGCCCGTGAGTATAGTCCCGATCAAGGCCCTTTATGGCTATCATCGAGAGTGAACAAACTGTCTCTTCTGCGCAATC
>JAPYTK010000396.1 GCA_029941785.1 Polyangiaceae bacterium | reverse complement strand
CTGTTTTGCCAGCTCGTCGGCGAAAACCTGCAATTCCGTTTCGGTGCTGTAAGCAACCGCGGGGATCTGTTGGGCGCCCGCGACGTCATTGCTTCGGGGTCCCACCAGCGCGATGCGGTGGTCCTCGCGGCATGGCCCGAGCAGCTTGTTGAGCCATCCCCGGGTCACGATCGTGTCGTTGTTGAGCAACACGTAATAGGCGCCGCGCGCTACGGCCATGCCGATGTTGTTGCCTTTCGCAAATCCGTGGTTCTCGTTGTTCAAGACGAGCTTGACGTGCGCTCGGACCTCGGCAAACGCGCGCAGATACTCGACGGTGCCGTCGGTGGAGGCGTTATCGACCAAGAGCAGTTCGTAGGGCGTCTCGGTGTACTTCTCGATGCTCTGCAAGCACAGCTTGGTATCTTCGAGCTGGTTGTAGGTGAGCACGATCACCGACACGATCGGGATCTCGGGTCTCGACTGCGATCTGTGCGATGTCGGCGCGGCGGGCGCGCTTTGCTTCGTCTCGTCGCCGAGCGCGAACTCAAACTCGCGATAGGCCTCTGCGGTGTCCGCCGCGTCCAGCGCGTCGGCAAGAATCGACTGCGCGGCACGCTTGGCGGCGTGCAGCGGGGTTTGGCACTCCTGCGTGGCCAGAGCTTCGATGACGTGCGGAGCGGCGAGACCGCCACTCTTTGTCTTCAGGCTGACGATTTCGAAACCGAAGCCCTGCAGAACGCGCTGAAGTTTGTTGCGGTACCAACCATCGCGGTAGGGCTCGGCGCCCGAACCGAGGAGCTGGCTAAGAAGGTGTTGCCGTTTGAGGCCGTCCTCGAGCGTGAGCAATCTCCGCGAGCAACTTTCGACGTCGGCGGTGATGATTCGAATCGTGGCCGAGGGGCGGAGCCATTGCTGCCATCGAACGATATGGGCGAGCGCTTCGGGGAAAGAGAGTGTCTCGAGAAGCCCGTCGATGACGAGGGCATCGACCGACTCGGCGGGGAAGGCCAGCTCGGCGAGTGGCATATGCGCCAAGGCCGTCGGGTGGGGCGTGGCGCCCACGTCAATTCGGATGAATGTCTCCGCTTCGGTTGCGGGAGCGGCCTTGCCGGCGCTCAGCCACAGGTGGAGCGGCGTGCCGGGCTGATGAAGGCCATGCGCGGCCAGTTCGTCGAGAAGTTGACCGCCCTCGCCACTCTCACTCGTCGTAACCGCTTCGGGGAGTTCTTCGTGAAGTGGGTATGGGGTGCTCGCGTCGTCCATAGGTATCTCCGCCGACTCTTGGAATTGCAAGAACGGTGCCGAAGCGATTCCATTCGTGAAACGACCGACATGATGGGAGATCTTCTCGCAGATCGAGGCGGTGCGACAACGGCTTGACGGCGGGCAACGTCAAGCACTTGACGTATGAGAGGCCGCTAAACGAGGCTCTCGGCGAGCTGGGCTACCTCGCGCGCGTTCGGAGCTCGTCCGCTTGGCGCAGCTTTGACGACCAAGGTGGCATCGTCTGTCGTCTCGACGGAAACGACGGGCAAGCCGAGCGCGCCGAGAAGTGCGCCTAAGGTCTCCGGCGTCCAAAGCGCTGTTCGAGGGCGATCCGCATCCCCGAGCAGTTGGCGATTGGCATCGCGCAGGGCCTCCGGTGTCTCGCTTCTCGCCAAACGCTCGACGGCGGCACTGGCGTCGATGACATGAATCGTCAAGCAGCCATCGGACTTCAGCCAGCGACGCCAGCGCGAAAGGTAGCTCACCGTGAGCGGCAACGGCAGCACGTCGAGCAAGCCGTCAACCCAAAGTTCGTCGATGCAGGCCGGCGGGAAGTGAAGCGTGGCGATCTCGCTGCTGCACTCGCTCTCGACCGTTTCGTTGGGTCGGTCGTGAACCGTGATGCAGCCGGGCTGCCGATCTTGGTGATAGCTAAGGCGTAGGCGCAAGGGCTCTCCGCGGCTGTGCAATCCAGCCTCACGGAGGGCCACGAGCGCATCGTGACCGTCCTCTCCAGGAGGGGCCGGGTCAGGGGAGGGCGACGGCTGTGACGGTTGACAAGGCGATGCTCCGGGCGGCGGCGCCACCTGGACCTGCGTCGAATGGACGAGTTGCGGTCCGGCGTAAAGATCCCACGTGGCCGAGAGAGCGTGGCGCGGCTGGGGTGCGGACCGTAGTGCATCGGCGATTCTCTTGCGCGCGACGAAGACCAAGTGGCTGGCGAGTTGACCGCTGACGTTGATCCCCGCGCTGAAGTCGTTGCGAAGCTCGCGAATGACGTGAATCGAGGCCTGTAGCGCATTTGCGTAGGGCAGCACGAGCAGTTCGATGATGGGCTTGGTGAGTATGTACAGCAGCCCGGTGCACGGAACGATGAGGTCGGAAGTGACCACCGCCAACGAATGAAAGTGATAGAAAATCACTTCGCGACCAGACACGGTGACGGCGCCGTCTTCGCTTTGAGCGTAAGCGTATTGTTCATGGTTCCAGGGTCCGAGTCCGGCGCCGATGTGCTGGAGAACATGAACGCCCTCAAACCGGGAAGGCCAGTCGTTGAGATAGAGCTGGTCGCCCATTTTTCCGTCCTCGATTCGCTTGAAGCACCACTCGATGCAGCGTTCGCGCCACCACTGCAGGACCTCCCTTCCACGCTCGTCGTCCCGGAAGCTCAACCACCCGACGTTGTAGATGCCGTTCTCGACGAGCGGGGCCAGTCGTGGGGGGAAGCGGTGTTCGTGGATCAGGACGGACCGGTCGGCCATCTCTTCGAAGATCGGTTCCGTCGGTCCGTAGAAGAACAAGTCGGCGTCAACGTAACTGAGCACGTCGATGTGGTCGTGCCGTTCGAGCACTCTCAGAATGATTGTCGGGGTAAGCGTCCAGTAATACTCGACGAGCGAGCGCTGCCGTTTCGGTTCGACGAGTTGCTCGTCGCCGTCTTCGATGTCACTCAAGCGCAGGAGCTTCAGTT
>JAPYTK010000395.1 GCA_029941785.1 Polyangiaceae bacterium | reverse complement strand
ACCTTGCGGTCCGCGAACTCGCCGGGCGAGAAGCTCTGCTCAGCGAGGCGAGAATGGACCTCGAACGGGTTTTGCGCGCGCGTGGTTTGGGTCGTTACACCGGCGAGACGGTCGGAGGCTATGAGTTGGGTCAGATCATTGGTCGGGGCGGAATGGGCGAAGTCTACGAGGCTGTCCATCTCGACACCGAGAGTTCGGCTGCGGTCAAACTTCTTCATCCCCAGGTTCTCGAAGATCCCGTCAGCGTGAAACGCTTCTTCCGTGAATGTCGGTCGGCGTCCTCGTTGGACGAGCCCCATGTCGTCCGGGTCTTCGAGACCAGCCAGCCTGAGGCGCAGATCCCCTTCATCGCGATGGAGCGATTGTTCGGAGAGGATCTTTCGGACATGTTGCGGCAGCGCGGCCGTCTCCCCATGCGCGAAGTTCTCAGGCTCGTTCGCGAGGTTGGCTCCGGGCTCGATGCTGCCCGCCGAGTGGGGATCGTGCACCGGGACATCAAGCCGAGAAACCTCTTTTATTCGGAGAAGTCGGGCGAACTGAAACGGCGCTCCGGCATATGGAAGATCTTGGACTTCGGCGTCAGCAAGCTCGCCGGCGACGTGACGATGACTCGGCAGAACCTCGTTGGCACGCCCTCGTACATGGCACCGGAGCAGGCCTCCGGCGAGGAGGTGACCCATCGTACGGATCTCTTTTCGCTAGCCGTTATCGCGTACCGGGCGCTCACCGGGCGACCCGCGTTTACCGGCGATAACGCGATGGTGATCATGTACCGCGTGGTGAACGAGATGCCGCCCCAACCCACCGTGGTAGCCCGCTTGGCGCCCCAGCTCGACGACGTTTTTGCCATCGCCTTGGCCAAGGATCCATGGGAGCGCTTCGACAGTGCATCCGAGCTAGCCGACGCGCTCGAGAAGGCGGGCAAAGGCCGCCTGCCCAAGGCGCTGCGGGGGCGTGGCCGACGGCTGATCCGAGCGTGGCCGTGGGGGGCGGCCCGCGCGACGACCGAAGGGGTCAGAGCGTGAACTCGAAAGCTCGTTGTTGGCTGTTTTCTTCGAGCTCAACGAGGCTGGTGAAATGGCGCTGACCGACGCGCGCCGATAGCCGCACTTGAATGGGAGCGCGGGCGCTCTTCAGATCTTCGAGGCGAACGACGACGCGGTATCGACCCCGCCTCGGTGCGCCTTCCGCCAAGAACACGTTCTCGACATTTTGGCTGTAGCAAAGGCCTTTGGAGCCAGGGCAGTCGCGGTCCTTGAGGAGGCCCGCGTCGGTCGGGGATTTGTCGGTTGCGACTTGGCCGTCCGGGCCGTTGACGTTGAGATCGATGTCCACCGCGGATTCCTGCCACGCGATCGTGAATTGGAGCAGGCCGGTGTGGAGGCCGCAGCCCTCGTCGATGATGCCGTTACAATTGTTGTCGAGCGCGTCAAAGCACAGCTCGACCCCACTCGGCGTGCAAGCTCGCTCAAGCTCGATGCCATCATCGGTGGCCGCGAACTTTGCGTCCAATCCGTCCTTCGGCGTGGGAACTTCGTGGCACGCTGTGGTGGCTAGGCAGCAGAGGGCGGCGAATCGCAGGCGTCGTCGTTGCAGTCCCGGTGGGGGAACGGTCATCAGAAGCGCCCGATGCAGGACAGCCCCGCTTGGGTTTGGGCTCGGCTCGGGTTCGTCCACGGGCTGCACGCGATTTTCGCGGAATCGGGGCTGTCGCTGCCCTGGCTCGCTAGCGGCCCATCAGGTGCGAGAAGGAAAAACGTGCCGCCGACGGCGAGCGTAACCGCTGCGGTGATCCCCAAGATCAATCCCGCTTGTTGCAGTTCCTGTGCCCGTTGTCCGTCGCGATTGATGAGCGCAACGTCGTTGAGGCAGCTCGCCGTGTACACGCTGCACTGGGGGTCGTAATTGGTCTTGTGTGCCGTGATGTTCTCGTCGACGGCGGAGCGCAGAGATCTGCCGTTGGCCGCGGTTGCGATCGCCGCCGCCCCGAGAGCCACGCCAACTCCGCCAACGGCGATGCCGATCGTGCGTTGATGGGGAAACAGGCCGCCAAACAGGTTAAAGGGTTCGCTCGGCTCTTCGGGCTTCGGTGGCGGCTCGGGCGCGCTGGTCTTCTTTTCGGTCTTGGTGGGCAACTCGGCCCGCTTGTTGGGATCGAGATCGAGTGTCAGCGGCTTTCCCGCTTCGAGGTTGATGCTCTTGTCGAGCGCGTCATGACCTGGAGCGCGCACGACAAACCGGTGCATCCCCTCGCCGATCCGCAATTCGAGAGGAAGGGGGCGCTCGTCACCATCGTCGATCGATACGGTGGCGTTTGCAGCTGCGGACCGCATCGTCAGCGCGACCGTATGTTTGAGCACATCGTTCAGGTTGTCTTCCGCGTGTTCTGCGTCACGGGGCATCAAGGGCTTGAACTCTGCCTTGAGTGATTTTTCGAGTGCTTCGGCAGCTGGTACCCAGCGTTCGAGTGCCATCAAGGTATAACCGGTCATGCGCCACACCTGGCCGCTAGGATACAGGGCTTGGGCCTTCTCGAAGCTCTTGAGCGCTTGCTCAAAGTTCTTATCGCGATAGGCGGCAGCGCCCGCGATCGCATGAGTCCGACCAATCTTTTGGTCTGCTTCGGATGGTGGGGCTGCCCAGGCGGTGCTCGAGAGCGTGCCCAACAAGAACATGCAGAGCAGGGTAGCGTAACGGCAGGTGGGAGAAGATGCGAAGGTCATCGTTGTCTGGGATCTCGGTTGTCACACGGCGACTAAAACTGGATGTCGCTACCCACACTTGGTGCGGGGCCTTTGGGAGGAGGCGGGGGCGTGGTTTTCTGCGGTCGGCGAACGCGCGCCGGTGAGGTCGTGGCATGGGGTTTCTTGCGGGCCGGTGGCTGCGCGGCGGTCGCGGCCTTCATCTTTTCGTTTTCGGCCTTCTTCTTTTCGTCTTCGGCGTTCTTCTTTTCGTATTCGGCCTTCTTCTTTTCGTCT
>JAPYTK010000394.1 GCA_029941785.1 Polyangiaceae bacterium | reverse complement strand
TCGTCATGGACCCGAAACAGCCCGATGGTGGGGTTCGCGCCGGTCGCTCCTGCAGCTCGTGTCACGCTCAAGGGATCATCGTTCGCGACGACGAGGTGCGCGACCACCTCAGCCATCTCTTCGATACCCCGGTTCCGCAGAATATCAAGATCGCCATCGAGGATCTGTATCCCGAGGCGGCGCAATTTCGCGCGGTGCAGCAACGCGACCAGCAGCTGTATCTGGATGCGCGGCAGCTGACCGGGATCCCGGCGAACGTCGACGGACACGAGGGCATCCCCATCGACAGCCTGGCCCAGAGTTTTCTAGCGAGCCTAGGACGGGATCGTATGGCGGCCGAGCTGTGGACGACCGGCGAAGCGTTGGACCGGGCGATTCGCAACTCCGAATTGTTGAGCCAAAACTTCGGGGTCGTTCTCGCCGGCAAGGTCATCAAGCGCGAGAACTTCCGGGCCCTGTTTCCCCAGTTGGTTTGCCTCTTCAGACTTGGGTCTCCGCTCGTGGGAGGGGCGCAGGGAGACCTCGAAGCGACCGCTTGTCCCGATGCGCTCCCGCCAAAGTGAGACGCGGGCTACGCGTTCGGGAATTTCTAGCGTCTCGAGGCGCGCAGGGCAATCCGTCGAGAGTCGCTAAACAGGCCGGAGTTGCATGGCGTCAGAAGTACCCTCGCTGATTGAAGACCGCCAAGGTCCGGTGTACGAATGTTCGGAATGCTGACGCGCCGTTTTCCTGCCGTCTTGGCGATTGTGATCATCGGACTCGCTCACGGCGACGCGCGGGCTGAGCCTCCAGCCGCGGAGGGGGCGATCGATGCCTCGAAGCGCGCGATCGCCGAAGCGCTCTTCGACCAGGCGCTCGAGGCGATGAAGGCCAGCGATTATCACACGGCGTGCCCCAAGTTTGCCGAGAGCCAGCGCCTCGCTCCATCAGCGGGGACGTCCTTCAATCTCGGGCGGTGCTATCAGGTCACCAATCGTTTCGCGAGCGCTTGGGCGAGTTTTCGGCAAGCGGCGCACATTGCTCGCCGCGATCGTAACGATGCGATCCTCGGGATCGCGACCACAGCTGCGAACACGCTGGAGCCGAAGCTCGCCAAGTTGATCGTCCTCGTGCCCAAGGTCGGTCGGGCCGATGGCCTGCAGGTCTTGCGTGACGGCGTCGTGCTCAGCCCGTCCCTGTGGGGTGTGCAAATCCCGGTCGACGCCGGCCGCAACACGCTGGAGGCGAAGGCGCCCGGCTACCTCACGTGGCGCCACACCTTGACCATCCCCACCGAACCCGAGGTGGTTACCGTCGAGGTGCCCACCTTGAAGAAGGCACCCGAGAGCACCGCGCCGCCAGCCGGTCCACGACGACTCGCGCCGAACGCGACCTCGATCCCAGACGCCTCTCGTGCCGACGCCGCCCCGTCGGACGGAAACACCCAACGCACGGTCGCCTACGTCACGGGCGGGGTTGGAGTCGCGTCACTCGCGGTCGGTGCTGGCTTGGGCGTCCATGCCCTGGCGATAAACGACGCGTCCATGGACAACTGCGGTGAGCCTGCTGGCCTCGATGGGCCCAACAACTGCACGAAGGAGGGAAAGGCGCTACGCGACGAAGCACAGCAGTTCGCTTCCGGATCGATAGCTTTGCTCGTCGCTGGAGGAGTCGCCACGGGCTTTGGCCTGACCTTGTATCTTCTCGCGCCGTCCGACGACTCGGACACGAGAGCCCCATCGAAATCCCCTTCCGCCGCGAACCGAGCGTCCCTCCGCGTGCGCGCCATGCCGGGGGGCATCGCGCTTCAAGGTCGGTGGTGAGCGCGGCAGGCGATTCGGACGGAGCGAGAAGCCGAGCGCCAGCGTTTATTGCAGAAGCCACACCGTGTTGGGCTGGGCGTAGGAATTGACACAAAATGCGTCGATGTCGCCATCGCCGTCCAAGTCGGCCAAACCAACTGCAACACTCACATGCACTCCAAGCAGCTGCTCGGTATCGCTGAAGCCACCAACTCCGTCGTTCAGTAACACCGTATTGGGATTAGCGTTGGCAGCAAAGACGTCCAAGTCACCATCGCGGTCGAGATCAGCAAATTGAACACCCATGGAGTAAAAGGTATTTCCCGACTGGCTCGACAGATTTAGTTTTGCTGTTCCATCGCTGAGCCAGACGCGATGGGGCTCACCGTAGTTTGCGACATAAATATCGAGCTGGCCGTCGCCGTTCATGTCCACGGCTTGTGTCGCAGTGCTGTCGAAACTGTCCCTCATCGGGAGGAACATGTCGAAGGAGCCGTTTCCGCTGTTAAGCCACAGCGTATTGCTGCCGACATTTGCAACAAAGGCATCGATGCGGCCGTCTCCGTTCAGATCACCCAAAGCCACATCGCGACTGATGGCTTCACCGAGTGATTGGCCTGAATCGCTGAAGTGTGCCTTGCTGTCGTTGCGCCACACTCGATTGGCAATAGGGGTTGCCATTACGGGAGAGGCGTGAGGCACTCCGTTAGCGAGGAAAGCGTCACTGTCGCCATCGCCGTCGAGATCTGCCAATTGAACGCCGTGACTGGGGGCGTTCCCGAGGCCTTGATTGTCGTCGCTGACGAAATTCGCCTTGCCGTCGTTGAGCCAAACTTTGTTGGGTCCGTCGTTCGCGATGAACGCGTCGAGATCACCATCTGCATCGAGATCGCCCAACGCGACGTCAAAGCTAGTAGCCATGCCGAGAGACTGACCACTGCCGGAGAACTTCGCTTTGCCATCGTTGAGCAAGACCCTATTGGGACCATCGTTTGCAACAAAGACGTCGATGTCTCCATCGCCGTCGAGATCGCCCAGCGCGACACCCTGGCCGCCTGAGTTTCCGAGAGTTTGAGCTTCTTGGTAGAAGAGGCAGCCGCCGTTATTGTGCAACAAGTGCGCCTTGCGGCAGCTTGTGCAATCGCGTTCGGTCGGTCCCTGGCACGACTCACAACGACTGGCGCAGGCCCGGCATTCGTTGTCGGTGGATCTTGAGCAGGCGACAGCCTGGTATTCGTTGG
>JAPYTK010000393.1 GCA_029941785.1 Polyangiaceae bacterium | reverse complement strand
GGGCAACATTGACTGGCGCCCGGCTGACGGGGGTGCGCTTTACCGATGGCAGCTTCGCCGGTATGAACCTTCAAGGCATCGACTTGCATGGGGCCAAGCTCGACGGCGCCAACTTCGCTGGTGCGGCGCTCGATCAATGCGATCTATCGAAAACCAGCTTGGTCGGTTGCGATTTTACGGGTGCGAGTCTTGGTGAAGCCAACTTCGACGACAGCGATCTCTCGGGTGCCGTGTTGCGCGATGCCGACTTGCGCACCGCTCACCTGACGGGATGTTCGCTCGACCAAACCGATTTGCGAGGGGCCAAACTGCACCGCGCGCGCCTGTTCAAGGCGGACTTGCGCACCACGCAATTACGCGGCGCTTCACTCGTCAAATGCATGCTTCACGACGCGCAAGCCGCTGGGATCGATCTGAGCGAATGTGTCCTCGACGACGCCAACTTCACCGGGGCCGATTTGACCGGAGCGGTGCTGTCGGGCGCAAAGGCCTCCCAAGTCAACCTGAGCCAGGCCAAGCTTGCCGGCGCCAACTTGAGCGAAATCAACGCGCCCGCGGCCAATTTCGAAGGCTCGGACTTGAGCAAAGCCAACCTGAGCCGCGCCCAGCTCGATTCGGCGAACTTCCATCAAGCCTCCATCGAGGAGGCCGACGCCAGCGAAGCCAACATCGAGCGCGGTCGTTTCACCGAGGCGCTTGCGACCGGCATGACGTTCCGCGGCGCCATCCTGAAGTACGCCGACTTTTCGCATGCCATGCTCCGCGACGTCGATCTTCGCGACGCCAACCTCTCCCAAGCGAACATGCACCGCGCGCAAAGCGAAGGTGCGCAGTTTGACGGCTCCAATCAAAGCGGATTGCGTCACACCGACGAACAACGCGCACACGCCGAAGACTTTCAAGCCGACGCCTGAGCGCCCCCCACTCACGATTGGCGCGGTGAGGTCAGCGGATCAGCGCGAGCCTTCCCTTAGTGAAGGACGGTCAAGTTGCCGCCGTTGATATCGAAGACGCCGGCGGCAGATACGGAAAATTCACCTCCCGCACCGTTTTTGAATTTGCATTCCCCCGTCGCACTATCGAGCAACATCTTCGCTTCCCCTGCCTTCAGCAACAATCCCTGATGCGTCCCCACCCCCTGAGCCGTGAGTTGTGCGACCTGCGCGGTGAGGTCAGTGACGATGGCCTGTCCTCCATCTCTGGCGATCGCAGCGTCGTGTGCAGCTACCGCAAGGGGCCTCAATTGGGCGATGGTCAAGTCAGCATCGAACGCATTTTGATACGCGTTGTTTGTCGCGGTGGCTGTTGCGATAAGTAAAGGCTGCGCGGCTTGTGCCGCCGCTAACGGAGCTTGAAGAGCGGTCTTAGCTGCCATAGCGGCAGCTAAGGCTTGATTGTCGCAGAGACTGACTTGCACAGTCGACGTTTTCAACTGAACGAATTTGTCGGAGACGGAGACACTGCCCTCTCCGACCTCGGCGCTGAACCCCGTCTCGGTAACACTGAGTTCAGCAGCCGCCTGCGCCGCACCCCAAAAGCCATTAATCCCCGCCGTTTTTTCGTTCGCTTCCGCCACTCCGAGCGCGCTCTCCGCGTTCCTGAGCCATCGGTGCGCAAGCCCCGTCGTGAGACCGTGAGCGACAGAAGCTGTAAGTGCGGCCCCCGCAGCGATGGCATCGCCGACGCCTGCCCCCGCAAGCGCCCCCAGGGCGGTGGTCGTTGCTGTGTTCGTCACCGTGCTCAACGTCGTGCTCAAGGTCTTGCTGGTATTTAACGCGTTTTCTTCCGTGTGCACTACCCCGGCAGCTGGCTGACAAAATTGATGCAAATTATCGTCTCCGGCCGCCGAAAATACACGCAATCGAATGCCCGTTGCTCCCACCTCTAATCCCGCTTTGTCGTTGATGAATGAAATTCGCTCTGCGCGCGTGGTCGCCAAGAGGTTGTGCCCAATCTGCGTACTCGTACCTGTACTCCGGTGAATCACGCTCGTGTGCCCCACCTTCATTTCGATTTGGTCCATGGCTTTGAGCGCCATCAGCTGGGTGGGCCTCTGCGACCAAAGTGAATGCGACCAATGGTTCGTCGTGTCCGTGCCGATCTCGATCAGTTCGCCCAAGACCTCCGCCGTTCCTTTGCGTGCCACGAGTTCGGACTTCCAATCGGAAAAGACTTCGGCTGAACCGACGGCTTGCATCTCCACCTTGCCCAGCGCCACGACTTCAGCTTGGTATCCCGACGTCACCTCGGCGATGACGCCAGCGGCCAATTCCGCCTTCGTTCCCGCCATCATCACGTTATTGTGGCCGGCTGCGGAAACGACCGTCTCGTTCGACGAGATGAGCGCTTCGTGGTCACCATGAAAAATCGCTACACCGTCTTCCGCTTTGTGGGAGGCGAGCTTGGCGATCGTTTTGCCCAAGGACCACCCCTTCATGCCGATCTTGATTAGTGCCGGTAGGCAGGTGGGCGGCCATAACTTTCCGGACATGAACCAGCCAGCTTGAACGAATCCGACAGCGGCGATGATGGTCTCACCAATCTTGATGCGCGATTCGAGGCTCACTTTGGCGTTATGCGCTGAGGTTTCCTGGCAGGTATTGTTCGCATCCTTGAGAATCGTCGAAACGATCAGAACTTCTTGTTGTGCCGCGATCCCGATGGTGCCTGCCGTGCCCAAGGTGATCCCGCCGAAGGTTCCTTTCCAAGGCGTGCCGAGCGCCGTCCAGTCGGTATGACTCGTGACGCCCATGCTGAAGATGCTGCTGTGTGCTGGCGTGACGAATGTCGTACGCGCCTTCGAGTCGGGCTTGTCGGAGGCCATCGGCACCTCCGCCTTCGTAGGAGAGATCTTGGTTGGCGCGCCCGAGGGGGAAGCAGTCGTCTGAACTTGAGAGTTTCCGCTCAATTCTCCGTCGGTGTTCGTCAAACCCAGCCGGCTAAAGGAAATTTCGGAACTCATGGTTACTTTATCTTTCGAGCGGGTAAAGACGGGAGATTTCGAGCGTGCGAAGCCAGAGCAAACGGTGTTTTCTGTGGCGGGT
>JAPYTK010000392.1 GCA_029941785.1 Polyangiaceae bacterium | reverse complement strand
GTGCACCACATACACCACGTCGAACCGCTGTCCGTTGGCCAGCAGCCGGTCCAGGGCCGCACGGGCAGACGCATAACTCGGACCACGCCCAGCGTTGTGCGACTGTCTATCGCCATCGATGCTCAATGCAATGAACACACCCAGTTCGTTGAGCCGGGCGAGCCTGTCATCATCGAGCAACGTCCCATTGGTGGTCATCTGTAGCTCGAGGGTCTGACCGCCTTCTTGCGCGCGTTTGTGCGCCTCCCGAGCGATGGATTCGAGGTGGGTCATTTCGAGCATAGGCTCGCCGCCAAAAAAGCTGAGCTGGACAAGCTCTGGGCGCCGCGCGGACGGCGGCTCAAACGCCATATCAAGAGCCAGCTTTGCCACCTCGGGCGACATGCTGACGCGCTTTTTCTCGCCGGTGTAACAATAGCTACACGCCAGGTTACACGCGTGGGTAAGCACCAAAGAGATCTGCATGGGTGAATCAACTCGCGGGTCGGTGGACTGAATCCTAACATGGCCGCTTGAACAACATACGAACTTCGCGTTGACTCCCGCCAGCGACGCACTATGGATGCCGGCATGCCAAAAGCTCAGACTTTTCGAGCGAACGTAGGTGTCATCATCGCCAACCACGAGGGCAAAGTGCTGGCGCTGCAGCGCCACGGAAAACCTGGCGCCTGGCAGATGCCTCAAGGCGGTCTCGATGTGGGCGAAGAGCCTCAGAGCGCGGCTCTACGCGAGCTCACCGAAGAGACCGGGATCCAAGCTGATCAGGTCTGTCTACCTGCTCCCACTGTCTACCTGCTCCCACTCAACAATTGCGCATAAGAGACATTATGTTAACTCTCGGTTAGTCCCATAAAGGGCCTTCATCGGGACTATACTCAGGGAGCCCCTTGATGGACAGCCTGTTCGACATCATCCGCCCGATTCACGGGGCCGCCGGCGCGGTCGTGCTCCTCAGCGGAGCGATCGCAATCGCCACGAGGAAGGGGAGCATGCGGCACAAGCGGGCGGGTCGGGTCTTCTACTGGGCGATGATCGCGACCGTCGTGCTCGTCGTCCCCCGCATCGTGGAGACGGCCAACATCCTGCTCAGCTGCCTGGGCGTCCTGGTGCTGTACATGGTTCGGGGCGGGAGGCGCGAGATCCTGCGCAAGCGGAAGCGGAGCGGTCCGTCTCGGGTCGACTGGGCGGCGCTCTACACCACGGCCGCGGCGTCCGGGTTCCTCGCCGGGTTCGGGGTCTGGGTGCTGCTGACCAGCGACAACGGCTACAGCTGGGTGTGCATCGGGTTCGGGGCCCTCGGGTTGAAGCTCACGAGCGACGACTGGAAGCGCTGGCGCGCGTCGGAGCCGCCGCCCCGACACCAGTGGATGCTGGACCACCTGGGTTACATGGGCGGGTCGTACATCGCCGCGACCACCGCGTTCGCGGCCGTGAACATCACCTACGCGGGGATCCCGAAGGTCCTCATCTGGGGCGCACCGACGCTGATCGGGACCCCGCTGATCATCATCGCCAGCCGACGTGTCACGGAGCGGTTCGGCAAGAAGAAGCCGGTGGCGGCGGCGTGATAGTCAGCCGCACGATGACACCGTGGCTGCTGCTACATGGATTCCTGGGCCAACCCGCGATGTGGTCGCGCGCGCGGCCGGAGCATGCCGTTGCGATTACGCTTCCCGGGCACGGTCCTCGGCCTTGGTTTCCTGAAGTCGATAGCTGTCTACCTGCTCCCACTCAACAATTGCGCATAAGAGACATTATGTTAACTCTCGGTTAGTCCCATAAAGGGCCTTCATCGGGACTATACTCCGTCGGGACTATACTCTCAAACTCACGGCGTACAAGGCTGTAGATTGCCGTATGAGATTAACGATGTTACCAGCAGTTGTGGAGCCGACGGTTTGAAAAAAAATGACAAAAACTCAGGGCGCAACCGGGCAGCGCAGGACGGGAGTTCCGTTCTCGCGGCTTACGATCGAGCGCTGTTTTGTGCGGCGGCGAACTACGATGTCGAATTGAGATCCGATCGGCGTCGTTCCACTCGCGATTTGGAGAGATTCTTCTTTCAGCTCGTTCGCATCTTTCAGCCTGAGTTGTTCATCGAGGCTGGCGCCAAAGACGCAACGGCTTCTCGACGCGTGCGGGCACTGTGTGCCGATATCCGCATCGTGGCCTTCGAAGCGAACCCCTACACGTACGAACGATTTAGCTCCAAGGTGCCTTATGCGGAAGAAGGCGTCGAGTACCTTCACCTCGCCTTGAGCAACGAGGTCGGCACGGTCAGCTTCAACGTGCAGCGGGACGAGAAAGGCGCACCTCGCGCGAACGGGCGAGGGTCGCTGCTCGATCAGCAGGACTACGCCGAAGGCCTCGAGAAGGTCACGGTGCCGTGTTCGACGCTCGATGTGTTCTTCGAAGAGCAGGACTACACGAGAAGTTGCATGTGGGTTGATGTGGAAGGTGCCACCGAGATTGTGCTCGGGGGCGGACCCGAAACGTTGCAGAAGGCAGCGGCCATTTTTATTGAAGTGGAAGACCGCGCCGTCTGGGAGGGGCAATGGCTTCGCGCGGATGTCGCCGCGCATCTCTTCGACGCGGGATTCGTACCCATCGCACGTGATTTTCAGGCCCGCTATCTGTACAACATGGTGTTCGTGCGAGAGTCGCTGCTGGACACGGACCGTGTGCGCTGGGCGCTGACGAGGTGGCACAGTGACGGAAGCATCGCGCAACTCGCTCAGGCGCTCAGGCGAGGAGTAGATGGCGAGGCGGAAAAGCTCGTCGGTTGGCTCAAGTCGTCAGCGAAGCGACTGAGCGACAAGACCAAGCTCTTTGGCGATCGCCACAACTGACGCTCGAGCCGGGCGACGTGGCTGAACCGCGATGACGAAGGTTTCGTATGGCCGGGCTCTCGGCCCGGATCGATGACGAGGCGGCGAGCTGTCTACCTGGCTCCCACCCAAACAATTGCGCATAAGAGACATGATGTTAACTCTCGGTTCGTCCCATAAAGGGCCTTCATCGGGAGTTAAGATCATGTCTCGCTGCGCAATGGTT
>JAPYTK010000391.1 GCA_029941785.1 Polyangiaceae bacterium | reverse complement strand
GAGTTAGAGGGAACGCGTCTGCTCGCTGGAATGACCCTCCGTGCCTACGTCGACTTGCTGGGCGTGGAGTTCGCCTACGGCACGGGCATTCAAGCGGACCTGCGCCTCGAGGAGGGGTTTTGGGTGGCCTCCGCAACCCCGGCAGAACTCAGCGCGGTGATCTTCGACCGCGGCTCGTGGCGCGTGCAGCTTGCGGTGGGGATCAGCCGCATCTTTGCCGGCGATGTGGTCGACTCCTTTCTCGTCGATCCGAATGGTTTTCAGAGCGACTCCGTTAGGCAGCAGCTCAATTGTGGGCTGCGCGACGGGCCCCACGCGAGTGATTGCGGCTCGCTCGCGCCGTGGCAAGGGTTGCTCAACTTGACCTTCGCGCGGAGGGTCGATTGATGCGGCATCGTGTGTCGGCGTGGTGGCTGGCCGGTGCGCTGGTTTCGGCCCTGCTGCTCCACCCATCGGTCGGGGAGGCGAAGGAAACGGGCGTCCACTCGCCCAACGGGAAGCGCATCTACGCGTCGGACGATCGATTTGGCGAGGTGCTCGATCAAAATCGCCGGCGTTGGGTCATCGAAGCCGTGGTTGGACATGGGCCCGAAGGAAATTTGGGTTTGTCCCTCGGTCGTCTGAACGTCGGCGTCCGCGGCATCGAGCTGTACGCCGGCGTCGGCTACGCCTTCACCCCCGCGCGCCATTTCACCGGCTCCGTGCGTTACCTGTTCAACATCTACGGCTTTCGGCCGTATCTCGCGGCCGGCTATCTCCTGCGCGACAATTACGTGCTCGAGTTGTTCAGCCACAACGTGACCGGGGAGGCGGGTTACAGCTGGCGGATCCACCACACCTACCATCTGACGGCCGGTGTTGGCGCGCGATACATCTTGTCGACCCACCTGGATGCCGAATCGCCTCTGACGACGGCGGAAATCGATCCCGATCTGCTGGCGGACCAGACCCGCGCTCTCGATCCTTGGTCCCTGCAAGCTGTGCTCCGCTTCAGTCGCGCGTTTTAGGGTTCACGGCGCGATTCAGCCAAAGATCCATCTGATCTGCGCTCGTGGAGAAACCGCGAGCGAGGGCGGCCTTCCGGCGTCGCTGACCACTTGGCCGCTAGGGTCTTGGCCGCTCGAGGATTTGGGCGCGCTCGTGAATCGCTTTGGGGCTGAGCGCGCTCTTCGGCACCTCGACTTCGTTCCACACGCGGGTCATCTCGTCGAACAGTTCGCGCTTGCGAGCGAGCGGGGTGTCGACGCGCCGCATCTCTTCATACCAGGCGCGCGTCGTCACGGCGGCTGCCAGCGATGCCGCGGTGTGGAACTGCAGCTCCCACTTCATGCCGCCCGGGGCGCGCAATACGCAGTTCACTCCGGAGTAGTTGTCGTCTCGCGGCCAATAGTTCTTGAGACGCTCGACCCGGTGCCCCTGCGCTTCGACCGCGCGCAACACCTCGCGTCCGGCCTCGACGTAGTGGCCCGGTGGTTCGTCTTCGAGCCGCATCGTGTAGCGCAACATGTCATCGAGTTTGGCCGAGTCAACATGCAGCTCCGGATCCTCCAACTTGTGCTTTCGGATCTTCCGCGCGGCGGAGCGTACCGTCTTGAGTCGAAATTCGAGCTTCACGAATTCGGCGCCTACCTGCTCCGCCACCTGCTTCAATGTCTTCGTCACGTCGGGTTCGATGGCCTCGGCCTCGCGGCGCAAGATGACCGCCCGCTGCTCGGCCTGGTCTGCGATACCAGCGCTCGCTGGGGCTGAAGTCGATCCTGCGGCGTCCGGCGCGTCGATCGGAGCGGTGGCAGGACCACCGGCACCGCAGGCGGTCAGAGTAAGAAGCAGCCCGAGTAACGTCGTTACTCGCTGCGCGAGCGGCCTAGGTGGCCACACATCTCGTTCGGTTCGCATCATGGGACCGCTCGAGCATAGTGCCGAGTGTGGGCCGGATGAAGATCCTTTTCGCGCCTGCGCTAGAGCCACACCACGATGACGACGAAGGGAAAGGGGCACATCAGCAGCGCGGCTAACAGCAGCCCGCCGAAGAGGCAGGTGGTGGCGATCGCGGTCAACCACGCCCGCTCGACCGACACGAAGCGGTAGCCCGTGCCTTGGTGCGGAGCGAAGCGCTCACGCCGCAGCGGGATGATCGGGAAGAACACGAAGGCGAACCACAGCGTCGCCATCGACGCGCCCTCGCTGTTGGGCTTGCCCACGCCAGGTGGGCGATCCCGGAGTATCGGCCCCATAAAGCGCCTTCATCGGGACTATACTCCGCCGATAATGAAACCAACGAGAGCGAGCCCCCAAATGAGGGTCATTAGGCCGCCGCACCCGATCCCAATGCCAGCGTGAACACTCCCCTTTATCTGGGGATGCTCCTTGCGAGCCCTTAGGCCCTGGAACCCCAGAACCACAGCCGCGATGCCCATCGGTAGGCCGACCAAGGGCAGAATGGAGAATAGGCCCAGATAGTAGGCGAGCAAGGCCTTGGGGTTCTTGTAAGGAATGATGCCCTGAGTGCTGTCGCCGGTGACCGGGGCTTGCGCGTGAGGGGGCGCATAGGGGTGGGGCGGCGCCGGAGGCCCGCCGGGGGCCGACCCCGCGAGCGGCGCATGGCAGTGGGCACACCATTTTACGTTTGGGTAGTTCTGCGCGTGGCATTGTGGGCAGATCAAATATTGCATTGAGTTCCTTAACCAGCGACCAATGAAAGCAGTAGCCTACCGCAATCACACCCGCTAGTCGCACCACTTCCGCCACGTCACCACGCTGAGTATCGTCCCGATGAAGGCCCTTTATGGCACTAACCGAGAGTTAACATCGACATAACGAATGTGATGTAGGTCGTTTACTTGCTCGCGGGGCTCCACACCACCCGAACACGCATCCGCTACTGATGCTGCGCGCTGGTCGAGCAGTCCCGCCAGCACCGCTCGGACGCTGACTCCGTGGCTGAGCGCGAGCCGGTCGGGCTCGTGTCGACTCTCAAATGGCGAAGCCGTTGCGTGATATTGACTTTCGCGAATACGAACCCGGGCGCTGTTGGGGATGACGCTCGGGCCTTCACCGGGAC
>JAPYTK010000390.1 GCA_029941785.1 Polyangiaceae bacterium | reverse complement strand
CGCTTGGCCTCGACGCTCAGCGCGTGCGTGCTCGGATGGTTGGTCTTGCTGCAGCTCTGCGGCGTCGTTCTGCGCGTGGTCTCTGGCAGTTTCCTCACGCTCGGTGCGCTGACCTTCTCGCTTGGTAGCGGCGAACATGTGCTGCACGCTTTGGTCGGCGACTACTTGTCGTGGATCCTCGGGGCCATCATCGTGTGGCTCGGCCTCACCGTGGCTTTCGGCCGTTACCTGTCGCTCGCGACATCCCGGCGCAGCCAGCGGCGCGCGTGGCCGGTCAGTGGTTTTCTCGTGTTGATCCTCGCGCTCGGTGCTTTGCTCCAGTTTCGCGGTCACAGCCCTTTCATACGAAGCGTTTTCGTCAGCGGCCCCTTGCTCGCACTCGTCGGCTCTTTGGATGAGGACTTCAGTTTGCGGCCCACCTCGAGTCGCCCCGAGGCGATCGGAGCCCCCCTCGCTCCTCCCGGTCCGCCCATCGTATACGGAAATCTTTGGCAGCATGCGGCGCGCGCCCACCGAGGATCACGACCGAACGTGCTTCTCTTGATGCTCGAGTCGGTGTCCCCTTCGCACTTGAGTTATGCGGGCTATGACCGAAAAACGCCGGCTATCGATCGCCTCGCCTACGGCGGCCTGCGCATGACCCGCGTGTGGACGACCGCCACGCATTCGAACTACGCACAAATGGCCGTGCTGTCCTCCTTGTTTCCGCGTCGGAGCAACGGGCTCGATACCTACCGGCGGCTCGATTATCCGCGCGTGTTGTTCCACGACGTGTTCCATTTGCTCGACTACGACACGGCGACGATCAGCAGTCAGGACGAAAATTGGCAGGGCATGCTCCGATTCCAACAAACGGGCACGCCGACCTACTATTGGTATTCTGCCGATCATCGGGGCCCTCGAATCGATACGGGCACCGAGAAAATCGTTCCCGACGATGTGACGACGGACGTGGCGCTCGATTGGTTGAGTCGGCGGGGGGACAAGCCTTGGGCGCTCTACATGAATTTTCAGGGCACGCACTTTCCGTACACCGTCGGAAAGTTGGCGCGCCGACCGCACCAACCCGAGGTGCCTACCTGGCCAACGTTCACCTATCTGCGTTATCCCGAGAGCGAGAAGCCGATCGTCATCAATCGTTATGACAACGCCCTGGCGCAGGTCGACGATCAAATTGCACGAATCTATCGCTACCTGAAAGAGGTGGGGGAGCTGGACAACACGCTGTGGATCGTGACCTCCGATCACGGCGAGTTGTTCTTCGAAAAAGGACTCGTCACGCATGGCCGCACGCTCTACGAGGCGGAGGCGCGCGTGCCGCTTCTCTTGCACTGGCCCGATGGCATCGAGCCGGAGGAGCGAACGGAGCCCGTCTCGCACCTCGACATCATGCCCACGGTCTTGCAGCTGCTCGGTCTGCCGGCTCACCCTGCGTTTCAAGGCCGTAGTTTCGCGTCGGCGAGCGCGGCGAGCGGCGAGGAGGATCGGCGGGCGGTGTTCATGAATATCCAGGGCTTACGCTTCGTCGATGCCATTGTGTGCTGGCCCTACAAGCTCATCCTCGATCGAACCGGCGAGACCCAGCTGCTCTTCGATCTGGCGCGCGACCCGACCGAATCGAGCAACATCATCGAACAGCATCCCGAAATCACGACGCGATTGGCCGATTGCCTGAAGCGCCAATTGCTCGCGCAGCTCGATTATCACAGTGAGAACGCGGTGGACTTGCGTCGTCAGCGTTACCAGCCCAGGCTCCTTCGCTGCCCCCGTTTCCCGAAGAACTGAGCCACTTGTTGCATTCTTGCACAAGTATGCAATATACCACATTGGTCCGTCATGAGCACGCCCTGTCACCCCGTTCTCGCCCAGCTCGTCGGCCTCGCCGATCGGCGCATCCTCGTCCTCGATGGCGGGATGGGCACCATGGTGCAGCGACTCAAGCTGTCCGAGGGTGATTTTCGCGGCGCGTCCTTCGCGGATCACGGCTCGGAGCTGAAGGGCAACATGGACATCCTGTGCCTGAGCCAGCCGAAGCTCGTCACGCAGATCCACGATGAGTATCTGTCGGTCGGGGCCGATATCATCGAGACGAACAGTTTCTCGGGAACGCGGGTGGCGCAGGCCGATTTTTTGTGCGAATCGCTGGTGTACGATCTCAACGTCCAGGCGGCGCGCTTGGCTCGCGCCGCGGCCGAGCGATGGACCGAGAAGACGCCTGACAAGCCTCGCTTCGTCGCCGGGGCCATCGGGCCCACGAATCGCACGCTCAGCCTTTCGCCGGATGTCGAGGATCCGGGTTTTCGCGCGATCACCTTCGACGAACTGCGCGACGCGTATCGTGAGCAAGTGCGAGGGTTGTTGGATGGCGGGGCGGACATCTTGCTCGTCGAGACGATTTTCGACACGCTCAACGCGAAGGCCTGTCTCGTCGCGATCGAGGAAGAGATCGCGCAGCGAGGCGGCGCGCGCCCACCGCTGATGATCAGCGTGACGATCACCGACAACAGCGGTCGCACGCTCTCCGGTCAGACCGTGGAAGCCTTTTGGCGGTCGGTCGAACACGCCCACCCCTTCAGCGTGGGGATCAACTGCGCTCTCGGAGCGGAGCAGATGAGGCCCTACCTCGTCGAATTGGCCAAGATCGCGCCGTGCTACACGCACTGCTATCCGAACGCCGGCTTGCCCAACGCCTTTGGCGAATACGACGAGCTACCTGAGGCCACCGCCGGCCACCTGTCGGAGTTTGCGCAAGCGGGTTTGGCGAACATCCTCGGCGGCTGCTGCGGGACGGGGCCCGAACACGTGCAGGCGATCGCAGAGGCTTTGCGCGAGATCCCTCCCCGTGAGGTACCGAAAGAGCCCGATGGCAGCGGCCTGAGTAACCTGAGCGGTCTGGAGCCCTTGACCATCCGGCCGGAGAGCAATTTCATCATGATCGGTGAGCGGACCAATGTGACGGGGTCACGTCGCTTCGCCCGTCTCATCAAGGAAGACGACTTCACGACGGCGCTCGAGGTTGCCAAGCAGCAGGTCGACGGCGGCGCGAACATCATCGACATCAACATGGACGAGGGCATGCTC
>JAPYTK010000389.1 GCA_029941785.1 Polyangiaceae bacterium | reverse complement strand
GCTCATCACGGTTTCGGTGTTCTTGGCGGAACACCGCGGGGGCAACAGGCGCGCGCTGATTGGGCTAGGGCTTGGCGTGTTGGCGTCGGCGGCTTGTTTTGGTTGGGGGACCGGTATGGCCCTCGTTCGAGATGTTGTGCATTACCCCAACATGTCCCAGATGCGGGGGGCGGCGCTGTTGCTGTTCGGCGCGACGGCGGTGGGCGCGTACCGATTCGGTGCGGTCCGTGCCTCGTGGATCGTGATTGGGGGCGTGGGATTGTTCTTTTACCCAACGGTGTACCGTTACGGAGCGATGCCCGCTTTGGTCAACATGTGGCTGTGTTGGGTGATCGCGCTCGTCGTCGAGGCGAGGGGCGGGGCCGGCAGGGGTCGCTATTTGTTGGCAGTGTTGAGCTTCGCGATCTTCGCGTTGGTCCAGCCCTTTGCGTTTTCGGATGCGGGAAATTTTGAGCATCATTCCTGGCACGCCTGGATCGACTGGTTGAGTCCTAGTGGTCACCAGCGCTGGATGGCCGCCAGCCTCGCCCTCAAGCTGTTTCTCTTCGTGCCATGGCGCGGACACCATGCGCTCAAGGCGATTGGAGCCTTCGTCGCGATCGGGCTGCACTTCGTGATGTGGAAAATTTACGTCCCGGCGGCTGGTCTTTGGTTCGCCGCGGTCGTGCTTCTTGGTCTCGTGGCGCTTTGCTTACCTGGTCGTTTGAATCGAGATACTGGCGATGAGCTTCGGAGGGTGGCGGGTTTGGCGATCCTGATGCTCTTGTACAGTTACACGATTCGGATCCCCGCCCACCACTACATGTGGGCCGACTTCTTCCTGTCCGCGCTGTACCTGAGTGCATTGATGGCGAAGCGCTTTTCTCGTGCCGAGGAGTGCGGTCATCACTATGCGATCTTGGCGCTCTTCGGTGTGATCGTTGGGGGGTGGACGACCGTAACGTGGACCATGCACCTCTTCGAGTGGAAGGTCTTCTACGAATGGCTGTCCGCGTCGTTCATGGAAGAGCACGCCCTGATGTTCATGCCTGCGATCGGCGCGAGGTACGTGCTGATCGTGCTCGCAGCGCGGTTGCTCTTGCGTAGAGGCTTTGCCGGCGCCAAGAGTTATCCGCGACGGCTCATTTACACCGGCTTGGGTCTTAAGGTGGTGACGCTCACGCTGCTCATCGTCGGACTCGGATCGCAAATTCCCGACAGTGGTGTTTACCTGGAGGCCATTCAGGAGGGGGCGATTCTCGCTGTCTTGGGCTTGGGCCTTCTATGATGGCCCCGAAGTGCCCGTGCCACGAAGCTGGGCTTCATTCCGCCGCCGCTCGGATGACATCCGTTTGGGCGGGGTAGAATTGAGCGAACCACCGACGCATCTTGTGCACCGGACCGTCGTTCGCGATCAGCATCGGCTTGGAGCGATAGACCTTGTTCTCCCAGATCGCGATGTCCTCGCGCCATTGGGCGATCCAATTGCCGACGACGTAGGATACGAGCAGTCGCGGGATGTTGGGCGCCGCGTACCAGCGAAAGCGTACGTGCTGCAGCAGCGGCTCGACCGGTAGATGGGTGTGATAGATCACGATGTCGCCGAGCTCGGGCAGGGTAATGCGGAATGTCGTGAAGCCAGCGGGCCCGTAAAACGTGATCGTCGCGCTCGCGCGCGTCTTGGGCAACACTCGCCCCGCGATTTCGATGACGGCTTCATTACAAAAATAGGCCTTGTGCGACTGCTCGGCGTCGGCCTCCCAGGAGGCCACGTGCTGGACATTGACGCCGGGGATCTTGAAGCCGAGCCACGGCACCATCATCTTGCCGTGAATGGGCCCGAAGTGTTGAAAGTCGACGCTGTTCTCGGCGAATTCGCACAAGTGCATGCGGATGGTGCCGGCGTCATGCTGTCCGCGAAAAACGAGCCGGCCATCGTCGACCTCTTCGAGCGGCTCCAGTTCGTAGTCGGGCTGGTACGAGGCGTCGGCTGCTTTGGCTCGATCGGGGGAAAACCACATGGCAATGTGGCCATCGATCTCGCGCACGCTCCAGGCTCGGGTCTTGAGGCTTCGCGCCGGCGTATCGACGTTCGGGATGCTTTGGACCTGGCCATCGGCCGCGAAGTTCCATCGGTGGAAGGGGCACTCGATGCATTCACCGCGAACCCGACCGCCGGCCAAGTTCGAGCCGAGGTGGGGGCAATAGGCATCGAGGAGGCCAAGCCGCCCGCTGTTTGCCCGATACACGACGAGTTGTTCGCCCAAGGCCTGAATGAACTTCGTCTGCCCGGGCTCGACTTCGTCGCTGGCGCACAGAGGATACCAACCCGCCGGGTAGGGAGGCGGATAGGTGTCCAAGCGAACGTGCTCAGCAACCATGGGCAACGTACGTCGCTTGGGGCCGAGGCGCCGCAACAGCCGCTCAGAAAACATGAAACGTGTTCTACCGGTGCGACCCCGAAAAGTCCACCTGGCCACGCCGTCAGTACTTCTTCATGAAGATCGCGGGGTTTTCAGCGGAGATGCAGCCGGGGCCGCCCACGGGCGGATGTAGAGTAAAGAAATTGGCCGCCATCGTCGGTGCCTGGCAGCTCACCGACCCCGTGCGAAATCGCATGACCGTGTCATTGTATTCATCAGTACATAACGTCTGACCTTGGTTGGAGCAGGGCAAGACTAGGTCTTTGCTACTTGTGGATCCGAAGTGGAGGAAGTTTGACTCTGACGTCGAGCCGTACTTGAAACAACAATTGCCGGGTTTCCAACCGATGTCGAGATTGATGAATCCCCCCTGATAGTTGTACGCCCAGATGAAGGCCGCTCGCGTGACGACAAGGTTCAGCGCCTTGACAGAGAGTAATTGATAGCCTTGGTAGGCCTTGTCATGTCGTCCGATGCCAAGCGTCTCGTACGTGACTCCGTTTTGAGACAGATCGCAGTAGACGACGATGGACTTGTTCCCGCCTGGGCCATCGGGATCGATGGTGTAAGGGCCGGACGGCGCTTGGGGGGCGAGGGTTTTGACCCCCGCGCAGTTCTTCGCGGTGCCGCAGGTCGTGCCGTAACAATAGTTCTGTGGAGCACAGTCATTGTTGTCGTTG
>JAPYTK010000388.1 GCA_029941785.1 Polyangiaceae bacterium | reverse complement strand
AGATGCGGCAGCACGACTTTGAGCGCGACCTTGCGGCCCAGTCGTTTGTCACGTGCGAGATACACGGCGCCCATGGCCCCTTGCCCGACCAGTCGTAGGATTTTGAAATTGTCGATCCAGACGCCCGGTTTCAAAACGTTGCCATCGGCGGCTGGGATCGTGGGAATATCTCGGCTCGGCGGCGGCCTGGCGGTGTGGGCCGTCTGCATCGTGTGCAGGCTCTCCATCGATCGAGTCGCGCGGGGCGCTTCGGCGCGACCGGCGTCGAGTAGCATGCGCTCGAAGGGGTCGTTGGATTCAGGTGGTTTCACGTGTCAGGTGTACCCACGTTAGGCGAGATGGTGGCGGAGGCTGTAGAAGCACGGTACTCACGACGCCCTAGCGCGCAAACTCTCTCTCATTGCCGGTTCGTTCGCGTCATGTCCGTTGCTGTCCGAAGTCAAGTCGTGCCTTTAGGCGGCTCGCTGACGCAGAAAAACTCTCGCGGGCTCGCCTCAAGCGTGAGCCGATGGTCCCGATGGGCAACTCGAGCAGGTCGGCGATATCCTTGACGGCCATGCCCTCGAATTCAAACAGGACGAAGGCCTCGCGTAGCGGCTCGTCCATCTCGTCCAAAACGTCATCGAGAAGTTCGCGGGCCATCGTACGATTCGCCCGCGTCTCGATACCCGATTCGAGGAGGACCGCTCCCGTGATGGCTCCGCTGACGTGATCCTCCCGGTGTCGACCTCGTCGTCGTCGGCTCTCAGCGGCGACGCGGATCGCGACTCCATAGAGAAACGAGCGTTCGCTGCCGCTCTTGATGTCCGCTATGCGTCGGGCGGCCACGCAGAATACGTCCTGCGCCGCGTCATCTGCCTCGCTCTCAGGAACACCGAATCGTCTCAAGAGGCGCCAAATGAACCGGTGATGTTCATCGAGCATGCTCCGAAAACGGGCGGACCGCTGCGAGAGGTGATGGGGCGATTGTGGAACGTTGGGCGCAACCATTGCGATTAGTGAAAGTACCATCTACCGGACTTCTGGGCCAGGCATGCCTTGGTGCAGAACGTGCCGCTCGCCAAGCTCTCGTTCCACCGATCGGGACCGTGATTCTACGACTGCAATTGATGGTCGAGCGGGCAGGACGGACGGAAGTGCCTGAAATGACGCAATGTTCGGCGCGCTGCCAACCTGGGCCTTCGATTTCGTGATCACGGAGGAAGCCGCCGGCGATTACTTCTCGTCCGCTGCCCGTTCGGGGCCTCACTACGTTCAGGAGAAAACACGATGAACCCCACACTCGATCCCTCTCTTGCTCTACCGCCTCCTCGTCCGGATCGCGATCGCTATTGTGAAGACGAGACGCTGCCGTTCATGTCAAAGGACGCCCTTCTTCGCGCTGCGTTGCTTTTCGACGGACCGCCGATTGAGAGCCCCTCTCCGGCCCTGACGAAGCCTCACGCGGTCGTCCAAGCCGAACGTTTGGTCCGCCTCAAGGTCGGAGACCACGCGGCTCCAGCGTTGGACATGCCCTCGATCCCCGCCTGGGAGGAGGAAGCACTCACAGCTGAAGCACGGGCGGAGGCGCTCCGTGTCGAGAATACCCCGACGCGGCCCGCTCCCAGTTTCGCATCCCTGTCCATCATGGCGCCTCCCGTCGTCGGAGCGAGTGCTGGGCCGCCGGTCGCTCAACCATCTCAGGGGCCCAAGGCACGACGAAAGATGCCGTTGCTCGTCGCGGCAGCGGTCGCGTTGCAAGCCGGGCTACTCGTCGTGGGTCAGAGCGTTTACACTTCCGAGTTTGCGCCTGCGGCCAACGGGGAAGTGCTCCTCGCCGTGTCACCACGCGTGTCGAATTCAGCCGAGAATCTGTGGTTGGCCGAGGACGATGCGGCGTCGAGCAAAGAGGCGGACCCGCGGGCGGATGAAACCGTCGTGAACGCTCGGCGGGTGGTCGTCACATTGACCCCTACTGGCCCAACGATGGCGGAGGTCAAGCCGGCTCGCGTCAAGGCGCAGTGGCCCAAGGTGGGGCAGAGTCGTCGCATCCGAACGCGTCGCCCGCTTTCGCTCTACCCTCTCGACATCTAGATGCCCATAGGCCCTTGACATCATCGGTTCGTGCCGCGACTCTGGAGGCGCTTGGATGTCGACTAAATACATATTGGACGGTGAGGACGGCAGGCGCGGACGATGACCGGCGAAGGTGTGCTTGGGAAGGCCTTTGAGCGCATGCTGATGGCCGCAGGAAAGGGCGATGAGCCATCGAAGCCCCTCCAGATGGACCCACGGTGCGGCCAGCTGATCGATCGCCGCTACCTCGTCGTGGAACACATCGCCAGCGGAGGAATGGGTAGCGTCTACAAGGCGACGCAGCGGCCTCTCGACCGTACGGTGGCAATGAAGTTCCTGAAGCTCGGCGCGACTCACCGAGAACAGCTTCAAAATCGCTTTTTTCTCGAGGCGTGTCTGTGCGCACGACTCTCCCACCCTAATACGGTTCGCATATTTGATTACGGCCAGCATGACGAAGAGACCTTTTACATCGTCATGGAGCATCTCGACGGGCAGACGCTCGAGCACGTCGTTGCAAGCGAGGGTTCGATCGATGCTTTGCGTGTGATTCGGATGGCGATGCAGATTTGCGCAGCCCTGTCCGAAGCGCATGAGCACGGGCTGATACACCGGGACATTAAGTTGTCGAATCTCTTCTTGGTCAATCAACCACTCATGGGTGATTTCATCAAGGTGTTGGATTTTGGCCTGGTCAAGGAAGTGGGGGACAACCGAGGTGAGACGCGGGTAGGCGTGGCATTGGGCTCGCCGCTGTTTATGTCACCAGAGCAGATTCAAGGGGGCGATGTCGATGGTCGTAGCGACATCTACGGGCTCGGAATCGCGATGTACATCATGCTGACGGGCCAGCCGCCATTTCGGTCGGGTCGTCAAGTGGGGAGTCTGTTTCGCGACCACTTGACCTCCGCTCCCCCGCCCATGTCTAGCATTCGACCTGAACTCGACATTCCCGAGGCGCTCGAGGCCACCACGCAGAGTGCGCTCAACACGCGGCCGGAGGACCGCTATCAGACGATGCGGCACATGCTCTGCGC
>JAPYTK010000387.1 GCA_029941785.1 Polyangiaceae bacterium | reverse complement strand
CTCTAACTCCTCACGAGGGCTGAACATCAAGCGGCTGTGAATACCGATCGGTCGATAACGATAGCCCATGCCCACACCGTAGAGCTGGTCCGCAAGTACGTTTCGGCCGACGAAATTGTCGCCCGAACGCTCGAATGCAAAGCCCACCACCCAGTAGCCCGTCGAATCGACGGACCACGACGCCGGCACGAAAGCACCGTCGTCACCTGCACTCGGCTCCGCCGCGGAGGATGGCGTGGACCCCAGCGAGACGAAGACCGCCAGGGCGATGGCGACCAGCACCTTCATTTCGCCGCGGCTGCCTCGGGTTTGGCGCGCTCGCAAATCGCGGTGACGCGGCTGATGGGAAAGGCGATGAGGATCCAGTGATCGAGATAAAAGTCGAGCTGTACGTGATGCAGGCGCTCACACTTGTTGCGCCGTCGGGTCCGCTCGAGCAGCACGGCGTAGTGATCGGGCTCGTTGAAGTGGATGAGTCCAAAGAGCGCCAGCCCACTGTCTTCTTCCGACGTGAACACGGCATCGGCTGACGGTGGACCTTGCGCTGGTGTCCACAGAGCTTGCTTGCTCAGGGGTATGCTGCAGCCGGTCAAGCACCAGAGCAAGCCGATCACGAGCAAGCGACGAGGCCAAAGGGATAGTGCTGAAATCGTTGAATTTTTCATAGTGTCACTCACGGATTCGCGCGGCCAATTCATCCGGTCCATATCTCTTTCGGGATCCAATGCCGCAGGGCGGCGGACAACGACTCGCGGCTGCGCGCTGGGCAGCGTGCGAGCAGAACGTCGGCGACCGCGGCGGGGCCGATCGCGCCTGGCGGCCACGGCGCCTCATTGGCCAGCGCAGTGACGAGGTCTTCGAGCAGGGCGGTGTCGCTCGATTCGAGCTTCCACAGCGCCGCGGAGAGCTGCCAGCCGAGCTTGTGCGGATCGGCATCGAATTGGGGCAAGCTGAGCGACGCCCAGTCGAAAACCGAGGCCGGTGGCGGCGTCCTCAGATCACGTGTCGCCGCTTGCCCATCGGCTGTGCGCTCGTGCACCTCGTCGTCCACACCGAGACGCGGCGAGCCCAAAATGATCGCCGCATAATAATCGGCTACCGCCTCCTCGACGGCCCGCATGAGCTTCCGCGCGACATCCCGCGGGGGGCGCGCGCCAGCGCTACGTAAATGCCCCAGCTCGTGGAGCCACACACTCGAGTCGAAGCGCGCCACGGCGTTCCCGTGAACGATGAGGGCGCGCGCGGGCCCGTGGAACACGATACCGCCCTCGATCGCGCTCGGTGTGCTGCGCGTGGGATCGAGATGAATCGGCACCTCGCTTGGTCGGAGCCGCGGCGGCACGCGCTGTAGTGCGGCCCGAGCACCGCTGAAGGCCAGCCAAGCGGCGCGACCGTGATCGCATCGTGCGCACCCGCCCGCATCGATTGAGCCGGGATGCACGGTCGAGTCGAGTCGCACGCTCAGCCCCTCATGGCGCAGCACCCCGCCCGTCAGTTGGCTGCAACGTTGAAGCTGCTCCGGAGTCAGACCGGGGTCGTTGCAAGCCAGCAAGCCGGCGAGCACGGCCAGCGAAGCGAGGCGGAAAAGCCGTCCCCTCATGTCACGACGACTCCTGGCAGAGCGCCATATGATTGTCGATGAACTTCAAAATCTCTTTACGGCCGAGCGCGGGCAGCTCTTCACTGCTCGCGCTGCTCTGAAGCACGGCCTTCACCGCCGCCAGGTGCTCTCGCGTCGCGAGACGGGCGCGCTGGGCGGCCATCGACAGACAGTCTTCGACCACCTGTTGGGTGGTGGGAGAGTGACAATCGTCACCCTCGCGGTAAATCGAGTCCTCAGGAGTGGTGTGCGCGAGGTTCTCGCCGCCGGTCGCGCCGTGGTACTCGATGTCCTCGTCGCCAAAGCCCGAAGCGCGGGGGGCGAAGGCCTTGATCTTTCGCACGCAGCGCATCGCGCTGAGCCGCTTTTCTTCATCGAGCTCCGCCCACGGTTGCCCATCAAAGGCGGGCTCACGCACCGTATGCGCCGGACTGAATGAATCCTGAATCGTATGGTGCGCTTGCCCGATGAGGGCGAGCGCGCGATCGCGGTCCACGTTCCACGATTTGATCGCGTTGACCGAGAGGGAAATGATGTGCTCGTGCCCCGCGGATGCCGCCTCCTCGTAGCTGTTGCGGTCGTTGAGCAAGAAGTGCTGCCGCTGCACTTCCGGCCGATCGGTGAACTCGACCAAGGCCTCCACGTAGGCGAGGATCCCATTGTTCAGATGGATGAGCAGCTCCTTGGGATAATCGACACGTCGGTTGCCCTCCGCCATGGCGCGTGCTTCAGCGTCGCTATATCGCTGCGCCGGGGGCAGGTCCTGGTTCGCCAGGTACGTGAGCCATTCATGCCCCTGAAAGAAGCTCGCGTTCGTCAACGCGCAGTCACCGCGGGAGAAGAAGCCGAACTCCGCCATCTGCGGCGTACACAGCTCGAAATTCAGCGAGCACGAGCCGTACACGATGCTCATCAACATGAGCATTCCCAGCTGTAGCTTGAATCGAAGTCGCCGCGCCTTCAACTTGGACATACCGGGGCAATCATACACACGCTTTCGCTAGAAGGGCCCAAAAATGCGGCGGTCGCCATAGAGACCCACAAAGACGGCGGCGAAGCTCCGTGTCGGAGCCACCGACTCAGCCGCTGTGGCGGATATCGCACTGCTCGCTCTGGACATCCTCACCGAGGGTCGCCACGGTGATTCACGTGTCCGGCAGCGGGATGGCGACGCGAAACGAGACCTCGCGCGGCGCCACCGTCTCGAGAGCCATGGCCTGTCGCCGCAACCACCAGCTCAGGCTGAGCCACGCACCCGCCGTACCGGCGATGGACCAGGTGATCCACCCTGTGCTCCGGCCGACCAGGGTCCCCTCACCCACCACCGTGACCAGCCATGCGTAGAGCGCGATGGCGGCAAGGCCCTCGGCGAGACGAGCCGCGGCGCCGTCGATGATGAGCTTCGCCGCCGTGCGTTGGGCGCGCGCCACGGGAAGAAAGGCCTGCTCCCAATTTGCGCGGTGGATCGATGCCTTCAACCCCCCTTCGGTCACCTTCAGGCCCGAGC
>JAPYTK010000386.1 GCA_029941785.1 Polyangiaceae bacterium | reverse complement strand
ACATAATGTCTCTTATGCGAGGTGGTTGGGGTAGGAGCAGGTAGACAGCTCGGCATCTTCACCGCGTCGGCAGTAGCCAGCATCACGTGGCAGCAAATGAGTGGCGGTGACGAGGCCAAGGCCATTCAAGAGGGCAGGCTCAACATCGGCGAAGCACGCCCGATTCATAACCTCTCGGTCGCCATTCTGGGGACGGTCCCCTTGTCGACAACAGCCGCAGAACCATCTGCTAACACCACTCCGGCTGGGCAGTCCCCTACGACCATCTCAGAAAAGCGCATCGTTCGCGAGAATCCGCCCGACGACGATCCACCGGCTAGATCAAGAACGAAAACGCGGACGCAGGCGAAAGCGAAAGCGAAAGCGAAAGCGAAAAAGACCGAGAAGATGGCGAGCCAGGCCCCCACACCCGTGCTCATCGTGCCTTGGGAGGCGGTCGTTGCAAACGAGGGTCACGCCACGAAGCCAGTCCGAACCAAAGGCCCGGCGGCACGAGTCCACCAACCCTCAGCTCCCAGGGCCTTGTACGCCCGCGACTGAACGATCACCAAAGGGGGGCAAGTGAGGTCACTCTATCGTCCGCCGCGCGTCGCTCGTGCGGCAGGGTGGCATGCCGGACCCGCCAATGGGGCTCAGCCAATGGCTTGGCTCAATCGTGCCCCCGCCGAAGACAACTTCAGCGGAAGACAATGGGTTGAACCCGCCCCAACTGTCCCGTATCATTCAAAGTTGACGTTACGGGATATGATCGACTTTGCTGCTTTTTCGTTCGGGGGGACGATTCACTCACGGAATCGTCTCACGTTCGTGCGGGCAGTGGCCATCGTCGCTGCGCTCGCGACGAGTTCATTACTCGGCGCATGTAGCGACAAACCGCAGACCGCATCAGCCGTGGGCGGCGCCGGCGCCGGCGGAGGGACCAACGCCGGTGGCGAAGCGGGAGCAAACACCGGAGGAACCGGCCCCGACGTGTGCCTTCACAACAACTGCCATCCCGAGGCGACGTGCTCGCCAAACGATGCACCCGAGCCAGGGGACGATCCGTACCTCTGCGCTTGCAACGACGGCTGGGATGGCAACGGCAAGGTCTGTGCCGACATCGATGAGTGCGCCCTCGACATGTACGACTGCAACGAGAGTCGTGTCTGCGAGAACATCTCGGGAGGCTACGATTGCGTGTGCCCGATAGGCTCCCAGGGGCCGGACGACAACAGCGAGTGCATCCGGCGCTACAGCGCCCTTTCGCTCGCGTACGAGAGCAGCTGTGCCGTCGCTGAAGACGACACGATGTGGTGCTGGGGTCGCGGCACGTCCGGGGCAAACGGCAACGGTAGCGGCGCCAATCAAGCCAACATCGTTCAGGTAGGCGAGAGCAACCGCTGGACCGCGACCGTTCGCATGGGCGAGCAGTTCGGCTGCGGGATCAAAGATTACGGCGCGATGTGGTGCTGGGGCCGCAACGGCGATGGGCAGCTCGGGATCGGCTCCAAATCCAGCCAGCTTCTGCCCGCCGTAGCTGATATCGATCTCGATTGGAAGGCCGTGGCCGCGGGCGAAGATCACACCTGCGGCATCCAAGTCGATGGCACGCTCTGGTGTTGGGGGCGCAACACGAACGGGCAGCTCGGAACGGGAACGATGGGCAGCACCGATGAGCTGTCGCCGGTTCAAGTGGGCACCGGCACCGACTGGGCCGCCATCGACACCGGGTACCTGAGCAGCTGTGGGCTCAAGACAGACGGAACGCTTTGGTGTTGGGGCAACAACTCCAGCGGCGAGCTCGGCATCGGATCCAGCACCGGCAGCTACCCCGACCCCACGCCAGTGGGTATGGACGCCGACTGGGCCCAAGTTCGGACCGGGCGCACCACTTGCGGGATCAAGACGAACGGGGCGCTCTTTTGTTGGGGACGTAATACCTACGGCCAGGTCGGGGACGACACGACCGCAGAGAAGACCGTACCCACCCCCATCGCTGAGGGTACGGTCTGGAAACGTGTGCGCGGCGGCTTCGAGCACAATTGCGCCATCAAGGACGACGACACCTTGTGGTGCTGGGGAGCCAACTACACCGGCCAGTTGGCGCAAACCGATACCGACCGACGTCTGGTGCCGGTGCAGATCGGTGGTGACAGTGACTGGACCGACGTGAGCGGCGGCCTGCGACACACCTGCGGCTTGAAGAAGGACGGGAGCCTCGCCTGCTGGGGCGGCAACGATTGGGGACAGCTCGGTCGTGGAAGCTTCGCCAACCCACAGACTCCCAACGAGAC
The DNA here is from genome assembly GCA_029941785.1 of Polyangiaceae bacterium. Taxonomy (GTDB): domain Bacteria; phylum Myxococcota_A; class Polyangia; order Polyangiales; family Polyangiaceae; genus JAPYTK01. The sequence continues at coordinate 838 of JAPYTK010000386.1, read as the reverse complement.
CGCGCAGGCGTGGGCGCAGTTCTCGGGGCACCTCTTCCACAGCTGCGGGGTCGAGAACGACAGCACCCTTTGGTGTGCAGGCGCTGGAGGGTATGGCCGGCTCGGCCTCGGCGATGCGGTCGCACGACAAGTTCACACCCAGGTGGGCAGCGCGGCGGATTGGGCCTCGGTCGCCACGTCCGAGCTTCATACCTGCGCGGTGAAGAACGACAAGACGCTCTGGTGCTGGGGCTACGGCTCAGAGCGCGCCCTGGGATTCACCAACGGCACGTCGTACGACACCCCCCAAGCGGTCGGGACCGACACCGATTGGAGCCAGGTGGCCGGCGGCAGACGACACAGTTGCGCGATCAAGGCTGACAAGACGCTCTGGTGCTGGGGCGACAACAACCAAGGTGAGTCGGCCAGCGGCGGCACCTCGAACTACGTCGCCGGCACCTCCCAGGTCGGCACCGACAACGACTGGGAGAGCGTGCGCGCATTTTATCAGCACAGCTGCGCGCTCAAGACCGATACCACCCTGTGGTGCTGGGGAGCGGGCTCCTACGGTCGGCTCGGCAACGGCGCGGCGAACAACCAGCCAACGCCAACCCCCGTGACGAACGGCTCGGCGGTCAGTGATTACAGCGTCGGTTACTACCACAGCTGCGCGGTCAAGACCGATGGCACACTGTGGTGCTGGGGACGCAACAACCAAAAACAGCTTGGCCAGACGCCCAACACCAACGTGCTCGCTCCGCTGCAGGTCGGCAGCGCGAGCGACTGGGCCACGGTGAGCGTCAGCGCGTATCACAGCTGCGCGCGCAAGACCGATGACACGCTCTGGTGTTGGGGGGAC
>JAPYTK010000385.1 GCA_029941785.1 Polyangiaceae bacterium | reverse complement strand
ATTGATCACGTCGCCATGAAACGACTGCTCTCCGCCGTAGGCATCGCCCTGTTGCTTCCCCTGAGCTGCGAGTTCGATCCGAGTACGCGCTGGTACCCGCCACCGCCTCCACCGATTCAGCCGCCGCCATGCCTCACCGGGGAGCAGCGCTGCGCCCTCCACATCCTGCAAATTTGTGAAGACGACACTGCAGGAGAAGCGAGCTGGCAGGTGGCGGACGATTGCGGCAACAAGGGTGAAGTGTGCGCCGGCGGTCTGCTCAAATGCACACCTTGCCTCCCCGACTCCCTCGGGTGCCAAGACCGACAGGTCATTCGATGTGACCCCAATGGCGCGGTGAGCGAAGTGCTCGAAACGTGCGACAGCGAAGCGGGCCTCGCCTGTCGGAACGGTGCGTGCGTCAACCTCTGCGGTGAGGCGGCCACCAAACGGAGCAATCTCGGTTGTGAGTACTGGGCGGTCGATTTGGACAACGCGATGATCGACGACACGAAGAACGCCGCGGCTCAACAATTCGCAGTGGTTGTGTCCAATCCTCATCACGACGTGGCCGCGCACGTGAGCATCACCCAAGACGACGCGACACCAGGCGAGAGCCACGCGCCCCGACTGATGGCGGAGGCCGTGATCGCCCCTCTCAACCTCCGGGTATTCAAGCTCGGACCGCGCGAGGTCGATGGAAGCGCCGAGGGGACCTTTAATACCGGCACCCACACCGCGCTCACTCGGCACGGCTACAAGATCGAAAGCGATTTCCCCGTCGTCAGTTATCAATTCAACCCTCTGGAAAATGTCAGCGTCTTCTCCAACGACGCATCTCTTCTCAAGTCCCGCGAGGCGATCACCTACAACAGTGACGGCCAGTTAGCCCTCGCGTACGTCGTCGCCTCTTGGCCGCAGACCATCGCCGTCACCGGCGATCCCAACACGAATTTCAACCCGGCCTACCCGATCAACCTGCGTAGTTTCCTCACGGTGGTGGGCACGACCGACGACACCATGGTGCGGGTCCGGCCCACAACCAACGTGATCGCCGGCGGCCCCATCGCCGCGACCAAGGCTGGCGAGGCACTCGAGATTCAGCTCGACGCCTACGACGTCCTGAATCTCGAGACAGCCGATTTTCTCGCAGATTTTACGGGGAGCACGATTGAGGCGAGCGAACCCGTTGCCGTCTTCGTCGGCGGAGAAGCCTCAGACGCACCGCATTTTACGACCTTGCTCGAGCGCCGCTGTTGCGCCGACCACCTCGAGGAACAATCCGACCCGATCCGCACGGCCGGCAAGACCTTCGCGCTCGTTCGCTCCCCGAGCCGCAGCACCGCCGTCAAATCCGCAGGGGGCGATCTCGGTTCGGTGAACACGCCGGAGTATTTCCGTTTCGTGGCCATCGGAAACGAACAGACCATCATCCGCACCTCGCTGCCGCCCCCGGACCACGAATTCAATTTGTACGCGACGGGCGACTCGCACGAAGTGGCAGCCATGTCCGACTTCATCGCGACGAGCAGCGAGCCCGTCCACGTCGTTCAAGTGACCGCCAGCCAGGATGCCGCTGGCGTACCACGCGGTCTACCTGGGGGTGATCCGAGCCTGATCGTCGTTCCCCCGACCGAACAGTTCCGCAACAGCTACGTCTTTCTCACGCCGGACAAGTATGCCTTCGACTTCATCATGATCTCCGCGCCGGTCGGCATCCCGGTCACGCTCGACGGCACGGTCTTGAGCCATCAACACTGCGAGATCACCGCCGGGGATGGGCTCAGCACCGAGACGCGTACCGCCCCTCTTGAGCGGCTCGCCTATCGCTGCCAGCTCAGCTTTCCGACGGTCAACCCCGAAAACGGGGCCATCATCCCGGGCGTACAAAATGACGGTGTGCACCGACTCAGCGCCCCGGCTCCGATCGGCGTCACGGTGTTCGGCTTCGACGCTTATGTGAGTTATGCCTACGCCGCGGGAACCGAGCTGAAGGACATCGCGCCTCCGAAGTGAGCCCTTCGCTGACCTCTTGACGGAGGCGGACACACGTGAGCACTGAACGGCCCGTGCTCAAGCTCGATCCCGAGGCCATACCCACTGAACCAAAGAGCGCCGCAACCGTCATCGTGGTGCGCGATCGCCCCCGCAGTGGCCTCGAGATCTTCTTTGTCCGGCGCCACGCCAAGAGCGCGTTTCTCGGTGGTGCAGTAGTCTTCCCCGGTGGCAAACTCGACGCCGCCGACCGTGGAGCATCCATCATCGCGCAATGCGTGGGCACCCCCCGCCGGGCAACCGACTTTGCCGCAGATGCCATCAATGCACGCGAGCTGGGCGTGTGCGCGTGTCGCGAACTGTTGGAAGAGGCCGCCCTCGCGCTGACGACCACGCCGATCGATGACCAGCACTGCGAGGCCTTGCGAGCTGCTTTGACCTCCGGAAGGCCGTTCGGCGATCTTCTGACAGAGGCGAAGCTCTCGCTTCAACTGGACGCTCTTCACGCGTTTGGGCGCTGGGTGACACCCAATGCCGAGTCCCGTCGCTACGATGCCCGGTTTTTTCTCGCCTGCGCGCCAGACGGACAGACCGGCAAACACGACGACCACGAGACCACGAGCAGCGTCTGGGCTACACCTCAAAAGATGCTCGAGGCGAGCGCCTCGGGCGAAGTGTTTCTCGCGCCGCCCACCACCCGGTGTCTCGAGCTGCTCGCACCCGCGAAAAACATCGAGGACGCCGTAGCCATTGCGGCCACCCAAAGCCTTCAACCGGTGTGCCCCGAATTCGTCGCGAGTGACCCCCCGATGTTGGTCCTGCCGGGTGATCCGTCCCACTCCATTCGGGAAACACGGGTGAACGGGCCGTCTCGCTTTGTCTTGCGCGAGGGGCGGTTCTGCAGTGAAGACCCCCGCGATTGAGCCGCCCAGCCTACTTGCCGTGGCCCGTCCGGTACGCACGCACCGCATTGACGATCGCATCGGCGAGCTTTTGTCTAAAATCGGCCTTGGCGAGGCGCTTTTCATCTCCTGAATTGGAGATGAATGCCGTTTCGTAAAGCACCGATGGCATGTCAGCTCCGAGCAAGACGAAGAAACCAGCCGTCTTGACACCGTGGTCTTGAGTCTTGGGATACC
>JAPYTK010000384.1 GCA_029941785.1 Polyangiaceae bacterium | reverse complement strand
GCTTGGGTTCCGGCTTGGGTTCCGGCTTGGGTTCCGGCTTGGGTTCCGGCTTGGGCTGCCACTGCCTCATCGCCTCGGTCAGAAGCTCGCGAGCCTGTATCGCAACCGCCCGATGCCATTCCGCTCGGCCCTCCTTCTCGGTCACTTCGACGACACGATGTACAGAGCGGCCGTCCGATAGCCGTTCAACGGTGACGCGGAGGGAGTTCCCAGCAATGCGCTCGATGCGCATGGTCATTTTTTCACGCGCACTGGGTTCCGACGCTGAGGCATCGGATTTCGGGATCCGCAGCGCATCAAACGCCGACATTTGGATCGCGAGCGCTTCACGCACGCCGGCGGCGTCAGGCTCAGTCAGGTGAATGTCGATTTCAAATCGTCCAATGCGCTCAGTCGCATCGGCCAGCTCGGCAAAACCAAGCCCTGCACAGACGCTCGCCAAGGCCATCCACCCTCCTCGCATTCGTCGGCGACCGCGCATGCCTCCCAATCTAGCTGCTCAAGGACTCGACGTGACGGGCAATCGCCACGCGCGCATCCGGAGCGAGGTCCACGAAACTCAGGCCCACGTTGTCATCGGGTTTGCGGCCGCCCCAACAATATCGCACCGACGTGTCAACCTCGCCCGCAACGCCGGGCAACTCGAAGCGTACCGAACTTAGTCGTTCGTGCTCATTGCCGCCCGCCATCTGCACACACATGCCCCCCTCCGAAATGTCGACCATTTTGGCCTCGACTTCGCTGCCGTCCCCGAAGCGAAGCCTCACCGGTACGTCGGACTCCACGCGTCGATAGGCCCGCGTCACCAAAGGGATGGGGTCGGTCGCTTGTTGGCGCCTGTTCGGCTCGCCCCGTCGCCGCGAGGCGCTCTTTCCAGACATTTTTCGATGAACCACGCCGCTGTCGTCGTCGGACGTGACCAGCAAGGGCAACTCGTCATCAGACAGCTGCGTGACCGCCGCGAGTTCATCCATGAGCGTGGCCATGTTCGGTGTTCGCTTCGCCGGCCGCACCTGCAGTGCGCGGCACAACACGGCGTCAAATTCTTCACTGATATCAGCTCGAATGGCCCTTACCGACGGCGGCTCCGAGGCCGTGAACACCTTGATGGCGACTTGACGCAAATTGCCGCTGTGTGGAACCTGCGCCGTTAAACACTCGAAAAGCGTCACAGCAACTGCGTACACATCGCTTCGTTCGTCGGATCGTTCGCCACTGAGCAGTTCTGGAGACATGTATTCCGGCGTACCCACGACATGGTTCAGCTTGGTGAGCTTGGCCGTATCGGTCGATGCCTCACTCATCTGCGCCACGCCAAAATCGAGCAGCTTGACGACTTCGCGGTTTGCCTCGTCACGGTGGATGAAAATGTTGCTCGGTTTTAGGTCACGGTGCAGTACCCCACGCTCATGGGCGAAGGCCAAGGCCTCGCACAAGCGCCGTCCGATTTGCGCGGTTGTCCGCATCGAGAAGGTCCCCTGTCGCTCAATGACGAGATCGAGCGGATAGCCCCGAAGCAACTCGAGCACGAGAAACGGTCCATGCTCATCACACTCTCGCGCGTCGAGTAGCTCGATAATGCCTGGATGCCGAGCGGTCGCAATCGCCCGCGCCTCCCGCAAGAGTCGCACCTCAGCCTCTTCGCGCGCCGCTCCGGAGCCGAGCGCAACCTTGATGGCTACGGGGCGCTCGGTGATGGGCTGTTCCGACGCAAAAATCGCCCCCATCCCCCCGCGGGCAATCTCGCGCCCAAGCCGATAGCGGCCATCCACGAGAGCGCCTCGTTTCGCATCCTGCGCGCCTTTGCGTCTGAACAGACTCTTTCGACTCATGCCAACACGATCAACCACGTTCCAAGACTCTCGCCCAGTTTTGAGCGAGCCCCCCCGTCGAGGTGCAGCTGTCCCTCACGTCTTGCGTCAGCTTAGGGGCAATTTGCCTCCACACAAATCGGTTTCGACGTATCGCCCGGGTAGCCACAGCAAGAATCGAAATCACCTACGCATTGGCCAGGACACGGGCAGCTGTTGCAACCGATTGGAACCACCCACTTCTTGCAGTTGCCCTTGAAACAGACCTCGTCGTTCTTGCACACCTCTCCGCACTTGCCGCAGTTGAGTGGATCGGTCTCCTTGTCGACACACGCGCCGGTGCACTCGTCGGGTAGGTTCTGACACGCATTCTTGCACTGACCTTGTTCACATACGTCGTTGTTGTTGCAGGCCATACCGACCATGCCGCAGTTGTTCGGATCCGACTGGAGGTCGACGCAGTTGTTGCCATCCTTCGTCAGCCCCGGTTTGCAGCCACACGCGCCAGCGGAGCACAGTTCACCGGCCGCGCACGCAGTGCCGCACATGCCACAGTTGTCGGGATCGAGCGCCGTGTCGACGCAATTGCCGTTGCAATTTTGACCAGGCGCGGCGCAGCTGCAATTTCCCGAATTGCATTGCTCTCCGGGTGTGCATTCGGTTCCGCAGCTGCCGCAGTTGTCCGCGTCGCTGGACAAGTCGACGCAACCGTCGCCCGGACACGTCACCATGCCGGCGCCGTCGCATTGACACTGACCACTGACGCAAGCGTTCGCGCCGCAAGAGTCACCACAAGCGCCACAGTTTTCGGTGTCCGTGGAGAGGTCGACGCAACCGTCCGCGCCACAATCGACGAGGCCGGGACCACAGTTCGCGGCCGCTTCACATGAGTTGTCCACGCATCGGGGCTTCGCACCCGGGCAGTGGGCATCGATAATGCACTCGCGGCACTCGCCCTCTTCGGTGTCGCATATCGGCGAAGCCACACCACAGTGGTCGTTCGTCTCGCACGCCACGCACTGCCCCGTCGCCGCGGAGCAAATCGGTTCGTCTGCCGGGCAGTCGGCTTCGCTCTGACATCCCACACACGCTCCTGTCGCCGCGTCACAAATCGGCTCCGAGGGAGTGCAGTCGGTGTCCGTATCACATGCAAGTTCGCAAGAGTGCTCCTTGGGAAAGCACGACTCACCCGTCGGACAGTCTGCGTTCGTCCCGCACTCCTCACACTCTCCCTGGAAACATACCGGTTCCGCTGCCCCGCAGTCATCGTTCTGCAGGCAATCCACGCAACCGAGGGACGGATGGCAGAAGACCGGGCACTGGGTGCCAGCCACGGTACAGTCGTTGGCACCCCCGCCGCGGCGGGTTGACGGGCCGAAGGCGCCGGACGTCGAGTCGCTACAA
>JAPYTK010000383.1 GCA_029941785.1 Polyangiaceae bacterium | reverse complement strand
CCTTGCTCAGCGATGGAATGACCTCGAAAACGAATGAAGTCGCTGAGCTTGGGAGGGATTCTGCGCGACGCGGAGCAAACCGGTGCGTCAAATCAGGCAAAGGCAGTCGATATGGCAACTTGGGCACCACGCCTTTACGATACCTATCCCTCGCACCAAAACCTTCACCGTCATCCTCGGAGAACGTTTCAAGGTTAACGTCTAAGACCAAGAGAGGTCCGCAGTGAACGAAAGTCGACAAGAGAGCAAGAACAAGAAGTCCCCCTATGCCGCTGGTTCCGTCCTTGGCGTCGGCATCGGGGCGGCGGTCGGCTATGCCATCGACGACATGGGCAACGGCATCTGGATCGGCGCAGTTATCGGCGTTGGATTGGCCATGCTTGTCAAACGCCACATCAAAGGGACCACCTCCGCGCCACATCTAGGGACCACCTACGAGTCGTTTTCGTGACGTATTTTGTATCGATAGCAGGTGGGGGCGGCTTGTCCGTCCACACCCGCTGTGGTCAGGCCGAAGGGCTGTCCACAGCCGACGCTGTGCGACGTCGAATCGCACGAATGGCGGCGGTTCGACGCGGGTCGCGACGCATCAACTGTCGGACGTTATTCTGCGGGGCGTGTCGCTGCCGCAGCGCCAGCTGCGGAAAGACGCGGCTTCTGACGCTTGCGGTATGACTCGCCCTCGATGACAAGGTCGTAGGCGTTGTTCGAAAAGCGATCCACCAGCGCCTGCGCAAGCATCGGGTCGGCGAGCATTCCCAGCCACTCTTCCGGGGTGCGGTTGCTCGTGATGATCATTGAGCCGCCGCGGTGTCGCCCGGTCACGAGCTCGTACAGGTCCGCCGTCTCCATCACGTCCAGGCGTCGCAGGGCGAAATCGTCAATGATGAGCAAATCAACCGCGACAAGACGACGCATTTCTGCCGTGTGCGTGTCGTCCAGCCGGCTTGCCTTGAGGAGCTTGAAGAGCGTGTCTGCGGCGTAATACTTCACTTTGAAGTCGCGCTGAATGGCCGTGTTGCCCAGGGCCTGCGCCAGCATGGTTTTACCGACGCCGACTGGCCCCATGACCAGCGCGTGGTGGTTCTCGTCCACGAATCGCAGGGTGCGCAGCTCGTCGAGCAAGCGGCTGTCGTAGGTGACACTTGCCGTCTTGTCCCACTCGTCGAACACCATCACTGGCGACAGCCCGGCGACCTTGGTGCGGAGCGCGAACCGCTGCCGTTCGCGACGCTGCGTCTCATCCGACAGAATCAGCAGCAGCAGGTCCTCGGGGTCCATTTGCCGCTCGCGCGCTTGCCGCAGGCGCTCAGGTAGCACCGGGATCATTCGACCGAGGCGAAGTTTCTTCAGGACCCGAACGAGGTCGGTGTTGAGCTCAAGCTTGCGCATCTGGAGGTGCTCCCGGTGTCGGGCGGTCGACCCGCCACTCGCTGGAATTGCGGGCAAATCGCGGTAGTGCGATCACATTGTTCGCGACCGGGGGTGGCGGCGGCGGCACGTGCAGCAGGCCGCGGCGGAGCAAGCCTTTCTCCAACATCGCGGCGATTCTCGGCACCTCGACGACCTCTAGCTCCAGTGCCCGGGCGCAGGCTTCGTCCACCGCCGCGCCGCCGTAACGCTTGCCCAGGCCAAGCAGCGCGTACACGCGGCGCAGCCTCATCCACGGCAACGGTGCCTCGAGCAGCCGTCGAGCGTACTCGCCGACGTGCACTCCGAGCGACTCAGCATTGCGTTGCAACGAGCTCGCGTCTCGCGTCGCGAGCGCCACCTTGCCCGCGGGAAGGTCGGCGGGGTCGATGCTTTTACCGCCCGGCGCTTGCCGCGGGTGCGCTTTCACCAGCTGGTTGGCCAGGTACATTTTCACGGTGGCGCGGTCGATTCGAACGCGCAGCTCCGCGTCCTCGATCTTGCACGGCACGGAGTACAGCGCGGAGCCAATGCAGACCACGTTGTCGCGCTTGACCGTCGCCGTGGTCCACCGGGGCTGGTCGTAAAGCTCCGTGGGAACAGGCTTGAGGAGCGGCAGTTCCTCCTGCTCAAAGCAGACACGCGGTTGCCGGCGCGTGGTCCCGTGGTCGCGCATTCCCGCAGTTTCGCTGCACCAGCGCACCGCTTCTTCGCGAGCTTCGCGCAAGCTGCCGAACTTCTCGCCGCCGAAGTAGTCATCGCGAACGAAGCGAACCTGCCGTTCCACACGGGCCTTGTCCCGGGGCCTGCGGGGACGAGCGGGGTCAACCTCGAATCCACGGTCCTGCGCGTACTCGGTGAAATGCACATTGAGAACGGGCGCGATGGGGTCGGCCCGCGTGACGATGGGCTTCATGTTGTCGGGCAGCAGCACCGGGAACACACCGCCAAAGAAACGCCAGGCAGCTTCGAGTCCGTCGATTACGTCTTGCTGCGTTTGCCCCAGGCATGGCCAGACGAACTCGTGTCGGCTGAACGGCGCAAGGCAAAGCAACGCATACAGGCGACGCTTCTTGCCTGTTTCGCGGTCGACAAAGTCGCCGAGCAGCAGGAAATCGATCTCCAGTACCTCGCCGGCCTTGCCGTCCGCGACCCAAACCGTGCGCCCGCGGCTGGGCGTGCCGAGCTCCACACTGATGAACCGCTGCATCGTTCGCAGCGGCACGATGACACCCGTTTCTCGCGTCAGCAGTCGAACGATCTTGGGGCCTCTCGCGCCCGCCTTGACCCATCCTGCAATGGCAGCGGCATGAGCACGGCAGTGATTCCGCATGGAGCCTGGCGCCGACTTCGCACCGGGCAGCAAGCTGGCAACGACTTCGCCGACGAAGAAGTCATCGAGCGCGAGATCCTCCCGATTCCTATCGAGGCCGAGCGCGCGTGCGACGGTGACGTATCGACGGACCGTCTTTCGGTCGAGCGACGTCGCCCGCGCAACGTGCCGGAAGCCGTGTCCGCGCGCCCACAACCTCAAGATTTCCTTGACCTCAACCACGAACAACTCCCTGTACGCCATCTTTCCCTCCATCGGTGTCGATGAAGGGGGTCGCAGAAATCTGGGAGGTGCGCCACAGGGTGGTCCCTTGATGTGGCGCGGGGGTGGTCCCTAGTTCGTGGCGCGACCGGGCGTCAGGTGGTCCTCATAGCGTGGCGCGCTACAATCGAAGTGGGTTGAACCTTGAACATCACCTTGATTCGTCGCATTCGGGTGGACAGCAAGCCGGGCCACGGGGCAGCTGCGTTCTGGAGCGGGGTTTTGAACGTGTTTTGGGGGTT
>JAPYTK010000382.1 GCA_029941785.1 Polyangiaceae bacterium | reverse complement strand
AAAGACGCTCGAGACCGAGCAGTTATCCGCGGCCCACGTGCGCAACCGCTGCAGGCCACATGCGCCACTCGACCCCGACAACGAACATCAAGTCGCCGAAGGCCCAAAACAACGGAAACATGACCAACAACAACCGCGGCTCGATGCCGCTCATGTATCCACCGATCACCCCCAACAGCTGCACGGTGAACATCCCGAGAACGGATCCGCCGGCGCGTCGATTGAACCGTGTTTTGGAGAGCGAATCGCGTGCCCACACGCCGACCACCACGACAGCGATCAGCGCGACGATGACGATGACAAAAAGATCTCGATAACTGACATCAACCTCGGAACCGACGTCGGCGAACAGTGGTAACAAAGTGGCCACCGACCCGACCATAACGCCGACAAATACCCGCGTACGGCGCCCGACACTCTTGTCGAAATCACGCGCGAGCTTTTCGCCTCGCCTCTCGCGGACGACTTGGGCAGCGAAGGCATTCGCCACCTCTTGCTGAAAGTCCGCTGGGCATTCTTCCATTTCATCACAAAGAGTCTGCGCGGCCCGGCAATCACCCTGCTCGAGTTCGAAGCGAGCCACCTCCTGCAAGGCTCGGTTGAGCCCGGCCGTACCCTTCTCTAGCGGACCGCCTCCCGTCACGACGTATCGAAATCCAAAGCGGCATGCGCCGAGCAAGTCGTAAACCCGCCCACGCTTGTCGGCAGGTGCTTCGGCTGAAGCAAGAAGCTCGACGAGCTCGCGAAGCCGTTCCTGAACGTCCGCGAAGAGATGCTCTTGCGCTCGCTCACGCAAATATTCCTGCACCGTATCTCGTAGATCATCGACCGACATGGATCGTGCATCCGGATCCGGCTCCATGCAATTCACGATGGCTCGCCTCAGCGTCGCGGGGACGTCGCCACCGATGACGGGCGCCGATACCACAACCTTGCTGATCACGGCCATCATGTTCTCCCCATCATGCGGAGGGCAACCGCAGACAATCTCGTAGAGTACAGCCGCCAGCAAGTAGACGTCCGTACGGGTGGTGATGGCCGGCATGTCTCCGCCGAGCATCTCTGGTGCCATGTAACAGGGCGTCCCGGCCATCTCCCGTGCGTGCTCGGCAAGTGGATAACGCCCGGTCTGGTCGTCCTCTAGAGCAAGAGCAATGCCCCAATCGAGCAGGTACAGTTCACCGTAAAGGCCAATGCGTACATTCTCGGGCTTGATGTCACGGTGCACGACCCCGCGGCTGTGCGCGAAAGCCACGACCCGACACAGGTGAATGAAGACGCGCAGATTGTGCTCGAGGCGATCCCCCTCACCAAACCGTTTCGCCATTTCGCCGGTATCGTGGATGATGTCAGCCCAATCAACGCCCTCGATACGGCGCATCACCACCAAGGGCAGCCCCGCCTCGTCCACGCTCACGTCGTACACGGGGAGCACGTTGGGGTGTTCGAGGGTGCCCGTCAGCCACGCCTCGCGCAGCAGGCGCATCGCGTTTTCCTCGTCGACACAATCCTCTCGCAAGGTCTTTACCGCAACGGACCGCCCCATCGATCGCTGCGTCGCCGCTCGCACGAGACCCATGCCCCCCTCGCCGATGGTGGCACCTAGCCTAAGTTCGATCCCCGGTGATCGAGCCGCGCTCTTGGCCGATGCAAAACCGCGCTGCTCGTTCTCGCTGCGTAGGTCCGTGTCCACCGCACCGCCGGACGTACACAAGGTCTCGTACGCTTTGCGGCAGGCAGATGTCGCCTGGCCCGTTGCTGGCACAATCGTTGTTGTCGGAAAGCCAGGCGCCTTCAAGGTCACCGCCTCGAAGGAGGCGCGGTACCGCTCGATGGTGGCCGCATCGCGGGCGGACTTTGCGTCGGGATCCATCTGAAGCCTAAGGCTAGTCCGAACCGGACGGGACGTCTCCCGGATCTCCCAACTCGCTCCACAGCGAGCGGCCTTGTGCCAAACGTATCGGCTTATGCGGGAGGCAAGGGATCGCTGTTCACCTTGTTGAAGAAAACCTCATGGTCAGCCGCGAACTCAAGGTAACCGTGGTCGATCTGCGCGCGCAGCTCCTCGTGCAAGGACTCGGGTACGTAGTCGAAAGCGCGATGAACGCCCCGCACAGCCCACTTGAAGTGGTCCGCCTCCGCCCCGTCGCCGAGGCCAGAATGAGCACGCAGCCAAAAATAGGCCTCGTGGCTCTGCCCGGCAATTTCGATCTGCGCGGCCTCCAAAGCCGTCACGAGCTCGGGCTGTAGTTCTCGGAACGATCTGTCAATATGGGTAAATTCCTGGTCCGCGAGCACCTCTGAACCGAGATGGTAACCCATGGCTCGAAAGATCGATGACAAGTCGTCAGGTGATCCTTGCCCATAGCCTGTCCCGCAATGGTTGCGCAAACCCGTCAGCCACAGCGGCTCGGCAAAGAGCGCCTCGAGCTTGCCAGCATCCGCGTAAGAGGAATCGCTCTTTTCGGCATACTGGATGATGCCCAGCAGGAAAGCCTGGGCCAAGCAGCGATGCGTGTCACGATGACGGGTCGCGCCATCGTTGAACTCCGCGCGGGCCGCATCGAAGAAGTAGCTGCCAACCAGAACACTGCGGTCGGCCACCGCCGGCGGATATCCGGCTTCGCGAAACAACGATGTGCTGCGGCCGATCTTGCTGGCGAGCGTGCACACGCCGGCACCGAAAGCGATGTTCCACGCCGTGTACCGTTGAACGAAGCGCACGAGCTTCCCCATATCCGGGACAGATTCTTGCACGACATCTCGTACGCGTTGCCCTGCTGCCTCGTAGTCGCTCAGCGCCTGCAAACTCTCTTTTGAAACTCTCATCACAGCCTCTCCTTGTTCAGCTCGCCCCTGCCAGAAGCGTCTCGATTTCCGCATCGAGCATATAGTCGAGATCTTCTTCGATGTTCATCCGCTCCACGGCGACCTTCAGGCCGCTCGTAATATTCTCTCGTGAGTTTGGATCCGCCATGACCCGCTGAAAAGCCTCGTCGAAACAGTCGGCCATCATCAGCATGGTCGCCTCCGCTACGCTGTCGCGAGAGAGCATCTCATCGCGTCGCCGCAGCAGCTTCTTGAGGTCCGCCTTGGCAGACAGGAGACGCCTGCGGTCGGCCTCCGAACTGACACGTGTGATCCGCTCGTCCACCGAGTCGATCCGTGCCTGGATATCCTCGCGCGAAACCGAGACGTACCGTTCCTGAATTGCGATACGACCTAGCCACAGGCCCACATAGTCCACCGTGGCGTCCTCGAGCGTGTCGACGTCGTCGTGGGACAAGGCCGT
>JAPYTK010000381.1 GCA_029941785.1 Polyangiaceae bacterium | reverse complement strand
GCGGCTAGGGGCGAAGCGCGGTCGCCCCAAATGGCTCATCACACCCATGATGCGAGCTTCCAAGGAGGGCCATTTTTCGTGGTTTTTCCGCTTGTTTGCGACGGTGAACTTGGTCCTTCGCCCGAGCCCCGATAGGGTCCCTTGTTGTGCAGAGCGGTGAGCCGACGGAAGGTTCGATGCGCGAGTCGATCGGGTATCTCGCGGCGCTGCTGTCGGTCAGGCTGGTGCAGCTCGTCGTGCTGGTAAGGTTCACCGGCGGGCGACGAGTCACGAGCGATATCGATCGCTGGCTCCAGCTTGCGGAGGCGCCTTGGCGCAGCATGTTCGACCCTGCGATGCACGACTGCGCGCCCCTCGTAGGGATAGGGCTCGCGCTGCCGATACGGCCGTGGCTGGGCTTGCTTCCCGATGAGGTCGCCTGTCGCCTGGGGCTCCTATTCTGGGAGATCGTCGCAGCCTCTTTCGTCCTGGCTACCTTACGCGTCATGAGGCCTCAGGCCCGCTCGGAGCGTGTTGGGATCGTCATGCTCTGGGCGCTCGCGCCCGTGACGTGGATGACCTCGGTGGTGGCCGCACAGGATGAGGTGATCGTGACCGCCGCGATGGCCGCCGCGCTGTACGCTTGGACCCGGCAGAGGTTCGTCGCCGCTGGCGTGCTCGCCGCGCTGGCAGCGGTCGGCGGAAAGGTCTTCGCCGTGCTCATGGTCGCGAGCATGTTTGCAGCCGCTCCGTCGCGCCGTCTTCGCCACATCGTGATGGCTACGGTGCCGATCCTCGGCCTCGGATATGGTGGACAGTGGTTGGCGAGCATCGTGCAAGGTGGGTCGATCCCCTTGTGGTCCTTCCGCCCGCCCATTGACTTCGGTAGCAGTGCTTGGACCTGGATCGTGCGCGAGCAGCTGGTCGATATCTCGCTGGCCCGAGGGCTGTCCTTGCTCTTGTGTGTGCTTGCCGTGTCATGGGTTATCGCGGGGGCTCGACGCGGGGGACGGGCGCACGACGATTCAGAAGGACAAGCGCTGGTATCGACGTGGGCTGCCGCGACCTTGCTCGTTCTCCTCCTGTTTTATCACGTGAATCCTGAGTACTATCTCATGGTTATTCCAGCGGTTTTCGTTGCGCCCTACGCGCTTAGGACGCGTGGTTTCATCGTGTTGGCGCTCAGCGTGCCATGGTTGGTCAACATCAGTTACGCCGCGAGGTGGCGTCTCGAGGCGGGGCTGAAGGATCCGGTCTCGGGCCTTTTTCGCAGCGTTCGCTCGGCGCAACTTGCTCACGAGGTTTCGCTCGCCTTGACGGTCGTCGCGACCGTCGGCGTGGTTGCATGGGCGCTGATGTGGTGGAGGCACCGGCCGCGACTGCCGAACTCCACACGTGCAATCGACGCATGAATTCGACTTTCATGAGGGCAGCTGTGGCCTTCATGTCCACGACGCTCCGTGGTGATCACATAGGGTGACACGGTCCATCGTTTACCGACTCCTCATGGGTGAACCACCTTCCATGGAGCACAAACCGATGAAAATGCCCTGCCGTGCACGTTGTGCGCCCCTTCATGTCGCGGGACCCGTCAGGGCGTTAAGAGCCGTGTCGAATCGTGCTCTGCTCTCGCTGTGTGCGATCGCGGTGTCGACATGGGGATGCAACCTGGTCACGGGCGCGAGCGGTCTCGTGATCGACGAGCAGGCGAGTCCCGCGGCCAACGCGAGGTCCGGCCCGGGAAACGACAGCACCAGGTCGGGTGCGGGCGGCGGCAGCACGAACAGCGAGCTTGCCACGACGAGCGGCCAGGGGGGGGCGAGCAGCTCGTCCGTTGGCGGTGGCGGCACAACCGCTTCGATGGAAGCCGTCGATGGCGCTACGGTGACGCGTGTGGTGCTCTACCAGGGCGTGAGCCGGCCGATCATGCAGGACGGTCAGGACGTGAACTCCGACACGCCGATCATCGAGGGCCGCGAAGCGCTGCTGCGCGTCTTCTACCAGAGCGACGCTGCCTACAACGGCCGGGCGGTCACGGCGCGACTGACGATCGACGGACGTGACCCCGTCGACATTCAGACCACGCTGAGCAGCGCCTCGAGCGAGGGTGCGCTAAGCAGCACCATCAACTTCGACGTGCCGGGCGAAGCGATCACCGTGGGCATGGGTTACCGCGTCGAGCTGCTTCAGGACGAGGCCCTCGCCACCGGCGTGAACACCGCGGCTCTTTACCCCGATAGCGGGAGCTTCGCCAAACTCGCCGTCGAGACGGTTGGCAAGCTGGTCATCACCCTCGTGCCGGTGAAGTACGCGGCCGATGGTTCGGACCGCCTGCCCGACACTTCCGCGGCGCAACTTCAGCGCTACGAGGATCTCTTCTACGCGATGTACCCGGTACCAGAGGTGCAGATAAGCGTTCGCGCGCAGCCGCTCTCCTGGAACAGCCCGGTGGAGGCGGGGGGCAACGGTTGGGATTTGCTGCTCAACGCGATCGCCGATCTCCGCAACCAGGATGGCGTTGCCAACAACGAGTACTACTACGGCATCTTCGCGCCCGCCTCCTCGCACGGCGCGTACTGCAGCGGGGGTTGTGTGGCTGGTCTCGGCTTCATCGGCAATCCCAACAACAGCGGCACCCGCGCCGCGATTGGTCTTGGCTACAGCGGCGACAGTTCCGCCGAGACAGCGGTGCACGAACTGGGTCACAATCATGGCCGCCCGCATGCCCCCTGCGGAGCCGTCGCCAACGCCGATCCGTCCTACCCGTACAACGGCGCCAGCATCGGTGTCTACGGCTACAACCTGATCAGCAAGACGCTCTACGCTCCCGAGACGTTCGTCGACATGATGAGTTACTGCAACCCGGCTTGGATCTCGGACTACAACTACAAGAAGCTCTACGAGCAGGCGAAGTTCGTGAACCACGCTTCGTACTACGTTCCGCCTCAGATGATGAACCTCAGCTGGGAGCGCGTCAGCGTGCGTCCCGACGGCCGTCTCGAGTACCTCGACGACGTGATCATGGTAGAGCCGCCGCTCGGCAACGAGACCACCGTGGCCGTGCAGACCATGAACGGAACGGAGTACCTCACCGGCCAGTTCTTCGAGTACGACCACCTTCCCGGCGGCGTTCTGTACGTGCCGCCGTCCCGCTCGAAGCGCAGCCCCAGCCGCGCCCTGAACTTCACACGTCTCGGTCAGATCAACGAAATCAGCCTTCTCTGAAGGGGCAGCGGGTCATTCTGTCACCGCGCGGTGTGCCTCTTTCGAATTCCCGTCAGCGTGTTCGCCTTCGATTTGCAGCTGCTGGTATGATCG
>JAPYTK010000380.1 GCA_029941785.1 Polyangiaceae bacterium | reverse complement strand
GTCTGGCCTTCATCGATGGTCGAGCCAGCCGCGCACCCCGTGATGGCAGCTCCTTGTCCGAGCCATGCGCTGCAACATAAAACTGTGATGAGCGAAACGCGACCTGACATAAAAGCTCCCAAGAATTTCAGCGGGTATCGACCCTGCTAGACAGAGGCCAGAAAACACGCGGCCCCTCGTTGAGGAGAGTGGAGCATCTTCTTGCCCGGTTCTCAAGGGTGTCGTGCACATCGGCGCGAAATCGTGCTGTTTTTGTGTGGGATATGGTCGCTTTCAGCCCGTAGCTACAGCCGGTCGTCGGAAAAGGGCATGATTTCCGCGCTCGAAGTAGCGCCCACACACAGGGCCATCAAGCGGTCAAATCCCAGCGCGTTGCCCGCGCAGGCAGGTACTCCGCGCTCGAGCGCGGCGACAAAACGCTCATCGATGGGGTAGCGCGGTTTACCGTCGGCGGCTCGGCGAGCCGTGTCGTTCAACAGACGCGCCCGCTGCTCTGTTGCATCGACCAGTTCGCCGAAGCCGTTGCATAGTTCGACCCCCCCAACGTACAGCTCGAATCGCTCGCAGAATCGTGGATCGGAGGGCTTGAGTCGTGCGAGTGAAGCCTGCGAGGCGGGGTAGTCGTAAACGAAGATCGGGCGGTCGATCGCCGCAAGGCCGGGCTCGACCTCATCGACCAAGATGCGAAAGAACGCATCTTCATCCTCGCTGGCCAGCGTCAGCATGGTTCCCTCGTCGATGCTTGCGAACCGCGCGAAAGCCTCGCTCAAGGTCATCGTTGCGAAGGCTTCATCGAAGGTGATCGTTCGGCCGTCCACCTCGATATTTCCTCCGAGTACGTTGGCGACGTGACGCACGAGCTGCTGGGTATCCGTCATCATGTCGCGATAATCGAAGCCGCTGCGATACCACTCCACCATCACGAACTCGGGGTTGTGCCAGCGACCCCGTTCGGCCTGACGAAAGCACCGAGATATTTGATAAATTGCATGAACCCCGTCCGCCAAGAGGCGCTTCATCTGGTATTCAGGGGACGTGATGAGATACCGATTTGCTTCGTCCTCGTGCCCCTGTACTTCGAAGGCGTCGAGGTGGAGATCGAGCCCCGGAGAGGGCACGAGACACGGCGTATCGACCTCGAGGACGTCGGCTTTCGCGAAGTAGTCCCGAACGGCTGCAAGCCCCGCGGCGCGCTGGATCAGACGCTGCCTCATGGCCGTTGCTTCGGCATGGTGGAGCCGAGCGTCAAGCGGTGTTTCATCTCCAGGCGATTCGCGGTAGCTTCGCCCGACCATGACGGATAGCGGCGAACGGGAATGGGTGCTCATCGACTTGGACGAGAAATTGGCTCGACGCCAGGGTATGCCCTTGCGCGTACCGATCCCGAAAGAAGAGTTCGACGATTTGGCCGAAACCGGGCTGCAGGGCGACAAGCTTCGCGAGTGGATTGGGGACTTTCTCACCAATTCGGCGCCCGGCAAAGACGGAACCTGGCGACGGCGCAATTCCGAAACGGTATCCGGTCTCGAGGGTTTCGTCGACAAGGCTCCGCTGTGGGAGAAGGCGCAGAAGCTCTTCGAGCAGAACGATTTCGAAAAGGCTCTCAAGACGCTGCGTCGGATCACGATCATGTGCCCCGACGATCACGCCGCGAAGATGAATTACGCGTCCGCGCTCGCCAACCAGGGCGACTACGACAAGGCCTACAAGTACTACAAGCAGATCCGCGAGACCTTCGCCGACGAGGCCGATTTTCACCTGTCGGTGGCGCAGATCCACGTGGCCCGTGGCGACAACGACACCGCGATCGAGAGCCTGCTTAAGGCGCTCGACGTGCAACCCGACCACCGTGGCTCGATGGACGCGCTGTCCAAGCTCGGGGTGTTGGCACGCGTCTACGAGAACCCGCGCGATGCGACATCGCTGGTGTACGTTCGCACCGAGTCTTTGCTCGACTATCTCAAAGAACAGTGGGACTCCGAGTCCCGTGACGCGGAGTTTTACGCTGAGCAACTCGGCTATCACGAGAGCGAGAAGCGTTACGAGGTGGCCCTTGAGGCGGCCGATCGATCCTTGTCCGCTGGTGACGGCGGTGGTGAGCGCGCGTGGCAGGGGAAGGTGAGCTGCCTACGCGAGCTGAATCGCTTGGAAGATGCCACGAGCGCTGCCCGCGAGTTCGTCGCACAATTGCCGGACCGGGCGGCTGCGCACCTCGAACTCTCGAAGTGCTTGAGCAAGACGGGGGACATGGCTGGTTCGCGCGTGGAGATCGATGCGGCCCTCGCGGCCGAGCCCGGCGATCAAATGGCGATTGCGCTCGCGCTTTGGCCTGATGATCGCACCGATTTGATACAGGTCAACGAGGCGCTGCCAGGTCTCGAAAAATACGCCGAGGAGCATTCTGAGGTGTCGGGCGCCTGGCGTTCACTGGCTCGCGCCAAGCTCGTCGTGGACGCGGATGACGAGGCGCTCGCCCTGTTCGAGAAGGCGGTGGGTTTGGCGCCCGCTGACGACGACTTGCGGAGCGAGTGGTGGAGCGAGCTTGCCAGTCGCAAGAACTACCAGGCCGTGATCGACGACTCGATGAAGGTCGGCGAGATGAAGGGCCGGGACTGGAAGCTTCGCTGGAACGAGGCGGAAGCGTACCGCGGACTCGGCAAGCAGATGGAGGCGCGCGCGTGTTACATGGCGCTCAACGCCGACGACAGCCTGCACGTCGACATTCGCAAGAAGGCGAAGCGCACGGTGATGGAGATGGGCGGGGGCGCGCCTACCGGTGACAGCCCAGCGCCTGCCGCAGGCGAAGCCAGCAGCGAGGAGTAACGCTCAGCTCGTGGCCTTTACGGGCTCCGGATCTTCTGTATCGTGCTCGACCGTTCGGCTGGCGAGCAGTCCTTCGCTGCGCCGCCAGAACAAGCCGATCATGACGTAACACCAGATCAGGGAGGCGTAGGTCAGCAGGGTGTATTTGTGGTCGTTGTAGACGCCGTAGACCGTGCCGTTCATCCAGATGATCTGCGTGATGGCGGCGGTCGCGAACAGGCCCACTTGGATCTGTTTGCGGGCCTTGATCAGCGGCGCGCCGAGGATCATGAACGAGTAGTAGTAACAGGTCAGCTGCGACAGCAGGATGATGAAGATCTGCCCCAAGCATTGAGCGATCCACAGGCTCTTGATTCGCCGCACGACCGCGATGAACCAAAACAAGGAGCCGAGAATCAGCGCGTAGGCGAAGTAGCGGTACTTGTGGTACCGCTCGTTGCGCATTTTCTTCCACATCTCAAAGGGATCGAGGCGACGGTTGTCGCGTACCCATTGCATGTGCC
>JAPYTK010000379.1 GCA_029941785.1 Polyangiaceae bacterium | reverse complement strand
CTGCCGAGAGACGCCCAACTGTGGCGGCTGTGGAAATCTGCCTGCTGCGTGCGGTGGGATTCGGAGCCCCGATGAATTATGCTTTTGCAATGGCGACGAAGAGAAGCTGTCGTCGGCCGACCTGATTGGCGCTTGGATCGGGTGTGCCTGCCAAAACTGTGCCGAGGCGTGTACTCCGCTGTGCAACCAAACTGGGCCGCCTGACGCTACGTGTCGTGAGTGCACAGAGGGTGAGGGCGACGGCGCGTGCGTAGCCGAATGGGACGCTTGTTTGGCAGATGTGATCTTGGAGTGCGCGGGGTAGGGTTTTCGGGGACGAAGGTGGCGACGCTTCCTCGTAGGACGCTCGTCTAGGCGAGGCCCTAGCTGCTCCCACCCCAACCATTGCGCATAAGAGACATTATGTTAACTCTCGATGAAAGCCATAAAGGGCCTTCATGGGGCTATACCCTCGGGCTTGTGGTGAGCCTCGCGCGACGGTCGGATAGGTACATTGATGGTCGGCAACCGTCAGCGTTGGTCTATTGGTTCATTGGTTCTCACAGTTTAGAGCACATCGACCACATGCTGGAGTTGGCATGGGACGTGCTGAATCAAGTGCTCGCAACAACTCGCATGAGGAGCCTCCCATGAACATGAACCAACAACTTGCCAAGACCATCCTCCACTCAGCATGTCTCGGACTAATCGCGGCCATACTGTTGGCGTGCGGTATTGCCGCTTCGGAGCAAACGGCCGCCTCTTGAGCGTCCACTTTGTGGATGCCACGAATGGATGGGCTGCTGGATCGGGTGGCGTACTCGTCGCCACCACGGACGGTGGCGCGACGTGGGGAATACAGCAGAGCAGCACGACAAATTCTTTGTATGATATTCATTTCATCAATACAAAAACCGGTTGGGCCGTGGGTGCGGGCGGCGTCATTCTCCACACCACCAACGGCGGCGTACCGTAGGCCCGAACGTAGTCAGGCAGTCAGCGACCTGGAGCCCGCCATGGCGCAAAACTACTCTCAGCCGCGGGTGCGAGCTGGCTGCGGTGGGGGCATGGGGTGAGGGGTCGTGTTGTGCGCAATGGTTGGGGTGGGAGCAGGTAGACAGACCGTGGATGGCGGAGCGAAATGGACGCCCACTAGCGGCACGATCAAAGACCTCTACGGCATGCTCTCCCGCTGTATCGTCTGAATGACGAAACCAGCCTCGGTGATTTCTTTTTCGGTTTCTCGATTTAAGTGGCAATTCCCCGCGATAAAACCCCACATACCATTGAGTCGGTCTTGCCACTTTCTTCGGTCTGACCCGGGTTGTGCGGCGACATGCTCGCGAAAGATCAATTTGCCGCTCGGCTTGAGCACCCGTTTTATCTCCTTCAAGGCCCCCGCCGGTGAATCGACTGAGCAACACACCAACGATACAAAAACATAATCAAAGAAATCGTTTTTGGCGTCGATGTGTTCCGCTGCACTGTCCAGCACCTTAACGTCGTTCTTCCCCGACCCTTTGAGCCGCTCGACCAGCTTCTTTCTCATGTGCCGATCGGGTTCCAACAAATAGAGCTCGAGGGAAGGTTTTTCCGGATACGAATCTATGCTCGCGCCCGTCCCCGCCCCGATTTCCAACACTTTGCCATCCGCCTCCGTCAGCAGACTCTCACGCCACTGACTCAGGCAGGCCGTCTCACTCGCCTTCATCACTCTATCGTAAAGACATGTTCCTAAGAACGACATCGTTCACGCCTCCTTCAACGGCAGTGCGCCAAAACACCGCCAGCAACTTTCTACCCCAATGGACGCGCACTCCAAAGTGACGAACTAGTTAGCACACCATGCCCTTAGGTGCTGCCCAAGGCCTCCGTCAAAGGTGCTGTAAACCAGTAGCCGCTCGTGGTGGCGCAGCCTAGCTGACCCGCGTCGACTCTGCGCGGTAGTACGTTTACTCAGAACTAACACCGACATCAGCAGCGGTTCGTTCGCCCCTTAACAGAAAGCGAAGCCATCCGTTTTCAATGAGCAGGCCGAGCAACAGAACGAGTGGGAAACATGCGACAAACAGCAAGGGATAGGCAAACACGGTAAAGTCGCCATGCGCCCCGCCAAGCTTAGGGCGAAACAATGTCCAGGCCCACCCCAGGAAGAAAAGACCGAAGGTAGCCATTGCAATCACCGTCGATGGCCGCCGTAGCAAAGATCGCCCGCCAGCAGCGTGCGCAGCACGGCGAAGACGGTTTACGTCATAAGTGGCCAACGCGATTAGCACGGTCAACGTAAACGCAAGCGTAAGTCGCAAGACGGGATCGCTCGTCCCCACGCGCAGGTCCTGATCCCACATCACAAGAACAATCGCACCATTCATCAAGGCCACCAAGGCCGCCCGCGCCACGTCCACGAAAAGAGAAGCCGTTAGAAGTTTCCGAGGTTCGTTCGCCATGCACATATGATACCTGAACTGAGAGCATAGTCCCGATGAAGGCCCTATTTGGACTTTTCGAGAGTGAACATAATGTCTCTTATGCGCAATTGTTGGGGTAGGAGCAGGTAGACAGCGACTCGTTGCGGTACACTCGTTTCGATGGTCATCGGCATCTTGGTCTTGGTGGTCGGGCTGGGGTTGGCGCTGGGCGGCGTCGGCATGCAACTGTTCCGCTACGAGCTTAACACTGCGGCATTCCACAAGGTGGTGTTGCGGCTGTTGAACAACGACAATCGCGAGCGCGCTGAAAAGCTGACGCGAGCCGTATTGCGCGCGCCCGTTGCACAACTTGCGGGTTTTGCATTGAGAGCGCGCGTGCCCAAGCACGATCCGCAGGCGAAAGCTCCCGGCGACTACCGCAAGAAAATGCAGGAGCGTTCCTTCGAGCAACGCGTCGCAGAGCTGTTGGCGTCACAGACAGAGGTCGCGATGGCGCCAGTCAACCGCGTCGCGCTGCTGAGTCTCATTGGTACGGGCTTCGCCGCAGCAGGCAGTTGGTTGGCGTTTGTCCATCTGTCTAGCGGGATGCAGATTGGGCTACCCATTGCGCTGGTGCTACTCGTCACCATTGCGGTTCGTCGCCGCTTCCGCATGCGCGTCGCGCTGCGCGAAACCGCCAAAGTCTTTGCACCATGGGTACTGTCAGATGACGACCCCTGAACTAAGCACAGAACGCATCCGACCACTTCGGCGAGGTCTTCCCTGCCCTGCCTTCCGAGCTGCTCAAATGCCCGAAAACTGGCGGCCACAAAAAAATAACGGCCACAGAGAGTATAGTCCCGATGAAGGCCCTTTATGGCTTTCTTCGAGAGTTAACATAATGTCTCTTATGCGCAATGGTTGGGGTGGGAGCAGGTAG
>JAPYTK010000378.1 GCA_029941785.1 Polyangiaceae bacterium | reverse complement strand
GGCCACGAACTTTGCTCCGAAGACGAGCACGTGTTGCTCGTAGTGCTTCTTCGTCTTGTTGACCCTGAGAATCACCTTCGCGCTCTCGAGGTCTTTATCCGTTTTGATTTCTTTGATGACCCTGCTGTAGACCTTCTTGCCGTGATGGGTGAGTTGGGCACAGCGTTTGAACTGAGCCGGGGTCATCTGGGCGCGAAAGTCGCGCCCCCACCTGCCAACCCGGATTATTTTGCGGTGGCACGCCTTGCGATACGCATACGAAACGGCGCGCCAGTTTGAGAGATGAAACGGGTCGTACAGGCTCGATTTTTTCGGCATCTCGACCTTTATTCGGTCGCAGCTCTGAACTCTCTTCTTGGCCTCAGCCGTCATCGGCGTAAAGACCATCACCACCGTAACCATCGCTGTAATCAAATAACGCATTGGGCGTCTCCTATGAGTGAAGGACCGATCAAGGGACAACCGCCAGAGTGTAGTCCATCTGATGGCCCATGTCCCCCCCTCGCAGGGGGTTGAGGTGGTGTCACTCATTCGGAACATAGTCCCGACAAAGGTCCCATTGGGCCGTATCGAAACGTTTCACGGCTTCTCTCATGGGCCATGGTCGGTTGGGAACGAGTGGCGCGATGACCCTGCGTGTGGCGGTCCACGCAGCCAGTTACGCCCGCCGCTCAATTGTCCGATTCGTTCTCGCGGTCGAGAACGTGCTGTTTGGTGCGTGCGGCCAGATGCGACAGAGCAGCATTCCGTCGAAGTGAACATCGGACAAGGCTGCGAGCGGTGTGTCTACCTCGCATACACAACACCAGGAGGCGGCGGCTCGTTCGCGACCTCCTTCGAAAACAAGGTCATTCCATGAAACGCATTATTCATATCCTGCTTGCAACCACCTGTGTCTTGTCCCTTATCGGAGCCACCGCCGCGTGCGGGGTCGATCCCTGCGAAACGCTCTCTGATCGCTGCTCCAATTGCGCCAACGGGCTGGACAAAGTCGGCTGCGAACTCACGGTGCAGTGGGACGTACCGGAGGGCTGCCAAAACGCGCTCGACGACGCCACCATCGCCGAGACCTGTCCAGAGTGAGGCCTTAGCGCCAACCGCACCCGCCAGGGCTACGCCGAATCGAATCGAGCGTAGCCCTGAGCGCTAGGCATCGCTCGTAGCGCGCCTGGCGATCCCCCGGACCGAGGTGCGGATGATGGGCAGAGCCTTGCGCATGCTCTCCCTTTTTAGCACTTCGAACTCGAAACCGGCTTTCTCAATCGCTTCCTCACTGTCTCGCGTGAGGTGACAGTTCTCAGCGAGGTGCTTCCACACCGGCTCACACCAACGCTGAAGCAAAAATCGCCGCGGCCTTTGCCGAGCGGCCACGTGTTCAATGAACAGCAATTTGCCGCCCGGCTTCATCACACGATGGACTTCGGCAAGAGCACGTTCAGGATCTGAGACGGTGCACAGCACCAGCATGCAACACACGAAATCGAAACTCTCGTCGTCGAAGGGCAACTGCTCAGCGGACGCGTCCGCGACTTCCGCCTCCCCTGCCCTTGCCGCCAAGCGGCGACGCATATGCGGATCGGGCTCGCAAAGGACCAGCCGCGTCACGGCTTTGGGCATATGTGGCACATTGGCCCCCGTACCAGCACCTAGGTCGAGCACGGCTCCCGAAGCGGCAGAGAGCAACTCGGCTCGCCAATCCGCCAAACAAGCACGCTCCGTCTCCGCCATGAAGCGGTCGTAGATACTCGCCATCAATCGTCCCAAGACTCACCCAACCTTCACAGCTGCTTTGATGTTTCTGGGCATGCGGGAAGCCGCCTCCTAGCCGTAGGCGAACACCCCATTTGCCCCGCGCACACGATGTTGACCATCAACCGTCAGCAGTCAATAGCGCGTGGTGCGTATAAAAGCCCGCGCGTGCCGACTCTCAGGCAAGCTTCCCAGCGTCCCCGTGCCGCTGAGGGCTTGGGGTCGGCGGCAGCGCGTTGGGGGTCGTGGACAGCTGCAATTCATGCGTTTTACCGTACTCCATGAAGGCGCGCTGATTGCAATGGCGACCGTAGACTTCCAAGTGTGAAAGTGTTGCTCACCGTACTTCCGAAGACGAGGTGCATGGGCGATCAATCCGTCGATCCGAAGGCCCCCCATCGCGATCAAGAGCACCCGGGGTTGAGCTTGCGTTGCCGGTGACTTGCCGTTGGCTTTCAAAGACCGACAAGAAATACTTGAAGGGAGGCTTCATTCTCTTCTGGCCATTTTTCCCTAATTGAATAACTTTAGATATCGATGGTCTCCCCCGCCCCACGGAATGCTCAGCACAGGTCCCTGCTCGCCCTCGATGGTGAACGGCGGTGCGGAGAACAGCGATGAAGATGCCCGCCTCGACGAAGGGCGGGGGCACCGCACTCGCGGTACCGGACGTGTGCAATGTTCCTACGCCCGCAGGACCTGTGCCCACCCCCTTTCCGAACACCGCGATGCTCAACACCGCGGATGGCGTGGTCGAGAAGGTGCTCATCGACAGCAAAGAGGTCGTGGTCGAGACGTCCACCATTCCGCACAGCCAGGGGGACGAAGCCGGGGTGCAGCATGGCGTCACGAGCGGCACCTCGATGGATCAGGTGGTCTTCAAAGAGTACAGCTCCAAGGTCATCGCCGACGGCAAAAAGATGGTGCACGCACTCGTGACGACGGCGCACAATGGCAGCAACCCCAACGCGCCGTGCGGCAAACAAGTGGCGCCTTCTCAGGCGAAGGTGTTAATCGGAAGCTGACCTTCGAAACTTCCTACAGGGACAAGTTTCGCCCTAGCGGCACCAGGTACGCAGGGTTAGGGTTTGGCCATCATGACTGACCCTACGATCACGTGGCATGAAGCGGCGTCGGAATACACCGTCGACAAGATTGCAGGGACGGAAGGCCTCGGCCAGCCTTACTCCTTTGTCGTCGATTTCCACTGTTCGACCGGACTGACGAACCCTCAGATCCGAACTTTGTGCGAAAAGCCTTGCACACTCACGCTCAAGAACGACAGCGTTATTCATGGTGTGTTTCGGTCGTTTCGACAAAAGTTCACAAACGATGGTGGTTCGGGGAGCAACAGCGGCTCCGGCAACTCTGTCTCGAAGAGCTATTACTACCAGGTCGAGGTCGTTCCTTCGCTCGCCCGGATGCAAAATAGCCGCCGAACACGTGTCTTCCACACTGGCACGGACACGTTCTCGACAAGCCTCGAAGCGGTCGCCTATTTGATGCTCAGCGAGTGGGGCCACACGGTGACGGGAACTAAACCCAATGTAATCTTCGCCGAGCGCGCGGACTCCAAGTTCACGCGCGAGTTCATCATCCAATACGATGAAAGCGACTACGCTTTCCTTCAACGCTCCTTCGCGAAGGAAGGGTTTTTCTATTGGTTCAGCCATGACGCTAACGCAACGGGGGATGATTGCAGAGA
>JAPYTK010000377.1 GCA_029941785.1 Polyangiaceae bacterium | reverse complement strand
CTGTCTGGCACAGGCCGTGCTCGTTGGGGCCGTTGTTCGAAAGGTACCACACTCTTTTCGGCAGCACGGAGCAGGCGGACGCGTCTCGTCCCGGTGAAGGTTGGGGGCAGCTGGGACGTGGCCTGCTGTGGAATCACTCGGCGCCGACACCGCTGGCGGTCCCAACGGGCTGGAGCCAGATCGCCAGCTCGACGACCCACAGCCGCGGCGTTGGCAGCGACGGAACGCTCTGGTGCTGGGGACTCAACAACCGCCGTCAGCTTGGGCTGGGTACCCAGGCCACCGAGCCGACGCACACACAGGTCGCTGCCTACCTGCTTTCACCCCACCATTGCGCATAAGAGGCACCATGTTAACTCGCGAAAGAGCCACACGGCCCTTCATCGGGACTATACTCAACGGCGAATCCTGGCTAACGCCGACGTGGCTCTACATGATGACCTTCGAGGAAACGCGCTGAATGCCATGTCGCAGATAGCCTGTCGACGATGGTGCCCGCTGCTCATGCTGCTTGGGTGCAGCGCCGGACAACCGACACCACCACTCCCCAGCACCAGCACCGCCTCACCCTCAAGCTCGTCCCACGGGGACGCGAAGCCGGTACGCCGAACGGCACAACCCGCGTCACTCCCACCCGAGCCGCCGCCGATAATGACCAGCCCGGTGGTGCTCGTGACCGATCCTGAGGCGCTCGCGCCCTTGGCCCATCGCGGCCTGCAACTCGGGCTGCGCCACCGTGGGCCCCACGATACGAAAACCCTCAACGACATGACCCCGTTTTCGATGATCGCCAAGACCATCGACAGGGACATCCAAAGCATCAAACGACGCGATCGTCGAGCAGGGATCGGGATGAGACATGCGCACCGCTTGTTCAACCCCGCCTGGCTGCGCTCGACCCAGCACCGCTTGGAGCTCATTGGCCTCAGCAACCGAATCGATCGCCTCCCCGTCACGCCAGGAGCTTGTGGGGAGGTACGCTGGATCTACCGCCTCGCCTACACCACGATCACGAACGGGTTGCGAGTGGACTCCCGCCTGCCGATGACCGTCAACATCGTCGTCTTCCAAGAGGACGAAGACTGCGCGGCGCACGCCCGCAGATGGCTGGCTCCCGACGGGCTATCAGGAAAGGAGCTGGGGACCTGGCTCATGAGCGGCCCGCTCGCGAGCGTCTCACGGCTCAAGTCGGTCGAGATCAACCTGCAGAGCGTTCGCTGGCCTTCAACTGTCCACCCCACGATGGCCGGGCACGCCGAATACCTTCTGCGCGTGTTCCGCTACGACGGCGACAGCCTGAAGCCCGCGCCCATGGAGAACATGCTCGACGTCGCGCGCTTACTAAAACAACCCGCCTTGCGACGCGAGCTCCTCAGCTGGCTCAAGCGACACGATTCGCTCGACAACGGCACCCTGCTCGTGCCCGATCGTTTTCTCGCGCACAAAGCCGTCTCGATCGCCCCGCGGGGACTCTCGCGTCGTGCCAACCGCCCCTTCACTCAAGTGTTCAAGGCCAAGGAGATCAAGGGCGGCAAACAGACGCTCCGGCGACTCGATCAATTATCTTGCGTGGGCTGTCACCAGAGCCGAAGCCTTGCCGGCTTTCATTTGCTCGGCGCGCCACGCCAAGGCCAACACGTCGACGCACTCGCGGTCGAAGCCTCTCCTCATCTCGAAGAGGAGCGTCGCCGTCGTACCGCTGTGATGACCGCCCTGACCGAACAAGGCACCTTGCCTGATCGTTTCCCCGTAGCCGAACGCATCGCTGACGACGGCTGGGGCGCGCACTGCAGCTTGGCGTCCAATGTTTTTCCAGAGTGGCGATGCGCCAAAGGGCTCAGGTGCCGAGATGTCCTCGGCGAGCGAGACGTGGGGCTCTGTCTCGAAGACCACTCTGTCGGCGGCCCCTGCGAGATCGGCACGGTGACCCAAAAGAACGACCCGCATGACGATCGCGTGGGCGCGATCAAGTCGCTCTCATGCGGCGTCGGGGGCGTGTGCGAGCGCAATCGGGTGGGCTTCCCTGGTGGGATGTGCTCGGGGAGCTGTCGACTTGCCCGAAAGGATGGCGTCTGTGGAGGGATCGCACTGCTGGTCGACTTCAATGATTGCCTCGCGCGAGGGACCACCTTCGAAGCGTGCATCATAGACAACTCACGCCCCGCGGCGCTGCGACGGTGCGACGCAAGTCATCCCTGTCGAGACGACTACGTGTGCTCGCTCACCGGCACCGGTCAAGGCGCCTGCATGCCTCCGTATTTTCTCTTCCAGTTGCGGGTCGACGGACATCCGCTTTGAATCGTCGCGCGACGGACGCGTGCTTTTTCTTGATGCACTCGCCGTACATTCCAAGTGCGTGAGACTTGCTTCGGGTGTGAGCCTTCAATTGGCTGTCTACCTCCTCCCACCCCACCCATTGCGCATAAGAGACATGATGTCAGCGTGCCGGGTCTTGTGCGCAATGGTGGAACTGGGAGCAGGTAGGCTGCTACACTGCGGCCCAGTGGCTGCACCAAGCACTTCTCATGCCATGGCTGGGGACGAGAGTGCCCCCGCCACTCTATTGCGCACGATCTTTGTTGCGAGCGCCGTTCTGCTCATGACCGCGAGTTTCGTGCTCATCAAGACGAGCCGCGACGCATTGTATTTTCAGGGCAGCGGGCTGTTCGATCTACCCAAGGCCTATATCGGAATCGCCGTTCTGAGCGTGCCCTTTGCCGTCGCGACGCTTTGGCTGATGAAGACCCTGGGGCCGCGTCGCGCCCGCGTGGTGGCGCCGTTGTTGATGGCGGTGGCGCTCAGCGTCAGCGGCTGCTTCGTGCGGCCGGGTGGCGGACTGTTCATGACCCTGTTCTTCATGCTGATCCCGCTGGCCTTTGGGGTGCTGTTCTCGTTGACCTGGTTGCTCGCCGCCGATCTGCTCGATGGGATCGAGCAGGCGCGGCTCGCCAAGCCGTACGCCATCATCGGCGCGTGCTCGATCATCGGGGGCATTTTGGGTGGGACGGTGGCCAAGCTGCTCAGCATGCGGGTCATGCCGCGAACGCTCTTGTGGGTGGGCGCGGCGATGTTGGCCGCCTCGGCGTTGGTTATGTTCGCAGCCCAGAACCGCTTTCCGCCGCACTCCATCATCGCAGCCACGAAAAAGGGCGCCTACTCGCGCTCGGCCGTGTCCGCGGTGTTCAAGCATCCCTACGCGGCGGTGTTGTTGGTGGTGGCCATGAGCGCCTCGCTGACCGGCATCTTCGTAGAGTTTCAGTTCTACCTGGCGGCGGCCAGCACCGAGCAGACGGGTCAAGAGAGCGCGAACTTCTTCGCCAACTTCTACCTCATCCTCAACACCGGCGCCCTCGTGGTGCAGCTATGGCTGATGCCGCGCTTGCAGAAGGGGCTCGGGGTGCACGGCAGCTTGCTCATCATGCCGGTGGCGTTGCTCGGCGGCGCGGCCGTGCTGATGACGAACACCTCGCTCTTGATG
>JAPYTK010000376.1 GCA_029941785.1 Polyangiaceae bacterium | reverse complement strand
GTGCAGGGCACCCGAGTCGAACACGGCGAGGTCTCCGTCTTGCAGCAGCGCCGTGGTCACGTCGGCATCGCACAGCAGACGGGATTGGCGCACCGTGAGTGGCCGGTCCGTGGGCACACGCGTCGCTTCCTGGTCGCTGCCCTCCTCGCCCTGGGTTCTGCCATCGCCCGCATCCTCGTCGCCCGCGTGTTCGGCGCTCAGGCGCGGTGTGGCATCGTGAGAAGCGATTCCCAGTATCTTCAAGCCAAGGAGGCCGTGGGCCAGCTCCAGCTGCGGACAGATGTCGGTGTGTGCGCACGTGAGGGAGCCTGCTTCGCCTATGAATAGCCGAGGGGTGTCTTCCCGCCAGAGCAGCGCGCGTCCGCACAGAGCGCCCAATGCTGCGCCGACGCCGACGCCGACGCCGACGTCGATGCGCCTCATTTCTGGAAGGCAAGCTCCGATCGCCGCGAAGGCGGCCAGGGCTGCGGCCGCGGGCATCTCCACGGCGTAGAGGTGGGTGATGGCGGCAGCGGTGTCGAACGTGACGGCCAGCGCGTGGCCGGCTGCCTGTCGTTCGTCGATTTCCTTGAGCACAGCTTCAAACGGCATGCTGCACCGTCCGTTGGACGAGACGACGAGGTCCGGCTCCGACAATCGCGACAAAACCATGCCCGCCATCACACCGGCGCGCTCGGCAGCCCCTCGCGCATGCACTTCGCCGACCTCAACACCCATGCCGATCGATTCGTGGTCATTGTGGTCACCGGCGCTGGCGTTTGAGTCGGCAGGCAACAGCGGACCGAGGCCGAGGCCGAGAGGCTCTTCGGGGTCAAACACCACGTGGAGTGGACCGGTTCCCACGGCTGCCCGGCACCCATCGCCGATGTCCGTCCCGAGCTGTGCGAGCTCGCCACGCATGTACTCGCCGATCAGCCGCCCGTCGCCGTCCCAATCCGGCGCCCTATCCGCTGTACGTTCGGCGCTCAAGGCGCGCAGAAGCATTTGGGCCAAGGCATTGTCGTGCGCTTCCCCGTGGCTCAAGACCGCGGACGCGTCAGCGAACCCTGAAACGATGGCGCTCGCACGTTCGAGCCCAGCAAGCCCGAGCTTCGAGGCGGCGTTGGGGAAGAGTATCGGTCGGTCGATGGCTGAGGTCGTCAGCTCGGCCAAGAACCAGCGGGCATCGAAAGCGACGGTGCCGCCCCCCGACAGGCGCCGGTGGGCCAGGCGCTCCGTGAGTGCGCTTGGCCAGTGCGGCGCGGCCGCGGTCACCTTTGCTGCGAACGCTCGCTGCGAGACATCGCCGTCGCCGAGGGCGAGGCCGAAGACCTCGTCCGGGGAACCGAACACCACCTTTGTGCAGCTGGCCGAACTTCCCTCGATGAGATCCCAGGACCGGCCGCCCGCGTGTCTCATGACTCCCGATCGGAACGCCGCTCCCGGTGCCGGGCTAAACGACACGTGGTAGGTCTCGTCGCCGTTTGCTCGGAGCTCCAGCGCCAGCAACCGGACCGAAAGGCCGTCGCAAACGTGAGGCGAAGAACACTCGGGTATCGTACTGGTCACGATGCGGATGTCATGTTGAAAGTCAACGTTTGGTGCGCCTTAGCCGGCGAATCCACGCACTACAGATGCGCGAAATCGTTTTCCCTTTATGCGGCCTTTGTTGAGGCTCTCGAGGGCCTGGCGGCTCCGGCGTCGCGACACGGCGACATAGGAGAGGCGGTCGTGGATTTCGATTTTGCCAATCTCATCGGCCTGGAGGCCCCCCGCTTCGCCGGTGAGTGCACCGAGAATGTCGCCCGGCCGCAACTTGTCCTTGCGACCACCGAGGATGTGAATCGTCTCCATGGACGCCAGGCCCGCCAGGCGCCGCGCCAGCAGTTCGATTTCTTGCGGGCCCCCCGAGGGGCAACGTACCAGCTCAAGTCGTGCGCCGGGGCGCTGCTCGATGTTCGCCAGCGCGCGCTCGTCGGCGACAGTGGCGAGCGAAATCGCAAGCCCCGACTTGCCGGCTCTCCCGGTGCGGCCAATGCGATGAATGTACGTATCCGGCTTCTGTGGTAGGTCGTAGTTGACGACGAGATCGAGCCCCGCGACATCGATTCCCCGTGCCGCCACGTCGCTGGCGATCAACAAGCGCACACTGCCGTTTCTAAACATCGCCATCACACGGTCACGCTCGAATTGCTCCAGATCGCCGTGGAGACAGTTTGCGCTCAATCCCGAGGCACAGAGACCGCGGGTAAGCTCCGAAATGGTGGCCTTGGTGTTGCAGAAGATGAGCGCCGATTCGTGCGTATGATTGGCGAGCACCCAGTAGAGCGCATGCATTTTCTCAGACGCCTGCGTGCGAACTGTCAGTTCGCGAATTTCAACGCGGTCCTCGCCGAGTGCATCGATGGTCACGCGCACGGCGTCCTGCTGATACGACCGGCTGATCGCCGCGATGGCGTCTGGAAACGTAGCCGAATACAGCGCCGTCTGGCGCGACTTGGGCAGGGCGCGCAGAATCTCCCTCATCTCATCTTCGAAGCCCATGTCCAGCATGCGATCCGCTTCGTCCAGGACCACCGTTGTCACCCCCGAAAACTCGATCGAACCGCGCTTCACGTGGTCCAGGACCCGCCCAGGCGTGCCCACCACCATGTGTACACCACGCGCCAGTGCTTCGGTCTGTGCGCGTGCCGGCTCACCACCAGACACGGCAAGAACCTGAAGTCCGGCCTCCTTGCGGCCCAGCTTGCGCAGTTCGCGCGTCACCTGGGCGCACAGTTCGCGCGTAGGGCAGAGAACCAGCGCCTGCAACGCGCGTTGGTCCAACGCCAACTTGTTCAAGATTGGCAGCGCAAACGCTGCGGTCTTACCACTGCCGGTTTGTGATTGTCCGATCAGGTCCCGACCGGAGAGAAACACAGGAATGCTTTCTGCCTGAATCGGAGTCAGCGAGTCGTAGCCAAGCTCCGCCACGACCGCGAGGAGCGAGGGCGAGAGCGCGAGCGAGTCGAAGGTGGGTAACATTGGCGGCAAGGTAGCATAGTACCGCTCCCCGCACGCGCTTGCGCCCGGCTATTGCGTTCCAAGATCGATGGAGTGTACTCAGGAAAGAGCATGCCAGATACGGATTGCGTCGAGATGAGTTGGATCGTGGCTGCTCGACCGAAGGAGGTCTACGACCACTGGATGAGCAGCAAGGGGCACGCAGCAATGACTGGCGGTGGCGCACGGGTCGAGGGTCGCGTGGGCGGTCGTTTCACCGCTTGGGACGGCTACATCGAGGGCGTGACGAAGAAGCTCGAACGCACGCGCCGCATCGTTCAGACATGGCGCACGGCGGACTTCTCCCGTCGCACGCCCGACTCACGCATCGCCGTCGAGTTGCGGGCGCACGATGGACAAACGCAGATATTGCTACGCCACACCAAGCTGAAGCGTGGCGATGGTGCCAAGTACACTGTCTACCTGCTCCTACCCCAACCATTGCGCATAAGAGACATGATGTTAACTCT
>JAPYTK010000375.1 GCA_029941785.1 Polyangiaceae bacterium | reverse complement strand
CGTGCCCTGCACTTCGCGTCTAATGGAGCCGACGGGCTCAACTGTGCGCTCTACCATGGGGTGATCACGCCCGCGGCCGTTGCGCGGCTCCGGCTCGCCGCAGCCAAAGCCACCGGGTCCCATTCCGGATCGGGCAGCGCGTATCGAAACCACCTCTTTGCGGCAGATCTGCTCCGGGTGGTAGAGCCGCTCCTAGCGAAGTTCAAGACGGCTGCCCAGCGAGATGCCCGGAAATGATGCTGTCTACCTGCTCCTACCCCAACCATTGCGCATAAGAGACATGATGTTCACTCTCGAGAAGACCACATGGGCCTTCATCGGGACGATGCTCCCCTTCATCGATTGCATGTGCTCGTTCTCGAAGCAGAGAGTGTGTGAGGTGCCGCCACTCCACGATGGCGTATGAGCGAGGGCAGGCCAATTATCGACGGGGCCCGATTCGGCTCTCCGGGCGAGTTCGCAAATTTGCCTGCTGCGCGATGCTCGGCTGTAAATTGCTGGGCCGCTGACTCCGGGTTGCGTGGGTCGGCGAGCCGCGAACACAATCGCGGGAACGACCGCGGCTGCGGGCCGGAGATATGCGGCCGCCCCTTCGTGTGACGACTGGCGCTCTGAACTCGTTCCAACCCTGCGGTCCAGTTTCCCTGGATCCCCATGACCGAGAGCCTACTTGGGCGGCGTGATGGGAACCTTGGTCGACACTCCTGCACCCCAAAAGGCCGTCCCTTGGGGGACGGCGATGTTCAGTAGGGTAGCGAGCCCGCTCATCGTATCGAGACTGTAGACTTCGCCGCCGCGCGTGACGGAGTACACGGTCCCGCCCCAATAGGCTGCCCCAACAAAGAACGCCGTACTTCCTGTGCCGGTTGGACCGACCACAGAGATGTCTCCGAGCGGCACGTCGAGCTTGAGCAGGTACTGCGTGTAGCCGCCCTGTCCGCCCTGTTGCGCTGCGACGACGAAAGTTCCGGCTCCCTCGACAGACACCAAATCGCTCCCCGCCTTTGTGTACCAATACATGGACTCGCTCACGTCATGGAGCAGATTGAGCTGCGGGTTGTCCACATCGATGCTGTGGAGTTGGTACAGCCCTTGCGCTACCAGAATCTCTTTATCGGGGTGGAGCACGCCCTTGGGCACGAACGAGATCGCCAAGGTGTAGCCCACGTGCTGCCAAGGAAGATCCGCGACGTGAGTGCAGTGCGCATTGGTGGGATCGATGAGCACCAACTCGGCACCGACGGGCGACGATGCGATGCCGTACATCTTGTTGTCGCCGTCCACCGCTACGTCCCAGACCCCCTTGCTGTTTACAGGATCTGCTCCGCCCGCGATGCAATCGAATTGCCCTACGCTATCGATGGTGAGCTTGTACGGATCGATACGAAATAGCTCCGATAGCGTGTTGGCGAAAAAGACCGTGTCGGGATCGTCGGGAGGGTCTGGCAGCGAAGACGAGCTGACCGAAGACGTCTCACAATCGGGCGCGCACCCGCCAGAGCCGCCAGAGCCGCCAGCGCCGCCAGCGCCGCCGGAGCCGTCGGAGCCGCCGGAGCCCACCGCGGTAGACGCATCAGGTGGTGTGATCCCGCTGGCAGCCGAACAACCCACAATGCCAACTGCGGCGCCGAGACACCCGGCAGCTATGCTCGTGCACAATGTGCGGAGGTAAGAAAACGAATGAGCAGCCATGGATATCTCCCAGCGATTGGTGTTTGACGCGTGCCTAGTATTGCATGCGATTGTCGTATGGCGTGAATGACGCCGACCTAATGGTCGCGTTGGGACTAGCAAGCCCCATGCCAGTGCAGTCACGCCGTGTTCCGACGAGCACGGCGACAAGATTTCAGGCACCTGGCCACGGCCTCATGCGCAATCTTGGTACACTGCTCATGTGTAGTCTTGGTACACCGACTGTCGTTCTCGCGATGGTCAGTGAGTCTCCACGATGGACGTTCATGCCGATTTCCCGATTCGTTGAACTCTTCTCGGTGGTGGGTGGTCGGGATGGCGGACAGTCGTGGTCGTCAGCACTGGGTGGCATGCGATTTGGGTAAAGGGGTTTCCTCATGTGAGCCGTCGTTGTGGGCCCGATGAGCTGAGGCTCGTGCGCTCTACCTGCTCCCACCCCAACCACCTCGCATAAGAGACAGGATGTTAACTCTCGGTTAGTCCCCAAGAGAGCCTTCATCGGGACCATGCTCCTGGTTCCTCAGATTTACTGTTGGAACGCATCGGACACGCTCTTGACGATGTCGACCACCTTCTTGCCTTTGCCACCCTTGACGCCTTTGCCGTCTTTCTTGCCTTTGCAGGCTACCTTGAAGGCCTTGACGGCGTCGGCGTCACAGTCTTTGGGCACGCCTTTGCCAGGCGAACGTGCCTCTTTGCACTCGTCACTTCGATTTTCTTTGCAGGAGCGGGCGCAGTCCAGTTTTGCACCCTTCTCGGCAGACTTGCACGCGGCGCGACATGCCTTGGAATCGGCACATGCGCTTTTTACGGCCTCTCGGTGTTCGGTGAGCGCAGGACAAGCCTCCACAAG
Organism: Polyangiaceae bacterium; assembly: GCA_029941785.1. Taxonomy (GTDB): domain Bacteria; phylum Myxococcota_A; class Polyangia; order Polyangiales; family Polyangiaceae; genus JAPYTK01. Next base: position 954 of record JAPYTK010000375.1, on the reverse strand, counting down.
TGCCGCGTTGGCTTGTTTGCATTCTGCAGACTTGCCGCCTTTCTTGCCCTTCTTTTGCGCCAATGCCGTACCCGCAACAAGCGCAACCATAGCCAGAACCATCAAACTGATTTGAATTATTCTCTTCACAATATCACCATTCTAAATGCCGCATTTGCGGCGCCAATACTGCTCCCCGGATTTCGGATGCTGCCGGGTCTGGTGATCGCTACAACCGCCCTTCATCGGGACTATGCTCCTGGCATGCTGCACTTGCCTTAACTGTCCTAGTAAGGCATCATCGGTGCTTTGCGTGATCGGCGTTCACGTTGGCGCCGACGGGTTTGGGTGACGAGCCCATCAACATAAGAACGGGAGGTTGGTTCGGATGACAACATTGGCTCTAAAAGGTTTGATTGTTGTGTCTGCTGCTGGGGCTTTACTTTGTGCATTGCCGACGACGGCGGCTGCCGCGAGTGGCCCCAGTGACAAGGATCTGGCGTATATCGCCAGCCTGGCCTATTCGCCCGACCTCAAGAAGGCCTCGAGTTCCAGTTGCAAGGGCGATAGCGACATATGCATGCCCTCCAAGTACCGCAAGCTCGTCCGTAGCGTGCAGAGGCCGGATCACGAGAAGTTCCAGGCCGTTGCGATCATGAACTCCGCAACCGGTGACTTGGTGATTGCCTACCGTGGCACTTCGTACTCCAAGCGCGGTTCGGGGGGCATACATGCCGATGTTGGCCTGTTCAAAGCAGCAGTGACCAGCACCGGCGCGTCCTGCCTTCGTTCGGCCATCGAGAAGGCAATGGGCCAATCCTGTACCGACAATAGTGCGACCTGCTGGGCGGCGTGGTCGGCGAACAAAAGGTGTGGCGTTATTGGGGGGGATTGGGATTGGACGCTCACGAAGCTGGCCGGCACGGTCGCTCAAGCCGACAACAATCCGCAGGCACGACTTGCCCCGACCGCAGA
>JAPYTK010000374.1 GCA_029941785.1 Polyangiaceae bacterium | reverse complement strand
TCACCTTGTGGCACACGTCGCAGTGCACGCCGTAGTCATAAGGCACGCCGACCGCCTCGTGCAGATTGCGGCCCCCGACTTCTCCGTTGATCCCCGGAGCATGGCAATCTGCGCACGCTCCGAACGCCGTCGGTGCGTCGACGGAAGGGATCATCGGGTCATCACAAGCGGACTGTCCATTGCCACCACAACTGGCGTTCAGATCAGGAAGCAGGCCGCCACCAAGGTAACACTTCGAGACGGGATCCGATTCGGTGCCGGGGCTGAGACCTTGTTTCCATTCGCCGCCCGCAGCCGAACACGCCGCAAGACTCTTGAACGCCTGACTCACGCCCGCGTAAAGATCTTGCACGAGCGGGTTTTTGGTCGCCTGGGAGTGTTTGGACGACAGAAACTGCGCTGCGAGGGTGTTGTGGCAATGACCGCAGTACGCCGTGCTCGGGGCCTTTTCATCGCCAGGCTCGCCGAATGTGTAATCAGGGTTATCGGTCCCGACCGCTTTGTAGAGCTTCAGTACCGACGGCTCGGAGGGCACGGCAAAAAACTCGACACCGGCCGTGCGATATTCCGCCTTCGTCGCGACGACGGTCGGCTTCCCGTAACCCTCGCTGAAGATCTCGATGCTGTAACTACCGTCTGGGCCCGTTTCAAAATGCGGAAGAATGTACGACCGGCCCGCCTGAAGCACCCATGCACTCTCGACCGGCAGGCCGTCGCCATCGACGACGGTTCCTTCAACGACAAAGCTTGCGGGAAGAGGGGGCAAACCGCTCGAAGAACTCGGAGCAGAAGACATCATGCTCGAGGATGCCGGGCCACCGGCAGAGCCCCCCTGGCCGGTCGATGATCCCGCCTCCCCGGGATCGTCGGTACAGCTCGTCAGCACCAGCAGGGCGCACGCCAGCGAATATCCAAGAAAGCGCGACGTGCTCATGGCGACAGGCTCGCTATCCAGCTGTCGATGGCCGCAAGGCCCGCCTCGTCGACCTTTTCGGTCGCGATGGGCGGCATTTGTGCGTTGTTCCCGCGCTGACCCATACGAAAACTGACCGCGCTCGATTCCGGTTTGCCGGGCTCGATCCGCGCGGTGACGTGTTGGTCCTTGAACAAGGTGGTCGGTTGCCCCACGGTCGTGAGGTACGTTGGCGTCGAAGCGACGGTGCTTAGGTCGACGTCCAGCCAAAAGTTGAGATCGACTTGAGCCACCCCTGAAGCCGTGTCGTTGTGACAGTGGCCACAATTGGCGTGAAGATAACCCAGCGCGGCTTTCTGCGCGGCGTCCCCGGGTAGGGCAATGTTCGATTCAGGCGGGTCGCTGAGACGTTGTTCGGAAACGAGCATGGCGAGATTGAAACCCGCAGACTCATCGCTCAACTGAATGGCGGAAAAGCCAAGCACACGCGACGGTCGCCCGCCCGCCGTGGGCTCCGAACCATGGCACCGCCGGCACGCGGTTTCGTCTGGCACATCATGGGTTGTGCCCTTGGCATCGGCCTGACCCTGCGGCACGCGCTCGGCTTCGGTTTCCTGATCGTTCCACAAGTAGGCCGCAAAAATGAAGTCGTGATCCCCTGGCCCGATCCGCTGGACAAGTCGCGTCTCGATGCGCGCGCCATCCACGCTAAACTCCTTGAACAGACGGGCCCCTACCGGGAGCGACCAGTCGTTCATGTCGCTGGTATCGATGTCGCTGCACTCCGGTAAGTAGATCCAACGCTGCTTGTCGGCGTCATCGGACCACAACTCGAAGCGAGGTGTGAACGCCCTCACAGCCACCGCGATCTGCTTCATTGCGATATCGGCGTACAGCCCGGTCTCCGACAGCTTTTCAGGCGGGGCGCTGTCCACGGGCAAGCTATCGACGCACGGATTGCCTCCCTCGCCACCCGCACCAGCCAAACCGCCCGCACCATTCGCGCCGCTGCCGCCATAGCCACCCGTCGCTGCCACGCTCACGCTCGCCTCGCTGGCGCTACTCGGTGTCGGCGGATCGGTCGCGGAATGACAGGCAAGCACAAGGGCAAGATGACCCGCAACCAAAACTCGGTGAGTCAACCGCACGTGTCGCCCCTCGCCTGCTCGCGACCGCACAGACCCACCATCCGATACGCGAAACGCCCGTGAATTTCTCTCGGTGGGCTCCCCGCTTTTCTACGAACGATCCTAAAAAGGTAGACCAACATCGATCCGAACTCCTCGCGCCAAGAAACTATAGCCAATCCCCACATCGCTCGCAGAAGTATTGGCCGCACGCCGGCCTAGCTCTATCCACCAACGTCATCGATCCTGCGCACCGCAGATCTTGCCTAACCAGAGGCCTGACGTGCTAAGTAGCCGTCCTTCGCCACTTTAGCTCAGTTGGTAGAGCAGCTGTTTCGTAAACAGCAGGTCTGCAGTTCGAGTCTGCAAAGTGGCTCCACGTAAGCGTCTGTAATCGTCGTCGTTTTTTGGTTGGCTCGTTTGCGGCGAGCCGCTGCGGAGGAGAGTTTCTGCACGCTCTGTGCAAGAACCCCCCCGATATGGGGCATCGCGGCCTCTGGAAGAGCCCGAAATTGGGCCTGAGCAATGTAGCGCTGATGCACTCTCGCGTCGCTGTGACCGGTGAGCGCCTGGGCGGTCTGCCTAAAGAGCGTGGCTACACGACCGAGAAGCTGCTCGAAATCTTCGAGAAGTTCGAGAAGAACGTGGAGATGACGAAGCGACTAAACAAGTCAGCTTAGTTCATTGGGCGCAAGGTCGAGGGGTGGATGAAGGCTAGGTTGTGTTCGCTAAGACCACAACCTAGCCTTATGGGACTCTGTCTGTCTGTGTTGTGTGAAAGGTCTGTGCTCATGTCGAATCAATTGAAGTGGGTTCTCGGTGCGTTGCTGCTTAGCTTGGGTGGTTTGATTGGTTGCGGTGGCGGCGGCTCGGGCACCGCCGCAACGAGCACCGCGGCGAGCACAGGCGGCAGTGGCGGCGACCCCACCACAGGGTACGGCGTTACCAGTACAGGCGGCATGACGAGCGCAGGCGGCACAGGCGGAGCCGGCGGCAGCCCCAGCCCATGCATAGGCCCAAGCGGCTGGTTTGCGCAGACGAGCGGCACGACCCAATACCTCGTTGGCGTGCACTTTGCCAACGCGCAGGCTGGATGGGCCGCGCAGGTCGTCGGCGCGATTCTCAAGACCGCCGATGGCGGAAAAAACTGGGCCGTGCAAAACGGCGGTACACATAACACGTACGGCATGCACTTCGCCGACGCCATGACCGGCTGGACCGTGGGTGAGGGCGGCACCATCACCGAGACCGCCGACGGTGGTGCGAGCTGGACAGCGCAAACGAGTGGCACGACCAACGTGCTGTTCAGCGTTCACTTTGTCGATGCGATGACCGGCTGGGTCGTGGGCCACTTGGGCACCATTCTCAACACCACCAATGCCGGAGCGACCTGGACAGCGCAAACGAGCGGCACCACCAACGAGCTGTTAAGCACGCAGTTTGTCGATGAGAAGGGCGGCTGGGCCGTGGGTATGGACGGCATCATTATCC
>JAPYTK010000373.1 GCA_029941785.1 Polyangiaceae bacterium | reverse complement strand
CCACACCGCCCGTGCTGCTGCCCGTGCTGCTGCCCGGACCTGGCGCGGGGGCATCTTCAGAACTGCATGAGAAGGAAAACAGAAGGGCTGTGCAAAATAGTAGGTATTTGTTCACGGTGATCTCCAGGTAACGATCATTCTTGCATTCTTGGCTGACAGCCATGCTCGCGCCGATCCAGCCGTTTGTTCTGGCCAGTTTGGAAAGCCACAAGAAGACGGCGGAGGTGGTGGACCGAAGGGCGTGGTGCGAAGATCCTAGCACAGGTCGCGGATTTCGTGCGTGATCGGAACCTCTGATTCGGCCCTGGAGGTGCGCATCGTCTATCGTCATGGAAGGGCGGCGACCAGCTCGCTGCGATCATTGTGGGCTCGCAGTCAGTAGAGCGCATCACGGAGGAGAGTATCGTCCCGATGAAGGCCCTTTATGGATTTCTTCGAGAGTGAACATAATGTCTCTTATGCGCAATGGTTGGGGTGGGAGCAGGTAGACAGCAAGCCACTCCGAGGGAGTCCCCCGGAGACGGCTCTTGCTCGAAATGGAGGGTTTCCGCACAAGCAACGTGGAGTGCGCACGACGAAAAGACTCGCAAGGTCACTGGTCGCTGCAAGCAGGTCGCCGGTGTTTGCTCGAGCACTGGGCTGCCCCCCGACCACCCTCACGCCCCCGCGCAGGTCCAGATACGGCTCCACCGCGGCGGCGGCCCTCTCGCTGACCTCGCGGCATCGAGCTTGGCCGAGTTGCCCCCGGCGGGCCTCGAGTTCGGGAAACCTCAAAATCGTCCTTGGTAGCGTCGTCGCGAACTGATATCGCGGTGCTCCCGAAGGAGAAACCATGAAACCCACCCGTTGGATTGTCGCAATCAGTCTGCCCGCCATCTTTGCCTGCACCCCTCCGCCCGCACCGTCGATCCCAGTGTCTATGCCTACCTCCACTGCCGCGACGCCTGATGCGTCCACCAAGCACCCGCTGCTCGCCGAGTGGACAGGCCCTTACGCTGGTGTACCGCCGTGGGACCAAGTGGAGAACACGAGCGCGTTTCCGGCGGCGTTTGATGAAGCGATCGCGCTTTGGCTCGCAGAGATCGACGCTATCGCGGATGACCCGTCTGCGGCCACCTTCGACAACACGCTCGGCGCACTCGAGCGCAGCGGCAAACCCCTCGATCGCGTCGCCAATCTGTTTTTTACGCTGACGGGCAGCCGCAACACACCGGCGGTGCAAAAGCTCAGCGGCGAGATTCGGCCCAAACTGTCCAAGGCGGACGACAAAGTCAATTTCAACAAGAAGCTCTTCGAACGCGTAGCGGCGGTTCACGCTGCACGAGCGACGCTCGACGCGCAACAGAAGCGCTTGGTCGAAAAGTCTTATGAGGACTTCGTTCGGCGCGGCGCCAACCTCTCTTCCGAGAAGCAGGCGCGCATGGGCGAGATCAACGTGCGCCTCGCGAAGCTCTTCACCGACTTTGGCAACCGCGTGCAGGCCGACGAAGACACCTGGGTGGTTCTCGGCAAGGGCGATCTCGGCGGTCTGAGCAAGGCGCAGATCGGCGTCTATGAGGCGGCCGCGAAGAAGCGGAAGCTCGAAGGCCATGCGGTGATCAACACGCGCTCGGCCGTCGATCCCTTTCTGACGTTCTCGAGCAACCGCGCGCTCCGCGAGAAAGTATGGCGCGCATTCGTCAATCGCGGCGACAACGGAAACGACAACGACACCAACGCGATCATCGCCGAGATCCTCCCGCTTCGGGCCGAGCGCGCCAAGCTGCTCGGCTTCCCGAGCCACGCGCATTGGCGCATGTCGGACACCATGGCCAAAGAGCCGTCCCGTGCGATCGAGTTGATGGACAAAGTGTGGCCTGTCGCATTGAAACGCGTGAGCGAAGAGGTCGCGGACATGCAGAAGCTCGCCGAAAAGGAGGGGGCAAAGTTCAGCATCCAGCCTTGGGACTATCGCTTCTTCATGGAGAAGGTTCGCAAGCAGCGCTTCGCCCTCGATCAGAGCGAGCTGAAAGCCTACTTCGAGCTCAACAACATGGTGCAGGCGTCCTACTACATGGCAGAGCGCCTCTACGGTTATGGCTTCAAGGAGATCACCGGCACAGTGCCGACCTTCCATCCCGATCAGCGCGTCTTCGAGGTGGTCAGGAAGGCGGATGGGAGCCACGTCGGCCTGCTCTATCGCGATGACTTTGCACGTCAGTACAAGCGTTCAGGCGCTTGGATGTCCAGCTATCGTCGGCAACACAAACTCGATGGTGGTAGCCGGCCGATCGTGTCGAACAACAACAACTTCGCCAAAGGCGCCGCCGGCGAGCCAGTACTCATCAGCCTCGATGACGCCCGCACGCTGTTCCACGAGTTCGGCCACGCCCTACATTACTTGTCGATGAACGTGACCTACCCGTCGCTGAGCGAGACGCCGCGCGACTTCGTCGAGTTCCCGAGCCAGGTGCACGAGAACTGGGTACTGACCGAGGAGGTCCTCGACAATTATGCGCGGCACTACAAGACCAAGCAGCGCATGCCGAAGGCGCTCATCGACAAGGTCCTGAAGGCGCGCACCTTCAACCAGGGCTTCGCGACCGTGGAGTATCTGTCCGCGGCGTTGGTCGACATGAAGCTGCACACGGATCCGGTTGGAAAAATCGACGCGGACGCGTTCGAGAAGGCGGCGCTAAAGGAGCTGGGCATGCCCAAGGAAATTGTCCTGCGGCACCGCCTGCCGCAGTTCAACCATTTGTTCACTTCCGACGCCTACTCCGCCGGCTACTACTCGTACCTGTGGTCGGACGTGATGGCTGCCGACGCCTGGATGGCGTTCGAGGAAGCCAAAGACCCTTGGCACCCGGAGATCAGCAAGAAGTTCATCCAGATCATCCTGTCGACCGGAGACGCCATCGACCGCAACGAAGCGTTCCGCACGTTCCGCGGCCGCGACCCGAAGATCGAAGCGTTGATGAAGAACCGCGGCTTCCAGTGAGCCGCGAGCGTGGCGAACGAGACGGCGCTGACCCCCTCGTGGTCCCAAGTGCGGCCCACATTTTGTGCTGCCTCACAACCCGCAAGCGCTCGCCTTTCCATGCGCGAACGGAACAATGCGCCCCCTCTCACCACCGCGCGCGCCTGCTCACGCGGCTCACTTGCACGCCACCTGGCGCGCTCGAATTGTTGAGGTCTATTGGGGGGGGCTGTCTACCTGCTCCTACCCCAACCATTGCGCATAAGTAAGATTATGTTAATTCTCGAAGAAAGCCATAAAGGGCCTTCAGAGGGACTATACTCAGACTCATGTGATTTCCGCGAAACCGAAGTCGGTGGCGAAGCTGGGTTGTATTCACACATTTGGAGGTTGAAGCAATGAAGAGCACTAGACTGATTGCAATCGTCAGCGTTGTGGGGATTACTAGCCTTGGCGGCGGATGCTCAGAGGACAATCTAGCAGGAGCCGGTGGAGGCGTAGCCTCGGATGGCGGATCAGACGCTTCAGGGGGAAGCGGCGGGTCCCCGGGCGCCGGCGGCAGTGGAGGCGGCGA
>JAPYTK010000372.1 GCA_029941785.1 Polyangiaceae bacterium | reverse complement strand
CGATGACGTAGATCGTGTCCGAGCCGTAGCCATCCAAGTCCGCATCCAGGAAGAAGGCCGCCTCCGAGAGATCTTCATCCACCAGTCCGTCGCAGTCGTCGTCGAGTTCGTTGCAGCCTTCGGTTTGGTCTCCCGGCTCGGCATCCGGTGCGCAGCTGACGGCTGCCTCGACGCAATGAAGCGTGCCCTTGCCGCAGATCCCTTCGAGCCCCGTCGAGCAACTCGCTCCGCCGCCCGGATCGCCATCATCGACTTCGCCGTTGCAGTCGTTGTCGGCCCCGTCACACACTTCGGCCGACGGCTCGGCGAGCGCTTCGCAGGCGATGTTGCCGTCGTTGCACACCGTCCTCCCGGCGCCACACTCGCCCGGCTCGCCGGTGTCGCACTCGCCGCCCGCGTCGCTGCTGTCCTCGTCGACTTCGCCATCGCAATCATCGTCCTCGCCATTGCAAAATTCTTCGCTCGGGGCACACGAGGTCGCGCCGACGCCACTGTTGCACGCCGTTCCGGTCACAGACCATGCGGCAACCAGGATGAGTGGGAAAACAGAACGCGGATGGACACACTTCATTTGGGCAGACTACGTCAAGGCTGCCCGCGAATGAAGCCGAAAGCCCCGCGAATGAAGCCGAAAGCCCCGCGAATGAAGCCGACAGCCCCGCCAATGAAGCCGAAAGCAGAGCGACCGTTTAGAACGACAGGGCTGGTAATATGCCGTGCTCGAACTGTTTTCGGGCCAGCCACGCCGCCGCCCACCACAGGAGAGGTCGAGCATGACACGACGCATCACGGCGCTTTGCGCCCTATCCACCTGTCTCGCCGTCACGGCGGGATGTGAATCTGGAAAGCCTGGCATCCAGCCGGCCGGTGACGATCCACCACCCGCCGCCGCCGATGAAGGTCCGAGTCATCACGCACCGGTGAACGCTGGCTGTCTACCTGCTCCTACCCTAACCATTGCGCATAAGAGACATGATGTTAACTCTCGGTTAGTCCCATAAAGGGCCTTCATCGGGACTATACTCCGGTTAGTGCCAAATAGGGCTTTCATCCGGACTACTCTCCCAAATAGGGCGTTCATGGGGACTACACTCCCGCACCCGTGCTCAATTTGAGCGCTGAATAGCTTTCACGCCACGAAAATGGTCTCTAAATCGAGGGTTGAAGCACTCGCGCAGGCCCACGTCCAACTTGAGACCGACCCGCTTGCAGTCCTCGCTGCTCGTTGCCACGCACCCGTCTTTACGCATTGATACGGACACCACCTTTTGGAAGGTGCACCGCCCGAGGTGCGTACAGGCCTGTGACTGCGCGCAATCCGCATCGCTGTCGGCCCAGCACTCGCCGTCTCTCGCGGTGCATAAACCGAGTGTCTTGCAGTGCGTCGCTTTCTTGCAGTCCTGGGCGGTGGCCACGCACTTGCCGTCTTGCGCCGTGCAGTGGGCGCGTTTCTTACAGCTCTCCAAGCGCGCGCAGTCCTTGTCGGTGGGCACGCACTTGCCATCCTTGGCAGAGCACCAGCCCTTCTTCTTGCAGTCTTTGTAGGACTTGCACAACATGTTGGCTGTTTTGGGGTCTAGGCAACTTCGCGATTCTTTCGTGCCTATACATTGCAACCCCTTCCGGCATTCCTCTTGCTTGCGACAGCGATCACCCTGACCGGCCTTGCAAGCCGCTAACCCAAGCAACGCTACCGTCAACAGAACCGCCACCGCCGTGATTCGCATGGCGCCACCCTAAACCAACGGTCGGTCGAAGAGTAGTCCTGATGAAATCCCGCGTGGCATCCATGATGAACGAATAGAGCCCGCATTCAGCCCTCAACTACGCATAACGGAAGTATGTTAACTTTGGAGAATGCGCGCATAGGTCGTTCATGGGGACTATGCTCAGTCCGTAAGGCTAAGAGTATAGTCCCGACGAAGGCCCTTTATGGCTCTAACCGAGAGTTAACATAATGTCTCTTATGCGCAATTGTTGGGGTAGGCGCAGGTAGAGACATGGACCGGGTGGTCAAACGCCTTCAAACCAAAAGCGAGCCGGCAAAAAAAGGCTAGGCCGCTCACTGCGCCTGGGTGCGGATCACCACCGGCACGTCGCCCTCATAGTCGCCGTTGACGAAGAATTCGAGAAAGGTGCTTCCCGATCGAGCGCCGGCGAAGGTGAAATACCAATCACCGCGTTCAGCAACGTCGTCGGGATCTTCGAGGCGGTTGACGCGTATGATCTGCGCGGCCCCGGCGCTGAGGTCCAGTTCGGTGTCTTTGTGCATGCGTTCGTCGTTCCGCGAGGGGATCACCACCGCCATCGCCGCCAAGCCCTCCTCGATTTCGATAAGGCTGTCGTTCATGGTGACCTCACCGGGCGGAGCCGACAGAATGCGAAAATCGAGCGTGTAGTGCGGCTGGCAGCCAACCGCCGTTCCGCCGAGTAAGATGAGTGCAATCGTCGTTAAGGTTTTCATCTTCATGCTCCTCCTTGGCCGCCGCTGCCGCCCATGGCGCCGCCGTCACCCGCGCCACCCGCGCCACCCGCGCCACCTTCGGCGTTTGAGCCGCCCGCGCCACCTCCGGCACCACCCGCACCGCCACTGCCGTCGCCGGTGACGGTGATCGAAATCGTTTGCTCGTGCTCACCGAGGGAAACTTTTATCGTGGTGCTGCCGGGCCCTTCGGCGCTGACGGTGACCTCGTTGTCCGAACCGTTGCCAGTAATTTTGGCGATGGTTTCATCCGCGCTGGTCCAACTCGCATCAAGCGCGCCCGCCAATTTCTCGCCGTTCTCCGTGCTCCAAGGGTATGCGCTGAGCTGAAGTTCTTTGCCGACGACCAGCGCCGCGTTGCTGGCGTTTTGTTCGGTGAGCTGCGCTGGCCCTTCGAGTGCATCGATCCGCACTTCATCAACTTCTTTCAAGACGATGTGGAGAAGGTCAATGTCCCGTTGCCCCTTCATGCCGAGCAGGCCCACGCGACCGGCCTTCAGCGCGGTAAAGGTTTGCGAGGAGAATTTGGAGAGACGGTCTGGCGATGCGCTCTCGACCCGCCCTTGGGTCAAATCTTCCGCCCTAAAGGTCGCCTCGAATTCGGCACCGACCGCGATGTCGACGTTAAAGGTGGCGTGAGATGTGTCCCCGTCACACATCGCATCGGAATTACCCGAGCAGGCGTAGATGAACTTACCGTTGCCAAGTTCGCCAAACGAACCCGGAATCGAGTCGATCGGTGGGCAGCCGACAAGCGCCCCCACGGCCAGTCCCAAAGAAACGGCTCTCGAATACTTCCCCATTCTGTTCTCCCTTCAACAAACGAAGCTCCCCGCGTCCGATAGGTAGAGCAAAACCGGTGCCACTTCTAGGCGCTGAACATTACGTGAGCAGCAGGAATTCGGCACGACATTCCGATCCGGGTAGAAGGCTCGAAGTCGCCCTGACGAAGCGACACGCGGGCTTCTGTCTACCTGCGCCTACCCCAACAATTGCGCATGAGAGACATTATGTTAACTCTCGATGAAAGCCATAAAGGGCCTTCATCGGGACGAT
>JAPYTK010000371.1 GCA_029941785.1 Polyangiaceae bacterium | reverse complement strand
CTTCAGGCCACCCACCAAGAGGTGCCACACGCGAGCGCCGTCACCATCGAGCGCTTCGTCGAGGCGCCTGACGGCGGCCCCCTGGTCATCCACGCAACGATTCACGTCGAACGCAGTACCCAAAAGCAAATCATGATCGGGAAGAAGGGCGACATGCTCAAACGCATCGGAACGCAGGCGCGACTTCGACTCGAACAGCTCGTGGAGCGCAAGGTGCACCTCCAACTCTGGGTACGGGTGAGCAAAGATTGGCGCCAACGCGCCGACCAACTCGCCAGTTTTGGCCTCGACGGCAGCGTCGACGGCGAGCGAGGCGAAGGATGAGCTCGCCCCGACCCATCGTGGCCATCGTGGGCCGACCCAACGTGGGCAAGAGTACCTTGTTCAACCGGCTCGTCGGCAAACAGCTGGCGATCGTCCACGACCGACCCGGCGTGACCCGCGATCGCCACTACGCAGACGCCTTTTCGCTCGGCCGAGAATACACGCTCATCGACACCGGCGGCTTCGATCCCTACGGCGACGACGCAATGAAGCAAGGGATCACCCACCAACTTCAAGTCGCCATGGACGAGGCGGACGTCATCATTTGTGTCCTCGACGCGACGCTTCCCGCCACCTCAGCGGACAGCGATGAGATTCAATTGCTGCGCCGGACGGACAAGCCCGTCCTGTACATGGCGAACAAGAGCGATTCAACACGAGCGGAAAACGAAGGGAACGACCTTTACCGGCTCGGCATGGATCAACTCTTTTTCGTTAGTGCCTTGCATGGCCGGGGCTTGGCCGAATTCGAGTCCGCTCTCGTCGATGCGCTCCCGCCGCCACAGCAAGACGGGGCAGAAGAAGACGAAGAGAACGACTCGGCGCATCGGCCGCTGCGCATCGCGATCGTCGGTCGGCCCAATGCGGGCAAGTCCTCCATCGTCAATCGCTTACTGGGGCAAGAGCGACTGCTCGTCGACGATCGGCCCGGTACGACCCGTGATCCCATCGATAGCGTGGTCGAGCGGCGGGGCAATCTGTACCGGCTCATCGACACCGCGGGGGTGCGCCGCAAGTCCCGGGTCCAGAAGGGCCGAGATGCGGTCGAAGCGGCCAGCGTCGTCCAAGCGATTCGATCGATCGATCGGGCGGAGGTCGTGATCTTGATGTGCGATGCGGAGCGGGGCGTCGAAGAACAGGACGCCAAAATCCTGGGACTCGCGCTCGACCGAGGACGGTCCATCGTCATCGCCCTGAATAAGGTTGACCTTTTGCGCGGCGACGCAAAAAAGGACGCCGAACGCCAGGCCCGAGAAGTGCTCGCCTTCGCCCCGTGGGCCCCGATCGCGACCGTCAGCGCAAAAACCGGTCGTGGCATCGAAAAACTGCTCACGGTCGCGCGCCGATCCCACGCCGCCTTCAACAAGCGGGTGAAGACCGGTGAACTCAACCGCTTCTTCGAATCCGTGATCAGCGCCAATCCTCCGCCCACCCATGGCGGACGAGCTCCGCGCTTTTACTACATGACCCAGGCTCACGCGCGACCGCCGACATTCATGATCGTCACGAGCCACCCGGATAATCTTCATTTCAGCTACCAACGGTACGTGATCAACGCCCTTCGCAAGCAGTTCGGCTTCGAAGGCACCCCGATCCGAGTCCACTACCGACGGAAAGACCGTAAGCCCAAGGGCCGGCACAACAGCTGACGACCGGGGCATCGGCTCAGCGACCCGCCGTCAAGCCACGACCCGCCCCTTCAACGCGTCAAGCGGTTCGCCATCCAAACCAGTCGCTCGACGTCATGGATTTCGCGTGCGAACTCCGGGACCTCCACAATAGGCAAAGTCTCGTCCGTCGTGGAGACTTCCTCGAGCGCCGTCATGTTGAGACGAGCCAGCTTCGCCGCACGACGTTGTTGCTCCGCCGCGGCGAGCACCCGCTTGGCCATGCCATCTGCCCGTGGCAACTTCTCTTGCTCGATCAGTTTGTCCAGCGCTTCGGCCGTAGGCTCCGCGCCAGGACTGACGGGCACCCGATTGACCACGATAGCGTCGGGCTTCATGTTCATCGAGACGAGGCGCTCGGAGAAAAACAAGACCTCTCGAATGCTCATCGGGTCGGGCGTGGTGACGAGTACGTAAGCCACGTCATCCGTTCGTAGCGCGGCCGCAACCTCATCCGCGCGGCGACGCCAGCCGCCGAAGAGATCGTTCATTTCGCTGACGAAGCTCGCGACTTGCTCGAGAAAACCACCGCCGGTTATCCCGGCAATCCCTTTGAGAATTTGCTGCGCAGACTTCTTGAGGAGGTTAAAGCTCAGTTTACCCGTGTCCTGAAACCCCTCCTGAAACCACCGCACGGCCGCGCTGTCGATGGCTCCCACTAAGCGATCCGGCGCGTCGAGAAAATCGAGTGCATGAGATGTCGGAGGTGTATCGAGCAGGATGAGGTCGTAGGCGGGGTCGTCCTTCACAGCGTAGAGCTTCTCCATCGCCATGTATTCTTGTGTGCCGGCGAGGGAGGTCGAGATGTAACGATAGAGGACATTGTCGAACACCCGCTGTCGCTTGACAGGGTCCGTAGCGAGCGATTCGACCAGCGCATCGAAGGTCGTCTTCGTGTCCAGCATCATCACCGTCAGTTCACCCGGTACATCGAGACCCGCATCTTCGAATATCCGGCGCTCCACGACCTTGGCCTCGGTCGCAAACTTCTCGAGCCCTAGGCTCTCAGCGAGCCGATGGGCCGGGTCGATCGTGAGGCACAAGACCCGCTGGCCCGCGCGCGCCGCCGCCAAGGCCAAGGAGGCGCAGGTCGTCGTCTTGCCTACCCCACCACATCCGACGCACAGCAGCACGCGGTGGGTATCGAGGAGGGTCCGCAACGAAGACATCGCGCCCGCTTTCTACCATGCGATGCTCGTCGATGGGTATCGATGAACGCGCGCGAATGCTAAAGCAACTGAATCTTGGCAGGAGTTAACTCGTGAGCGGATATATCGATCTCCATTCCCATTGGGTCGCCGGCATCGACGATGGCGCGAGGACCGTCGAGAATAGCCGTGAACTGCTGTACGCATTGCGAGACCTCGGCTTCGATACCGTGGTAGCAACACCGCACATGCGTACAGGCATGTTCGACAATACGCGCCAACAGATCCAAGAGGCCTACGACGCCACCGTTCGCGAGTTGGGTGAGGACGAGCGCTTGCCGGAGCTCAGCCTGGCGTCGGAGCACCACCTGGACGACATCGTATTTCAGCGCCTGGTCGATGGGGAAGCCCTGCCCTATCGAGGTGGCAAGACCGCGCTCATCGAGTTTCCCAACGAGCGCTTTCCCGTCAAGCACGAAGAACGGCTCTTCGATCTTCGGTGTAGACACATTCGACCGGTCCTCGCGCACCCCGAGCGCGGCCGGCCGGTATGGAAGGACATCGAACGACTCGACAAGCTGCTGGACGGGGGCACCGTGCTACTGCTCGACGTGGGCGCCCTCGTGGGCAAATACGGTCGGCAACCGACACAGTGCGCCCACCGGTTACTCGAAGAAGGCTACTACTATGCCG
>JAPYTK010000370.1 GCA_029941785.1 Polyangiaceae bacterium | reverse complement strand
AACCCGCGCGCCCTCGTGACGACGATAGGGCATGTGGTTCACATTCCTCCCCGCCGAGCTACCCCGCAACCATCGCTTCGAGCTGGACACCAGCCTAGGCTTCGTCCTGCTCCTGGTGCTCGATGACGACGGGCGTGAGCTGGCTGCGGTGGGGGCTTGGGGTGAGGGGTAGCGTTGCTCTGCCTAGTTTGGCGTGTTCGTGAACGCCGCTACAGGTTTCCAACGAGCTTCTCCGTCTTCCTGCCGTGGCTCTTGCTCGTGCCGCTGTTCATCTGAACGAAAATGAGCGCCGACAGGTTGCCGTAGCGATGGGGGCCAGCGAGCACAGCTGAGCATACTCCCAATGAAGGCCCTTTATGGCACCAACCGAGAGTTAACATAATGTCTCTTATGCGCAATTGTTGGGGTGGGAGCAGGTAGACAGCTTCCAAGAGGTGCGGTCGCAGTCGCATGAGGGGAGCGCATGATCCGATGATACGCTACGCCTCACTAGGATCAACGAGCGGTGGCACCTCACCCCCCTCGATCGATCAGCGAGGAACCGGTGGCACCTCGATCTGGGTGATCACCTTCACGCCCGCGCCGGCTGGATAGGCATAGCTGACGAACTGGGAGTAGAAGCCGGGTACGCTGTTGTTCGGGTCGATGTCGCCGCCGGTGACCGCCGAGCCCCAGCCCCAGACGGTGATGCTGAACGGACCTTCGCTGGTGGCCTCACGACGACCGTTGTCGCACGTTCCCACTGGCTGGAAGTTGCCGGTCACCAGATCGATCCGGGTGACCTCGTAATCCGCGTTGATGGGCTGCCAGCCGGTAAGGGTCCCCAGGCAGTCGAGCTCCACATCCTTGAAACCATCTGCCGTCTTCTTCCGGATGAACACCAGGTTGGTCTCCGGATAGGTCGGATCGGTGAAGAACACGTACTCGTTCAAGTACTGAGCCGTCGGCACGACGTTGACCGTCTCGGGATCGCCACGGCAGTCCCCGGTGCTCCCCACGGTGGAGCACCCGGTCATGTGGGCTGACATGTAGAAGGGATGGGTATCGCCCTGGCTCCTGACGACGAACGGACCGGGGGCGTTGAACTCTACGATCTCGCCGCTGCCAATGGTGGAGGGTGCTCCTGGCGGCTGGGAGGGCTCGTAGGTGAGCGTGGTGCCATCCACGGCGCCGAGAATGCGCCACGGAGGCGACTCGGGCGTATTGGCATGGCGATCGCGATAACGGGCTGCTGCGTACTCGAAGCCGAGGGCGCTCACCGGCGGAATCATCTGATGGCCCGCATCACAGGCCGACTGGTTGGCCGGGATGACCATACAGCGGTTCCCACCGACCACAGCGATGGGTTTGGTGGCCTGGATGGGGCTACCGGTCAGCACCTCGTCCTGGGTGAACTGCAACACCTGACCTTTCTGAAGCGGGTAGGTCTTGGGCGTGCCCTGAGGCGTGCCGGTGATGCCACCACCATCGAGGATGGCTGCCGTCGGGCTGATGGTGACGTCGGTGCCGTCCTCGGCAGCAATGATCTGGATCCACGAGAAGAGGTTGTCGTTGGTCTGTGTCCACTTGTAGGGCGCGACAGCGATGTAGTTGTCCCCCCAGGCGGATGTCGGAAAGAGCAGCGTGGCGCTGGTGATGGCGCTCCAGCCGCCACCATATGGGAAGATGTCATACGTCACGACCGGGGCGCTCGTCTGAATGAGGAACGAGCGCGCGATGCCCGTGCCGTGCAGCGCCGCATCCTCCGTCGACACCGCTGGCGTGATCCCCGCAGGACAGGCTGGCGTGTACAGCTGTTGAGCACCGAACTGGGCCAGGAACAGGATGGCGATCTCACCCGCCGGGAGCTCGCCGTTCGGCAAGGGCTGGTACGTGACCGCCTGACCATTGCCCGACGGGATGCGGGCGAAGGTGCTGGCGTCCAGCGCTTGACCGTCGAACTCCACATCGATCTGGATGGGCTGGCTCCAGGTATTGGCGACGAAAACTGCATAGCAAGCGCCGGCGGACCAGGTCACGTCGGGATTCACCGCGTAGTACTGGCAACCCACCGTGCTCTTGTTGATCTCCGCAGCCTCGCACGCTGGATGACACTCGCCCTCGGCGCACATCTCGCCTACGCCGCAGTCTTGATAGGCGGCCCCGTCGCACAGCACGCCGCTGAGATCATCGGTGCAGGTGACGTCGCCCGAGCACTGCCCCGGGCCGCCGGTGCCGAAGAGGCCACCGGTATTCTCACCGCCAGAGCCGCCGTTGCCGCTGTTACCGCTTCCGCCCTGACCGCTGGTGGAGCTCGGGTCGAGGCGCGAGTCTTTCGACGCCGAGCAGCTGACGATCAGCGCGGCGCTCAACAGGATCAGCGTTGTTGGAAACCAACGCAAGTTCATGGGAGCCCTCTCGTTGTTGCCATCCAGGCTATCGAAAATCGTGGGAACTGTGAGTATAGTCCCGATGAAGGCCCTTTATGGGACTAACCGAGAGTTAACATTCCCCCCTGGGAGGGGCTCTATCCGAGACCACCGGCGCACAACGGACTCTGGATCGCGTGGATGAAGCGGATACGGTCAGAGACGTTCAGTGGAGTTGTCCGATCAGTCGCGATCACAAAGTCCGCAAAGCCCACGACGCCGTCATGGTTGAGGTCCGCCTCAAAGCATACAGCGAGATCATCGAGGATCGACGCCTCGAGCCCTTCCATGCTCTGGAATACCCCAGCGTGCTCTACACCAAGGCAATGCAAGGAAAACTCGCCTGATTGCAACTCCCCCCCGGCAATCGCGGTCACCGCGTCGATCTTTTCAGGCACAGTGAACTCGGCGCCACCGAGTACGACCTGGAGGTCATCAAAAGTGAGCATCCCACTGTCATCCACATCCAGCTCGCCACAGAACTGAAAATGAGACACCCAGTCGGGTGCTTGGTCGGGAGCTGGGAACGGCACGCAATTCAAGGCTGAGCCCTGCTCGATCCAGTCTGCGATTTCATCGTTGGAGAGGTGTTCCAATGCCCAGATGAGGTCCCCAACGTTGATGCTGCTACCCAGTTCGTCTGAGTCCACGAGGTTGAACGGCTCACACTCGTCTATCTGCGCCGACTGCGCGACTGCGCGGTCCACCGTCGATGATTCTCCATCGGACATGTCTACGACGATTAGATAAATGCACTCCCCCTCCCCACTATGCTCGTCGATTATACATACTTCATCCTTGTCGCAGTGCGTGTCATCCAAACACCAATTTTTTTGGTTGTTTGGTGATGCCATGGCTGTTCCCGACAGAAGCATCAAACTCAGAACGAGAGTACTGCTCACAATCCGCGCACCGTAGGTGTTTTCATTTGACATTGGTTCTTCTCCATCTTCGCTGTGGTTGTCTTCGCCAGACTGATTAGCGCATCCAAATGGGGCGCAGTTGTCGCAAAATGTGACGGCTAGAGTTCTTGCCGTCGTCGTAGTCGTCGTACTTGGCGCACTCGGGACCAAGCTCAGCGGGTCCCTCCGCCGTCGTGCACTCAATATGTGCACCCTGGCGCCGGTCGCAACACCTCGCGCCGAGT
>JAPYTK010000369.1 GCA_029941785.1 Polyangiaceae bacterium | reverse complement strand
CATTTACGGTCAGCCCGCCGACATGGCGGGGATCATGGAGGTGGCGGGCGCTCACGGTCTCAAGGTGATCGAGGATTGCGCCCAAGCCCATGGCGGGACCATCGGAGGTCAGCACGTTGGTGTGTTCGGTGACGCGGCGGCCTTCAGCTTCTATCCAACCAAAAACCTCGCTGCGATGGGGGATGGGGGTGCGGTCGTGTTGAAAGACCAGGCGCACTACGAGCGAGCACTCGCCCTGCGCCAATACGGTTGGGACGCGCGACGCAGCAGCCAGTTCGCCGGCGTCAACTCGCGCCTCGATGAACTTCAGGCGGCCATCTTGAGAGTCATGCTCACGAGCTTGAATCAGGACATCGAGCGACGTCGGGCCATCGCTGCTGCCTACGATGAGGTAGTCGGGCGGGTCGGGATTGCAGGTCCAGCGCGCGTATTGAACACCGAGCACGCCATGCACCTCTATGTCGTCGAAGACGACGCCCGCGATCGTCTGGCCGAGGAACTGCGGACCCTAGGGGTGTCCACGGGCCGTCATTACCCACTGGCGATTCATCAGATGCCCGCGTATCGAGGTCGCTTGCGTGGGGGCGACCGGTTGCCTGAGACCGAGCGGCTCTACTCGCGGTGTTTGAGCCTGCCCATGTTTCCGGAGATGACCCATGCTCAACTCGAGCACGTGTGCAGCGCGCTCGAGGCGGCGTGCGCGGAGCTGAAACGATCATGAGCGGAAATTACTGCACGCAGTTTGGTCAGACCGACCTGGTATTCGGCATGGCCCTCATCGAGTCGCTCTACGAACATGTTCACGACGAGAGTGAGTTTGTCGTGTTGTGCCGCGACGAGGAAACACACGACTTCATGAAGGCCGTGCGCATGCCCCAACTGCGCGCGGTGCCCATGAGCGACGTCGGGGGCGGGAGCGCCGAGAGCGAACCGTTGACGCTCGCCGCGGCACTGCTTCTGCACCTGCACGATCTCGACTCCGCGGAGAGGCCAGACGGGAAGTCGGTGTGGACCTACCTCGATCCGTGCAGCTACCTCGTGGGGCCGCCGACGGCGTGCACGTCGGTGCAAACGGGCGTGGCGGCGACTCCGTCGTCCGTAGGGGGGGCGCTTCGTCCCGTCGTCGTGTGTAGCGCAGGGGATCGGCAGGCACGCGCCGCGCTCGACGCATGGACGTCGGGCCCTTCGCCGAGTGCCGATCACGCGATGAAGGTGAGCGGAGTTCACCATCACTTTGCCGCGCTCTCGGTCGAGGAGGAAGGCTGGCTGCTCGACACGACCGGCGCGATCTTCGTGAGTTACGAGGTCGTCATTCTCAGCCGCGAACCGGGGCACCTCGTTTCCGAGGCCATGGTCCGACGTCACGGCGGCAAGTATGCCGACGCCTTGGGCCGGGCGAGAGCTTGGGGTCAGTCCTGCGATCAAGAATTCGGGAACGCTGTCGATGGTTCTCTTGTCGCCGGCATGCAGTGCGCCGTCGTGGCTTACGGCCTGCGCGAGCGCTTCGAGAGGTTCGCTGCAGAGGTCGACATGCGTTGCGTGGCGCTTTCGCCGATCTGGCACGGGCTCTTTGGCCCGGCCGTGCAGGGCGATCTTCCTTCCCCCGAACGGCCCGTGCTCGCGGCCGTTCGCCGCCCGCAGGGTTCCCGCTTGTCCACGAGCTACAGCGACCCGATTTCGCCGCGGGAGCAGCTTCGCGTGTCGGCGCTCGTATCCGCCTACGCTTCCGAACGTTATATGGCGGCGTGCATGCAAGACTTGGTGGAACAAACTCTGTTTCAGAAGGGCCAGCTCGAGATCGTCGTCGTCGATAGCGCTTCACCGGAGAACGAGGCGGCCGTCGTCAAGTCCTATATGGCGAAGTACCCGAACATCGCCTATCAGCGCAGTCCAAAACGGGAGGGCGTGTACATGGCTTGGAACCGCGCCGCGCGGGTCGCCCGCGGAGCGTATCTCTGCAATGCAAACACGGACGATCGTCATCGTCCAGACGCGCTCGAGGTGCTCGCAGATTGTCTCGACGCCAACCCCAAAGTCGGCCTCGCCTATGCGGACTGTTTCGTGACGAAGGAGCACAATGCCCATTTTGGGAGTGCGCCGATCCTCGGTCGCCTGGCGTGGCCAGCTTTCGACCGCGATCGCCTCGTCCATTGCTGCATCATCGGCCCGCAGCCTATGTGGCGCCGTGAACTGCACGAGGAGGCCGGCTACTTCGACGCTCGCTATCGTGTCGCGGCCGACTACGAGATGTGGTTGCGTTTGACGCAGCGAACGACGGCCATGCACGTCGATGATGTCCTCGGCTTGTACCTTAACGCGGCCGATGGCGTAGAGAACGCCAATAAGCATCACTGCGGGATGGAAACGGTGGCGATTCGAGAAATGTACATTCGGCGCGGTCAGCTGAGTTTCGACCCGCAGCGGTATCCGATCACCTACGTGAAGCCCGTGACGGCCGCGGACCTGAAGCTGCAAGCTCGATTTCGCGAGTCCTGAGAGGCCGCGGGTGGGGGGCGAGGCATAGGCAGCCCCCTTGATCAACTATTTGCCGTGTTCTGACAGGATCTGGACCTTCTGGACGGCAGATGAAACGATCGACCCTGTGACAGGTTCGAACGAACGGCCCGGATTGGCCAAGGCGAAGCGGGGACGCATGGTGCGCCGGCGGTCTCGACAGGGGATCCGTGTGCAGCTCGGGTGGCTGGCGTCGGCCCTGGGCACGGCCGATATTGTGAGCGAGGGCTGTGTGATGAACGACCCGGATGGTTTGGCCTACTTTGGGTCGACGAACATCCGCTGCCTTCTGCCCCACGAATTACCGGTGCTCTCGACGGGGCATCGCGCGCCGGTCACTCCTGAGCAATGGGTGGCGATCGTGTTGTCTGATCCGCACGCACGTCTGCAGTTGATCCGCGTGGCTCATCGCGAACTCACGTCGCGCGCAGGAGCGGGGACGGGGCCGATGCAGGCCGAGATGGAGGGGCACGTCGAGCAGGTGTCCGGAGACCAGATCATGGTTTTCAATATCGATGCGAGCGCACGCGTGTACGCGAAGTGTGATCCGGCTCTTGACACGCACGCCGACGTGAGGGGACAGTAAGAAACTGAACCCGCGCGGCGATCATGGGCAACAAGAAGCACAGCGAAAAGACCGACAAGAACTCGAAAGTCATTCACGTGGCTTTCGGTCCCGGTGGTGGTCGTGTCGAAAAAGCGCCCGCCTCGCCCGAGCCCGGTCATCAGCCGGTGTTGCCCGTGCCCGAGCCGAGCGGCAAAGAGCCGATCAGCGATCTTTACACGCAGACCGAAGTCGGACGGCTGTTGGGGCTTAGTCGCGGCCGACTTCGTTCGCTCGATCGGGTGGGCATCGTCTCGCCGAGCGGTCGCCGCCGCGGCCGCCGAGCCTATACCTTCAGCGACATCATCGCTCTACGTGCAGCACGAGATCTCTTGCACAATAAAGTGCGTTTGCGGGACGTGACCCGTGCCATCGACAGAATTCGGAGCATGCTGCCCAAAGTGACCCGCCCGCTGAGCGAGCTTCGCATCGCCTCCGACGGTCGAAAGGTCATCGTGAAGT
>JAPYTK010000368.1 GCA_029941785.1 Polyangiaceae bacterium | reverse complement strand
CGCATAAGAGACATTATGTTAACTCTCGAAGAAAGCCATAAAGGGCCTTCATCGGAATTATACTCTGACGAGAAAACATGCGCGACCACTTTGGGCTCGGCGTACTCGACGGGCATCCCCTCGTCAGGCTTCGACCGCGCTGATGGTGTTGCTCGTACGACGGTTCTTGCCTCCGCCACTGTTTTCTTGCCCGAGTGCGGTGATGCTGGGCTCCACGGCACGAACCGCGGTCAGCAGCACGTCCGGCGCTCGATTGCCGCTACCTGTCTCCCGGTGGTGCCAGCCGCCCTTGATCGTTCCCCCCGCGGCGCCGACGAGGACGAAGGGGTGGTCCTTGTAGGTGTGATCTCCCGCTTTCGCGTGTTCCGAGGTGCCGAGAATGAGGGTGTGGTCGAGCAAAGTTCCCGCGCCACCCAAGGGCTGAGCCTTCAACTGTTGTGCAAGGTAGGCGAGGTTCTTCATGATGAACCGTGTCACCTTCTTCAATTCAGCGATCTTCTGCGCGTCGCCCTTCGCCGCTTGGTGATTGAGCTCATGGTGCTCTTGGTTGACGCCAATTTCGCTGTAGATTGCCAAGGATTGGGTGGCGGACCATTCGTAGGAAAATACGCGGGTTAGGTCGCACGCGAGTGCGACGGCGAGCAATTGTGACATCAGTTGACTCTTGAGTTCCTTGACCACGATGTCATTGCCACCGACGTAATCGGAGGTCGTCGGCTCCGTTGGGATCACGCACCCGCCAGCGCCGGGGTTGGTGAGCTTCGCCTCGATCGCGCGCAGCCCGTCCAAGTGTTGCTCCATCCGAAGGCGATCCGAATGACCCAACCGTTTGGTGAGAGAATTGGCGTCGGCCAACACCGCGTCGAGCATGCTCTGTTCGAAAGCGCGCGCTGTCACGACTTTGGGATCGGCGGGATCCCGTTCGAGCCCGCCGAAGATGCGCTTGTAGAGTTCGACCGGCGAAGGCTCGTGACGGTTGTAGGTCGTGCCCCCAGCAACCCAAGAGCTGTTGTTCTTGTATGGGCCTTCTTGGCAAATCGACACTTCGAGCGACTTGTACGGGGTCTGTCCTGCCCAGGCCGCAGCGACTAGCGCGTCGACCGATGGCTCAGGGTGATCATGCCCACGGTAGACGCCTACGCAATCGTCTCCGGTGCACTTCTTCAAATCGTGCGAGGAGGATAGCGCGATTCCACGAGCCGGAATGTGGCCAGGAGAGGTTGAGGCATGCGAGGTTCCTGTGACCAAACTGAGGTAGTCTCGCAATTCCGTCTGCGTGTCCGGATCATCAAATGGCTGAAGTGAATCGGGCAGGTCGAAGTTGGCGCCGGTCTGAGCTGGCACCCAAGTGTCATGAACAATGCCTCCACCCCAATAGAACACACCAAAGCGCTTGGGGATTGCTGCACCGTTGGCAAGGCGTACACCGTTGTCATCGAGCATGGCGTCGAGCAGCGGAAGGTGGAGGGAAAGGACAGAGCCTCCGAGGAGACCTCGAAGCACCGTGCGTCGACTCAAGGCGTGGCGGGATCGTGATTTCTTTCTCGTCATGGTTGCTTCCTATTTGGGCGAGGCGAGGTAGCGAAAGGCGTCGCTGGTCACGATCTCGAGCACCAGCGCCCGAAACCGATGGTGACCCCGTAGGGACTGCGTCATGGACTCAAGTTGGACGCGTTCATCTTTGATAGCCTCGTGTCCGGTCGAATAGGCAAACAGGCGTTCGGCGATACATGAAGTGAACTCGGGTTCGTTGAGAATGGCTGCGGCGAGCTCGTCGGAGCCGTCGATGGACTCGCCTTTGAGTTCACCGGTCGCGTCGATGGGCAGATCCACCTCGGTGGTGCGATAGCGGCCTACGGCATCAAAGTGTTCGAGCGGAAAGCCCAAGCCGTCCATCGCGTCATGGCAAGAGGCGCAGACAGGATTGGTACGATGAGCCGCCAGCTTTTCCTTGAGTGTCATTCCTTCGTCAACACTGGGCGGGTCGAGTGTGTCGTCGACGTCGGGGGGTGGGGGTGAAACCTCGGTACACAAGAGTCGTTCGAGCACGAAGACGCCCCGTAGGGTGGGCGAGGTTCGATCAGACGGTGAAACCGCGGCGACAACCGCGGGTGAAGTCAAGAGCCCCGACCGGACACCGGGCAGGTCGACTTCCCGGTAGTCTTCGCCGCTGACGTCGAGGCCGTAAACTTCGGCCAAGGTACCGTTGACGAAGCTCTTCTCGGCCGTCAGCAGTTCGCGCAGATCTCCGTTGCGGTTGTGGGTCAAGTCACGCAAGAACAGTGCGAATTCCTGCTTGTAGGCGTCGACACGCTCTTGCGTCCACTCGGGAAAGACGGCGATGTTCTTGTCCGTCACGTTCAAGGATGCCACGCCCCAGCTTTCGCCGAAGAAGCGGGTGGCCAAGTCTTCGGCCCGGCCCAATTCGAGCATGCGTTCGGCCTGAGTGCGAATTCCGTCGGGTGAGTTCAACTCCCCTCGTTCCGCTGCGCTTAACAGCTGCTCATCGGGCACAGAGTTCCATAGAAAATAGGACAAGCGGCTCGCCATCTCGTAGGCGGTGTATCTCCACAAGGATGAGCCTGGTGCAGGCTCTCCGACTTCAATCAGGTAGATGTAGTGTGGGGAAGCGAGCAAGGAGGCGAGCGCGTAGCTCATGCCCACCGCGTGGTCTTCTTCGGCAACGTCGGGTGCAGCCTCTTGAACGGCGACTGCCCGATTGATTTCTTCTGCCGTGAGCGGGCGTCGCCATAAGCGCCGTCCGTAGTATTCGATGGCCTCGGCGACGCAGGGATCGCCCGGCACGAAGGGGGCACAATCTGCGAGTGGTGGATGGGCTTCGGCCTGAGCGACGATCTGGGTCGCGAGTTCAATCGCTGCCTCGTGGTATTGTTCGACTCCGCGCTCGGATGTTCCTACCTTGGCTGCGCCCATCGTCAGGAACAGCTCGTTGCTCTCATCGGCCTCGAGGCTTCCCGACAGAGCCACGTCCTTACCAAACACGTCAGCGACGCCGTTGATATATTGGGACGCGGTGAGGCGTCTCATCGCCGGCTCGGCCCACTCGGTGCCGCTTGAAGCTCCAGAACTCGACCCAGGCTTGTCGGAGGGATCGTCGCCGGAACATGCCGCGAGCCCTACAGCCATCGAAACCACCGTACCCCAAAGCCACCGTGTCCGAGCGCCCATGAATGTTGTGGTCATGTCTCCTCATCGAGCAACTCTCGTGCCACGAGTGACATGGTCCCGCTTCAGGTTGGAAGCTGTAGCGATTGGGGCGTCCACGGGAGCCTATGTGTCCGTAATTGCCTTCAATGCGCGGAAAGGCCGTCTCACCCCTTACGCATCGAACTCGCCGAGCCGAGATGATGACCAGCCGGCGGCCGTACAAAAATTGCGCACGCTCATGGGTTGCTTGTGGGGAGGTGCGCAAGAAATGTGCACCAGGGCGTCGGTGACGAACGGTTGCAATCTAGGAAAGAAGAGTAGACGAAGCGGCTCTACCTGCTCCCACCCCAACGATTGCGGCTCCCACCCCAACCATTGCGCATGCGAGACATGATCTTAACTCTCGGTTCGTCCCATAAAGGGCCTTCATCGGGACTATA
>JAPYTK010000367.1 GCA_029941785.1 Polyangiaceae bacterium | reverse complement strand
TGAGAGTGCAGCGAACGCGTCATTGCACTCGGTTTCCGAGAGCGCGGGATGGGCCGCGTTCACAACGAGATGTTTGAGCGACGAAGCGGAGACGGTGCTAAGCGCGCAGCACTGTACCGCGTCGTGTTTCAAACCGGGGACAGCACCACGGAGCTTTCCTTTGAAGGCAGCATGGGCATCGGCAGTGATGACGCCCCTGACGGCAGCGTTGACATCGGCAGTAATGAAGCCCCACTCGGGTGCGGTCACGGTAATGTTCAACTGTCGTATCTCCTGCTTGACGAACTCGACCTCTGGGATGACACCGCAGCTCTGGCGCCTTGGCGGGCGGAGGCGCGTCGACAGAGCCCTCGCTCGCTCATTCGTTCCGGGGCAACGTCTTGGGGCCAGCCTGATGTGATCTTCACTCCGAATCAGGCGTAAACGAGTAGTTGGAGCCAATGAAGCCGGAGAGGTTCCACTTCATGATCGTGGATCGAGCGCCGAACTCGAAGTCGCCTCCGTTCGCCAGCAGTTCATCGAGACCGAAGTCGCCGCGCACGACACGGGCAGCGGCACGCCCGTGCGAAAAACTCAGCCCGAACCAACCGCGAGCTTGGCGCCCGAGGAAGCCCAAAGCCGCACTCACGCCGTACATGTGCACGCGATCCTGCGCCTTGTCCTCTACGTCGTCGTACGACACGCTGGAGACGTCCGTGTACCACCCGAAGTCGATCACCACGTTCTTGGCAACGCCGACCTCGGCCCCGATGTTGAGATTGGGTTGGAAGATCCGCCGCAGGATCTGCCGCTCGCGATCGATCTCTTCCTGGGTGGGCGGTCCGAGGCCCTCGATCGGCGAAGAGGTCAGCTCGTCCGCTACGGCGATGTCCGTGGGAAAATTGAGCGACAGATCGAGCGACAAACTGATGCGCTTGCTGATGAATGCGGCGCCCAGCGCGAGCCGGAGCGGCAGCGACAGCTCGCTTGAGCCCTCCAATCGCAACGGAGTTGGCATGCTCAATCCAGCGGTACCGAGCGAAAGACCCGAGGTGCGAATGATCTCCGCGGCGCCGAATACGTTGATCGATGGGCTGGTGACGGCGAGTCCAAAGGCCCAGCTCGGCGTAGGGGTCACACGCACGCCGACTTTGGCCCGTGCCCCCAGCGCCAGGTGCTCGACGGTGTTCGCGACGACGACGAAGTCCAAGCAGTCCGTCGCGCCACAGGAATAGCCCCGGTCGCCGGCGAACAAGGTCGAGAAGTGTCCCTCGAACGTTCGCAGGGCTGCACCGACGCCGAGCCCGACCGCCACATTTCGTCCCACTTGCCAACCCAGCCCCACATCCCCCGTCGTCAGATCATCGCGCACAGAGAAGGTGAGGTAATTGCGTTTGCTCGTGTTTTTCGGTCCCGCCTTGAGCGCGAGCGAGCGCGGCACCTCCACGCTGAGACCAAAAACGAGGCGTCCCACGCCTTCGTCGTCGCCATTCTTCAACACACGGACGCCACCGACGATGGAAGGAATGCCGTGGTAGGTGCTCGCCTCCATGGCCTGCTTCGGACCGTAAATGGCTGGAATGGACAGATGCTGCAGCAGGTAGATGTTCGCCGACAGCTCGAGCCGCGACGCTCCCGAGCAGGCGAGCGCGGCCACGTTGTAGTGAAGCGCAGCTTCGTCACAGCCGAGGGCGGTGTACGCCCCACCCATGCCGGCCGCGCGACTCCCAATCGGATAGGGATGGTGGTTGTCGTAGATCGTAGGGATTTCGACGGCCGACGCCGGTCGACAGGTGAACAAGCTGGCCAGTGCCACCGCTACGAGTGCGCCCCATTTCATCGAGATGACGATACCACGGGCCGTGAGTATAGTCCCCATGAAGGACCTTTTTGGCTTTCATCGAGAGTTAACATCATGTCTCTTATGCGCAATGGTTGGGGTGGGAGCAGGTAGGCAGCTGGTGGACCGCTTCGCAGCTCAACACCAGCCCGGGCTTCGTGCCTATCCGCTTCTAGTCACTGCATGGTCGGCGCAGCTTGGCCAGGAACATGGTGGGTGCCTGTGCGCCGTTTACCAGCGTGGTGTCCCCGAGTTGCAACTGTGGTCCGCGAAAATGGCCAGCTACGTAAACGCCACCGGTCGCATCTGTCGCGACCTCGTGCAACCCGTCGTCTTCCTCTCCACCAGCTCCAATGGCCCACTGCACGCTGCCTTCTGCATCGACCTCGATCACATACAGGTCGTGATCGCCACCGCTTGAAAGCGAATGGTCCCCGAAGGTAATGGTGTCGTAAAAATTGCCTACGACATAGATTCGGTCTGAGGAGTCTATGGTAACGGCCCTGCCTGTCGCTTCGCTCGTTGCCTGCTGACCGGTGAACGCCCATTGCGGTATTCCCGACGCGCCATATTTTGCGACGAACAAATCGTTGGAAAAAGGACCGGGCTTGGTCAAGCTCAGCGACGTATCGCCAAACCCAATTTCATTGCTGCCAAACGTCCCAGCCAGGTAGACATCACCACGCGAATCCAGTCCGCAGCTGATGAAGTATTCGACGCTCGCTCCGCCGGCTGTCTGCACCCATTCAACGACGCCCGACGCATCGTACTGAGCCCAGAACAGATCGGCCGACCCCGCGGAGGGCAACTCGTGCGGCCCGAGTCTGAGTGGAGCGCTGTTGAAGGTGCCGCAAACAACAGGCTTGGCGCCTGCGCCCACTACCACTTGTTGCAGTTCGTCGGCGTGATTTCCGCCTGCTGTCTTTACCCATACGGTGTCGAGGTTGTTATCCAGACGGGCAAGGAACGTGTCGCTGTAGCCTTGGTTTAACAAGACCATGCCGTCGAAATCCACCGAGTCGCTCCAGAAGTTCCCACTCACGTAAATAGCGTCTGCACTCACGGCGATGCTGGAGCCATGTTCGTTGTGATTGGCACCGCCATACGTCGTCGCATCGATCAAGTTTCCCGAGGCATCCAACACCAGCACAAACGCGTCAGTTTCTCCGTTGCTGACCAGAAGTTCCCCATCGATGGAGAGGCGCTCTTTGAAGCCCCCTGTGACAAGAATTCGGCCGTCCTGCGCGACAGCGAGTCCAGTGCCTTCAGCGTGAATGTCACTGGTCGCGGTCCTTGCCCACACAGCCGTTCCCGAGCTGTCGTATTTTGCGATGAACCAACTTGAATTGCCAGTCCTGACGAGTTGGTGCGGGCCGAAGTCGATCGAGTCGCTTCGAAAACTCCCCGTTACGAAAATCGAATCGCCGGCCACAACAAGATCGCCAACGTATGTTGACTTGTCGCCGATAGGTGCGATCGCCCACTCCCAGGCGGGCGCAGTCGGGGTGTTTGCACAGTCGCCACCCTCGCCACCCTCGCCACCCGGTAAGCCCATGCCGCCGGGGCCATCGCCGCCGCTCGATGACCCGGGTGAGCCTCCGCTGCCGCTTGGTCCATCCGGCGGGCTCTGCTCGCTAGGACCGCACCCGACCAGAAGCGAGCCCAGCAGAGCGACGAGCGCGATCCAGCCAAGCCGCGGCGATGTGGCAGGGGGGGGGGCCATACTCACGTCATCACTAGGGAGCGTGCGGGAGCGCTTTGTCCAAAGCAACTTGCCCAACTGTCGCATCCAGCCC
>JAPYTK010000366.1 GCA_029941785.1 Polyangiaceae bacterium | reverse complement strand
AGCCAAATCACTGAGGGTCAGCAGCAGAGTCAGAGCTCCGAACAGGGTCGCGAGACGCAGCATAGGGCCAACCTAGCGCACAATCTCCAGTGGTGCTGCTACCAAGAACCGCAACTCACAGTAGGGAGCGTGCCACCGCCTCGAGGGCATCGATGAAGTCCTCGCGCAGGTCCATCCCTGCCATTCGCTGAAACGCCCGGTAGCCCAACCGGCCCGCATGGGCGGCCGCTTCGATGTCGATGTCGTAGAGCGTTTCGATGTGATCGGCCACAAAACCGATAGGCGCGATCAACAGGTCCCTCGCCCCGCCCGCCGCCAGCCGAGCCATCTCGTCCTCGAGTCGGGGCCCGAGCCACTCGCCGCCGCCCTTCCCTTCGCTCTGAAACGCGACACATACCGTCGCGTCTGCGAGACCGATGTCTCCAAGACGATCGGTTACGGCCGTCGCGAGCGCTCGAAAATCTCGCTCGTAGGGATCGCCATCGGCGATGATCCGTGTCGGTAGACTGTGCGCGCTGAGAATAATCGCGAGCCTCTTGGGATCCACCGCTGGGAACCGGCGCCCCGCCTCTGCAATAGCCCTCAAGAATGCAACGAGGAGAAGCTCTGTGTTGCCCCAGGCCGGCGCGCAGACGAGCTCGACCGAGTGGCCTGCAAGCGCGGCCTCGACATCCGGATGATAAATGTGCACGGACTGAGGCGCGAGAGGGAGGGACACGACCCGTTTGATGCCCTGCTCGATCCACGGCGCAAGCACTTCGCTGGGATAGGGGTGCCACAGGCGCGCTGCGGCGCGAACGGGTATACCGAGCCGCTCTTCGAGGGCCGTCGCTTGGGCTTCGGCCGTCCGACGCAAGGGTGAACCGCCGATGAGTTTCAGGCGCCGGCCCACCTCCGCAATCGTTGAAGCAGACGCGGGACGACCTCGCCCGATGTTCTTCAGGAAGCCCGGCAGCTCTTCTTCATCTGCCACTGTACCGTGGTAACTCAGGACCACTAGCGTCTCGACCATGGAGTGCAACATACTCGCTCCTCGCGAGCCGACCAACCATCGGCTAGGCTGCTGCTTCGTCCGAATTGCTCCCGCTCTCGTCGGAGGCGCGGTCTGGCTTCGGTGGCTCATTGGTCACGGGAACGGCCGTGGCCGCCCGGGGCGGGGCCTGTTGCACGGCCTCGCGATCGATGACACGCGCCGCTATCGCCGACACGATTTCCGCGGTCATCCGAACCGTCGGTAGGCGGGGAGCCACCGCGATCACTCGCTCACCAACCCGGCGGCCCGGCGTGATCCGACCAACGCGAGAGATGGAAGCGACTGCGTGGTCACACGGCGAATCGCCGACAACCCGCAAGAGGACCTCCGGCATGGCAACCCGTGCCCCGGTTCCGAGGACATAACAGATGCCGACCTCGATACCATTGAAGCCACGCAAGGGAACCCGAGGCACGACGAGCAAGCGAAGTTCGTCGGGGTCAATCGCGCCGTGAGGGATTCGGATCCTCGGCACGAGTCGAATGGTGTCCGCAATGGGCATGGCCCGCAATCTCTTGGACAAGGATCGCAAGAAGCCGGCAGGCTCGACGGAGCGATCCGGAGGCATGGTGCTCTCCATTGCGGTTCCAAACAGAGCAAGAAGAGCCACCGCATCAAATCCGAGCAACGTTGCGTGCCAAGGCGCTTCGGGGGTGATCAATGCTACGAAGATCCCGAGGAGCGTTAAACTCAGTAAACAGCAGATCTTCCCAGCGCGCGTTGACCAATCGAGCCACGACGTGCACGGCCGTGGAGGATCCACCAGCGCCTCGCGCTCGCTCACACTGAGCCAACGGCCAGGTCCACGGAGCGCACCCTCTCGCTCCACGCGAGCACGGCCATGTGCGGCCAAGACGCTCCCGGCGACGACAGCAACAGCTCCCCATACAGGCCAGTCCACCACGAGTTGAAGCATGATCCCGACGACAACCGCAGCCGCGGAGAGCACCGCCCGGAGAGCCAAGGGCATCGGGATCACTGGCCGTACATACGCGCCGCTCTTGCGGGCCACACGAGCAACCGACCGCGCCTTCAGCACGACGAGCAGTGCATACACGATGAACAAGAGGCCCCCGATTGCGAAGATCCATACGCGTGCGTGGGGTTTCCGGACCAAGGAGATCACTCGGCCATCGTGGCGCTCCGGTAGGATCGGAACCAGCCGGGGCAGAGGATCGAGCGAGCGTTGATCGACGCGCACGATCCAGGGAACGGACTCACCAGCCGGCGCATAGCTGCGTAAGATTTCGACCTCGTCTCGTTCAGCACCCCGCCGAACTTCCGAAAGGTACACCGAGGGAACCGTCACATCGTCACCGCGACCAATATGCTCCAGGTTCTCGATGGCCCGTGGGGCGGTGGGCGCCGCGGGCAACACGAAGGTAGCACGCGCGTTGGGCAAACCGTCTTCGAAGCGAAGCCCGGGATACCGAATACGCAGCAGGGACCCGTCGCGCTGAATCAAACCGCGCTGACGCAAGTCGGTCTCGTACCGCAAGACCAAAACGTATCGTCCTCGCCTCAGACCGCGCTCATCGTCGACGTCGATTTGCAGCTCGGCGCCCTGTTCCTCGCGTCCTTTGCGCGGCTGCCGTATCGACAGACGTAGCGGCACAGCAGCATCGAGCGAGCCCGACAGGGCGTCGCTTGCAGGCACGACGTAACTATGGGGCAAAGGCCGCGCCGCCGGATCGACTCCGCGGATCCGATACTGCTTGAATCGCTCGTTGCCGTTCGTATGCAGACGAACCCGATACTGTACCACCGCCTTGCCCGATTTTTCGATGGTCAACCGGGTGTCGCTCGCCTCGGCTCTGTTCTCGATCCACGCCGCTGCCGTCTCCGGAAACGCGAGCAAAGCGAGCACGATCCAACCAGTCACGAAGAGACGCAGCACCTCCGACAGCTCCCACATTTCAGCACGTTGGGCCAAGTGTCTGTTTCGAGCACAGTTTCGACAGCAGAAAAACGGCCAAACGACGCAACAAGGCGGAGCCTGTGAACGATGTACTTATCGAAGCCATGAAAAAGACACCCGATCGATTCCCTACCTTTCCCACGCACACGTGCCGACTCATCCAGCGAGCGCTACAGGTCGCCGAGCAAGTCGCCAAGGAGATGACGAGGCGGATGAGAGCCGAGCTCAACGAGGACGAGCTTCGCTCCTTGCTCGTCGCGGAGATCCTGCCCATCGTCGAACGATACGATCCGCATTACCGATTCGAATCCTATGCCGCTCAACGCTTTCGATGGGCCGCGCTCAGCGAGTTCCGAAAACGTCACCGCCGCAAGCGACTCTTGGCGTCTCAAAGCCCCGCCGTCGCACGTGACCAATTCGAAGAAGAACCCGCCGAATACGCCACGCCACGATCGACGCCAGAGCATGCCCTCATCGTCAAACAAAAGCATGCGCAGGTACGTCATGCCGTAAACAATTTGTCCCGTCGACACGCGCGAATCGTCAGACGACATTTTCTCGAGAACGCGAGCTGTGAAGATGTTGCGGTCGAGCTCGGGATCAGCAGAAGCTCCGTGTACCGCCTGCGTCGAGAAGCAATGACGCAGCTCGCCCAGGAAATAGGGGAC
>JAPYTK010000365.1 GCA_029941785.1 Polyangiaceae bacterium | reverse complement strand
GTTCTTGTGAATGATCCCCATCCCACCTTCACGAGCCATCGCGATCGCCGATGCGGCTTCCGTTACCGAGTCCATCGCGGCACTCAAGATAGGGATGCGTAGTTCGATGCTGCGGGTGAGGCGTGTGCTCACATCCACCTGGCCTGGCAGCACTTCGCTGTAGGCCGGCAAGAGCATGACATCGTCGAAGGTCAAATAGTCACGTAGCTGGTCCGGCAACATGACGCTCCTTAGCACGACCACGGTGACGCCGGGCAGCCTCCGATTTGTCTCGGCGCAATTCGCCGTCCACAACTCGTCGGGCCAGTTTCTAGTATCGGTTGCGATTGACGGTCCGCCTGTTATGGTTGGCGCGGCGCAGCAGGGGGTGAGCTGCGAGGGAGACGAGCATGACGGCGACGCAAACAGCGAACGGGTCGAATGGGTCGGGTGCAAAAGCCGCGACTGAGGCGGTAACACGAGAGAGCATCGAGAGTTTTTCGCCGTTTACAGGCGAGTTACTTGGCGAGGTGCCGGTACTCGACGCGGCGGAGGTTCAGGCCATCGTGGACAGGGCGCGCACGGCTCAGCGTTCTTGGGCCGCATTGAGCTTCGAGGCGCGGGGGGCCCGTTTACGCGTCTTCCGTGACGCCATGGTGGACCGCGCCGATGAGATCGCCGACCTGTTGGCCCGCGAAGCGGGAAAGCCCCGCCACGAGGCCTTGCTTCATGAGGTGATGGTGGTGGCGGATCTCATTACGTATTTTTCCAAGGCGGCGCCCAAGATCCTGGCACCCCGTGCCCGTCCTTTGCACCTCTTCAAGCATCGCAAGAGCATCGTTCGATACATGCCGCGTGGTGTGGTCGGGGTGATCGGCCCATGGAACTTCCCGTTTCAGTTGCCACTTCGTGATGCCATCGCTGCGGTCGTGGCCGGCAACGCCGTCGTGATCAAGCCGAGCGAGGTGACGCCTCTGATCATGATGAAGGCCAAAGAGATTTGGGATCAATGTGGCATGCCGCCCGATTTGTTTGGGGTGGTGACGGGCTACGGTCCTACAGGGGCGGCTCTGATCGATAGCGGCATCGACTACCTCGCCTTCACGGGCAGCGTGGGAACGGGCAAGCGAGTGGCTTCGGCGTGTGGTGAGCGTCTCATTCCGTGCGTCATGGAACTCGGAGGCAAGGCTCCGCTCATCGCGTGCTCCGATTGTGACGTCGAGCGGACCGCGCGGGCCATCGTGAACGGCGGCTTTTGCAACAGCGGGCAGGTGTGCATTTCGGTCGAGCGTGTGTACGCGCACCGCAGCATTCACGATGCGCTACTCGACCGGGTGGTCGAACTCACGGGCGAGCTTCGTCAAGGCGATCCGGCGACGGAGTTTTGCGACATCGGGGGGATCACCTTCGAAAAACAGATTGAGGTTGCGGAGAAACACATCGCAGACACTGTCGAGAAGGGCGGAGAGGTTCGGTGTGGCGGCGCGCGGGTCAAGGGGCCCAAGATGGCCTTCGAGCCCACGGTTTTGGCTGGTTGCGACCATGATCATACGGTGATGACCGGCGAGATTTTCGGCCCCATCGTGCCCTTCATGCGTGTCGAGAGTGAAGACGAGGCTCTTCGTCTCGCGAACGAGTCCCATCTGGGTCTCAACGCCTACGTGTTCACCGAGAGCCCGAGCCGCGGGCGCCGTTTGGCGGAGGCCGTTCAGGCTGGGAGTGTGCTCGTCAACGAGGTGCTGATCAACGGTGGTATTACCGAGGCTCCTTTCGGCGGCATGAAGGACAGCGGCTTTGGCCGCGTGATGGGCGAAGAGGGCCTCAGGGCGATGTGCCATACGCAGCACATCTGTTTGGACCGGGTGAAGTTGCCCCGAAAGAACCCCATCGGCTTTCCCTACACCGAGAAGAGCTACGGCTTCTTCAAGAGGGCTTTGCGGGCGATGTACAGCTCCGGCGGGGTGTTCCGCCGCTTGAGTCAGCTTTTCTGAGCGTTGGCTCAGCCCGTGATCCCTGGGATGGGAAAGGGAAACCGCAGCGGGGTACCACCACTTGCGCGCCAGGCGGCGGCTGTGTGCTGCACGACCGGTGAGCGTATCAACGGGTGCGGGTGAGTGCTCTGGAAGCCGAAGAGGATCGCTTCGGCCGGCGATTGCTTTCGCAGCGCGAGAAAAAAGTTGAGGATGAGCATCGCGCCGCCTTCTGTCCATTTGTAGCCCGGACGATTGGCGCCCGTGGTGAGGACGTTGCGGGTCCCGGCCGCATCCGAGGCGAGCTCGAGCGGCTGGTTGAAAACCGGCACGGCGTTTGACAGCACGCGGCCGAGGTCTTGAGGCATCACTCGCCCTGTGCGGCCCACGCAGCCGGTGTGACCCAGGTAGTGGTGGGCCAGTTCGTGTCCGAGCACGAAGGCGAGCTGTTCATCGAACAGCTGGTGTTGTCGTTGGATCTTTCGTTGGTTGAAGTCCTGTGACGGGATAAAGAATCCGGCGGACGGGCGCACGATCGGTTTCTTCGGCTGCTGATACTTCGCGAGGAGTGACGTGTATTGGTTAAACTTTTGAGTTCCGAAGACCTCGTCCGTGGCCCGCGCACGGGCCATTTGAGCTTGAATTTCCAACAGGCCGTCACTGATGGCCATCAGTGATTTTCCGTCGATGCAGGCGGCAAAGGCGTTGACCTCGCCAACCTCGTCGTCGATCACGAGCGGCACCGATTGCACGAGGGAACGCTGGTGGCTGGGCAGCGAGGCGACGAGCGCGGCCAATACGGCTTGGGCGCGTTGTCGAAAGAACCCGATGCTCAGCATGTTGATGGGGTCGGGCGGGGCAGGCGCAAGCGGTACCGGCTGCCGAGGTGGCACCAGCGGCCCGGTGGTGGCGGTCGTGCCCGGTGTCGGATAACGCGGCTGTGGCGCTGTCGGATACGGTTGCCCGTACTGGGGCGGAAGAGGCCTGGCTGCGGGATCGATTGGCGGCCGCTCCGGTGAGCGCCGGCATCCGCTCACGGTCAACGCGGCGACGCTCAGCAGCAGAGTGAGGATGGCGGCCACGGAGGGGGGGCTCAAAGCTTGGGGGTTGGTGCGCAGCATGATGATGCTCTTTCTGCTGGTTGGACGAATTGCACCTTACAATAGGCCGTCGTATCCGTGCGCGATGTCTGTGAGACCTGACCAATTTGTGCTTCGGGCACTGAATTTGAGCCGATTGACGACTCGGAGCGTTCATATAGTCATGAGAGGTGCTCGAGCGGCGGTCGGAGATGGCAACCATGGCGGTCGTAGCGGCGGGGATTCGCCAATCATGATGTTCGCAAGCAAACGAGAGCGAGCCGGTCGTCGGGGGGCGCTCATCCGCCGTCTCGTGCTTCTGAGTTTGGCCATGTTGAGCCTCGTCGCGGCGGGTTGCGGTGGCGCGCAGCACCGGGCGGCCGAGCCGAACGCGCCGACGAGCGCGGCGGATGAGGCCGACGAGCGGGGCGCAAGTGGCGATGAGGCACTCTCCTCTGCTGAGCCGTCGACGCCACAAGCCGCGCTCGAAGCATTTAATCGCGCGGCCGGTCGCTTCGCCTCCTTGTCTGGGGGATGGGTCGCGAGCGATCGGGTGAGCATCGCGAACGACGACGCCGACGGGGCGAAGAAAGAC
>JAPYTK010000364.1 GCA_029941785.1 Polyangiaceae bacterium | reverse complement strand
GTCAACGGCTTGGTCGCCTGTTCGGTGGTACCAACACATACGATGCCATTGACCAACAGCGTTCGTGTTTTCGACCTATGGTTCCCTCGGACGAGGAGATGGCCGATCAAGAACAAAGGAAGGGGCCACACGCCGTTGACTATCGAACTCGTTAGATAGGCGAAGGCGATCGCAGAACATAGGGCGGCCAACAGCCAGTTGGCGCGCGAACCTGTCCAACGAAGTAGCTCCTTGGGTGCATCTTGCACTTTTCGCGGAGGCGAGTTCTGGCCAAACTCAAACAACATCGTGCCGAGCATAACTCAAACTCGCTGTGTTCGGCAGAGTCAGCCCGTTGGGTCCGCGTTGGATCTTGTCGGCACCATGATCAATGGATTCTGCTACCGTCGGACCAAGGATGAAACTGAGGTATGGCAAACAATCGAAGGCTAGAGGGCTTCCAGGAACGGACAAATTCTATACAAGGCGAGATCCTCAGCGGGAGCCGCTACGAGGGCATGGGTCCGCGGGCCTCCGCCTCAAGACGCGGGACGGGGTCGATGGCATTCAGGGCAGGCTGTCTCGCCGGTTTCATGATGGCTATAGGGGTCTGCGCTTGCGACAAGAAGCAGGGGGCTGAATCGACGCCTGAGCCAGCGGCAACGGCAACGGCAACGGCTACGGCTACGGCCAGGAAGGCTGTGTCCAAGGGGAAGTTCGTCCCAGCCGAGCCCACGATGTCTCCGGCAGACGAGAAACTAGCCAAGGATATGGTTGGGGCGATTAGTCGAGGGGCTACGGCTGCGTACGAACGAGAGCAATCCACTGATCCTCGGCATGTGCTCTGCCGGTCAGCCGAACCGGTGCCAGCTGAGGTGCCCAAGGCGCAGACCTACGAGCCGCACGAGAAGGATTTTCTCAGGGGCAGCGATAGAGACACGGGCTGGAAGTGTCTGAAGCTCGGCCTAACAATCCCGTTTCGTTGCCAGTACGGCTACATCGCGGGCGGTCCTTACAAGTCCGCCGAGCGCGGCAACAAGGACGCGCCAAAGGAGGATAAGGCCGGTGCGCCAACCGGGTTCGAGGCCTATGCCGAGTGCGACTTCGACGGCGATGGCGAGACGAGCCTGTATGCGCGAACCGGAACGATCGTTAACGGCAGGATCACGTTCGGTAAGAAGTATTGGTTCATCGACAAGAAGGGTGAGTGATTCGCCACATCATCGTGCTCGAGGGACATCGGTATTGTGCGTTATGAAACAGATTTCTCTGTCGATCAACGCGTAGGTGCGCATAAATGCCGTCATGACTGACAACGGCTCCGGCTCCGAGCACCAACCTGGCGGGGCCCCGGTCCACCAACCACACCAACAGCAGCATCAGCCACACCTGCAGCATCAGCAGCAGCAGCATTCTCCCGTGAGAGACATGCATTTGATCGCCGACACCGTCGGGTTGGTCCCCAACATTCGCAAGCGCGACAATCTCATCCAAGGAGGGGTTGTTTTAGGGGGCACGGCCCTCTTGGCGACGATCGGCTACGTCCTTGATGGCACCTTCGGCGCGCTGCTCGGTACACTGGCCGGTCTGGTGATCCTGGGCTTGATCACCGGAACGGTCATCATGGTGTTGGGCTGGATACGCGCTGGAAAGTAGGGGATTCGTCGCCCGCACATCGCTGGTGTGATGTCGATCGGGCACGCTCAGTCGCCGCCACCAAAAAGCTTGTCGAGGGCTGCTCTCCGACACCTAAACAAGTGATTCATTTTTGTGA
This sequence comes from Polyangiaceae bacterium, assembly GCA_029941785.1. Taxonomy (GTDB): domain Bacteria; phylum Myxococcota_A; class Polyangia; order Polyangiales; family Polyangiaceae; genus JAPYTK01. The sequence continues at coordinate 1,878 of JAPYTK010000364.1, read as the reverse complement.
GGGGCCCGCGTTTGAAGTTGTGCCCGTCTCTCAATCCGTTGCGTCTATAGAGAGTCGCCCTGGGGCGATCCGCAAGCCACGCATCCCTGAGAGGCGGGCCGCCGAAGCGACTCCCCTCCCGGGCGCTCTCGCAAGTTGAGAGCTAGTTGAGGTTGTCGAGGCACACGTTCGAGGCGGGCGTCGTCATCCAGGTGCAGCTGCCCTTGGCTCCGTAGGGGCCGCAGCTTTGGTAGGGCAGGCAGGAGTACTCCGGCAGCCACTCACAGGTCGTGATGATGTCTTTGCTCTTCTCGTGAACGCATAGTTGACCCGAACAACCGGCCGGCACGCAGGGGTTGGGATCGGGATCGGCGCAGGCGACCTTGGTGCAAGCGACGTCGCCGCTCTCGAGGCAGGTGCAAGCGTTGCACATGTCGGTCGAGGGGAAGGAGTCGCCAGCCTGGTAATTTTGACCGTCGTATTCGCACGCGGTGCAGCTGCCCTGCGGATCTTGGCTCAGCAGGTAGTCGATGTCCTTGCTCGTGAGCTGCGACACGGGGCGGTTGTAGTCGCAGAGGTTGACCGAGATGACGAGGCGGCCCTTCTTCGAGGCGACGATCTGGCCGTTGAGCAAGTACGTCTCGCCTTTCACCAGGTTCATGCCGCAAGCGGCCGAGCTCGACGCGGTCTCGACGATGATCCTTTTGCCGGCGCCTTCGCAATCTTTGAAGGCGTGATGGTTCTTCGCGCGGAAGCGGATCTTGCCGGCGGGCGCCTTCTTCAGCTTGCGCTTGATCGTCGCGGCGACGACGATCTCGGCGTTTTCGTAGGAAGTGACAACGTCCGAAGGCATGCAGGAGCAGGCCTCGGCAATGGCGGGGGACAAGCCGGCCAACACGAGCGTGATGACGGCAGTGAGAATCGTTCGAAACAACATGGGGATGATCTCCATCGAGAGGGGGTCTTGGCAGCACTGCGCTGCGTGGGTGTCGGAAAGCAAAGCAAGTTCGATGCCGCTTTTCCCGCGTCTCGATTCCGCTTCGGCGTGAAGCGGCCAGCGAGAGCAGAAGTGGCTAGAATGACGGGACTTGTCGCTGTGACTCGCCCTCACGCACGCAGCGAGCGCGTCGAGCCGCTGGACGGTCTGTGCGCAGGATGTACGTTTTTTGCACACATGTGGGGCGGCGATGTCACGGAGCTGTGGCGCCGAAGCTACGCAGGCGTGGTGCTCGCGGGCGGCGGGGAAGGGCAGCTCGGAAGTCGCGCTGACGGACATCGCCGCTCTGGGGCTGCATATCGGCGGGAAGAAGCACTCGACCCCGACTGGCAGAGCGACGAGCGAGCTGATAGCTTGCCGCCATGTTCATGCGACACATGGGGATCATCGTTGGGGTGGTCGCGGCGCTTTGCGTGGCGGCTTGCTCTGATGACAACGGCGACTCTTCAGCAACGGCGCCGGTCACCGACGCGGCCAGCGGCAGCGGCGTCACCGGGACAGGTGGGGCTAGCGGCACGAGCGTCGGCACCGGGGGGAGCGGCGGGACCGCGAAGACCTATCCATCGGGGCCCTACGGGCAGGACGTGGGTGAGACGCTGGCTAATTTTACCTCGCCGGGCTACCGGCTGGCGCCAGGGATGACCTTCCCCAACAAGCTCGAGGACATCTCGCTTGGCGAGTTTTACGACAATGGGAGCTGCAGCTGCATCGTCGTGACCTACACGGGCGGCGACAGTTGCCCGCCGTGCGTGAACGTGAGCAAGGAATTGAACGACGCGGCGATCACCATTCCGGGTCTGTGCGTCATCGAGGCGGTGGCCGATTACGTCCAAGGGAAGATCAACCCCGGCACCGAGCAGAGTCTCAACAGCTTGGCGTCAGCTGCCGCCCCGAACCACCCC
>JAPYTK010000363.1 GCA_029941785.1 Polyangiaceae bacterium | reverse complement strand
CGGGACTGTACTCCTGTTCACCGGACGGATCCGAAACGTTCATGTATCACGCCCTTGTGGGGTCGACGGTGTCCCGCCGGTGGCGCTTCACTTAGACTTTCCGATGATGTGCAGCCGCACTCGCTACGGCGAACAATGGGCTGGGTGCTGAAGTTTCAATTGTTCCCGTGCGGCATCGACTTGTTCATCAAATAGCTTCTCGGGCTGCATGCCGTCCGCGCACATCAGATTCTCTCCCTGGCCACAGAGATGCGGCAGGCTCAATGAATGACCGAACTCGTGGGCGAGTACGGTTGCCGGCGCTTCATGATGGTTGGGTCCAAAATAGCGCGCGGCGATTACGACTTTGGTGTTGCAGCTGTAAACGCCCGGGGGCATCGCCCCAAAGTCTTCGAGCAAAACCAAGTTCCACCCGTCGCTAAGCAAGTTCGACGGCGGATAGAGTTGACCGAGTAGGGAGCCGGCCTTCTTGGCACCGCTAGCTATCAAGTCTTCAAAGGCGGCTTCCTGTTGAGCCGGGGGACGTTGAATCGATTCAATGTCGAAACGTATGTTTGCCCGTTCCCAAATTCGGTTCACTTCGGCGAAACGATCGCGAATCTCATCATCGCTCAGGCTGCTATTGAGCGCATCACTGAGTTCGGAGCGGAGGGCATGCACGCGAACGGTTGCTACCAAGAGCCCGTCGGCGGCACTCGATACAGGATCGTTGTCTGGTGGTTCGGGAGCAGCGTCTGAGCTTGCGTCATGCTCGTCCAGTGACGTCGGATCCAGGTCGTGGACACAGGCACTTCCGAGACTCAGCAGCAGCCCCCCCAACACGATGATCCCCGCACTGCGCACATTTGATTGACGAGCCATTTAATTCTTCCTTTTTCGTGAGTTAGCGAAGCTTGCTGCGTGCAGCCATCGAACGGGATGACGGCAAGCTCAACGCGAGCTTCTCCATTAAAAATAGGTCGCCAGACTCATATGTCTAATATTATAATTAAACCCATTAATACGTTTCACGAAACAATCGATTTTAGGCGGCTTCGCTGTTTTTTGGTGCTGGCCGACGAGCTTCATTTTGGTCGGGCGGCCGCGCGTTTGCACATGACGCAGCCGCCGTTGTCCGTGGCCATGCGTAGTCTGGAAGATGAACTCGGCGTGGTCTTGCTAAAGCGCACCACCCGTAGCGTACGGCTTACCCCTGCGGGCGAACTACTGCGTGAGCGAGGACAAGCGGTGCTGCAGGACCTCGAGCGAACGAGTCATTTGTTAAAGCAGCTCGGAGCTGGCATGACGGGTTCGCTGGCGATTGGGTTCATCGGCATTGCCACGTTGCTTGGTGTTCCGGAGTTGGTGCGCCGTTACCGGCAGGGGGCGCCGGAAGTGGCGGTCGAATTGGAAGAGCTGCCCGGCGCGGCATTGCTCGATCGATTGCGGGAGCGTCGACTGGATGTGGCTTTCCTACGCGTGCTTGGGGCGCTACCTTCGCCCATTGCCCATCGTCCTTTTGCTTGTTCAAAATATCAATTGGCGATCCCCGAAACTCACCCTTTGGCTACACGCAAACGCGTCAAACTTCGTGATTTACATGACGCACCGCTGCTGTTCTTTCCCCGTTCGGTTCACCCCCAGATCCATGATCAGTGGATGGAGACCTTTCGAGCCGCCGAGGTGCGCCCGATATTCGTTCAAGAGGCGCGGTCCCTGCAAACGGAACTAGCCCTGGTGGCGGCGGGGTTCGGCATGGCGCTGATGGCCGAATGCGTTAGCCAGCAGTCACCATCGGGGGTGGTATTCCGCCCACTGAGTGGCGGGATCTCGACCGTAGATGTTCACTTGGCCTGGCATGAAGAAGTCGGAACGCCCGCGATTGAGCGGTTCATGGCTTTGATCCCCTAGCGTAAGCTGTCTACCTGCTCCTACCCCAACAAGTGCGCATAAGAGACATTATGTTAACTCTCGAAAGAGCCATAAAGGGCCTTCGTCGGGACTATACTCACACTTAGCAGCGGGGAGGTAAGGCGCCGCCGGTCGTCGCCGACTTCACCGCCGCAGTTGCTCAAGAAAGCCTATCGACCGCCGACGACTTGTGATTGAACGCAAGCTCTTCACCGAACCCTCAATTGGACCGTTGTTCTTTCAATTGTTAAACTTGGGGCATCGCTGGAACCACACTCGTCGCCCTGCCAACCCGTAGATGAAGTCCGCCACAGAACCCCAAGCAAAATCGGCTGCGCTCCATCGGCTCTACGGCCGCGCAAAGCACCAGTCCATTTGGGATCGCACATGTTGCTGGCTGTTCTGGGCCGGTTTGGTTGGTGTGGCACTGCTGCTGCTCTCACTCCAGCATGTTCCCTTTCAAGATTTCCCCAACCGGGCCTTCGTGCTCGATCTCGACCGCCACATCGCCAACGGCATGACCTCGCCCTTCTTTCAGCGAGGGCCGGGCGTGTTTGGTTACAGCATGCACATTGGTTTGAGCCGACTCACCGCTCCCATGCTCTCACCCGACCAAACGCTGCGCCTGATGTGCGTTCTCTCCGCCCTCATGCTACCGCTCAGCGTCGCTTACTTCGCCAAGGTGCTCGGCATCAAGTGGCATTGGGCCGGGCTGACCGCCCTCCCCCTCGCTCTCTCCTGGCCCCTCAAGCTTGGCTTGACGCCCTACACACTGGGCTTGGGCTTCACCTTCTTTGCAGCTGCAGCGGCGGCCCGGCTCTGCCAGCGCGTTCGACCACGCCGCGTGCTCGTCTTGTCGATACTGCTATTGGCGACCTACTTGAGTCACGCCCTGGCCTTCGCTCTCACTGCCTTGATCGTGACCGTGCTCATCGCCAGCCACGGCGTCTTGAAGCGCCAACTACTCGTCGGCCTTGGCGTCAGCTTCATACCTCCGTTTGGCTGTTTGTTGTTTGATCTCGCCCAGGGCGCCTTCAGTCCCGTCGCCGGGACCGAATTGATGCGACGCCCGCAACAGATTTCGTTTCGCCCGCTCGGCGATGCCGCTGCACACCTTTTCACGCGCAGCTACGGGATCGCCAATTTCACCGAGCTCGTCTATTATCTCCCGTTGATCGGCTTCTTGCTCTTCGGCTTAGGCTATGCGCTCTACCGTCGACACCGATTACCGAGAGGCTTGGGCTTCGTCACACTCATCATCGCCATCGCCGCCATCGCCTGCCCGGAAACCACCAGCCAATCGTTTTATGTGGGGTCCCGCACGGCAGTCGCAGTGGTCGCCCTCGCATCGGTTCTCATTTCGGTCGTCGCTGATCTCAAGCCGCGTCTCAAACCCAGCCTGATCGCCGCCGTACTGCTCGCGCTGAGCGCGAACACGACGCAAGTAGCGACCCACGCTCAAACCGTCGCTCTCATCTTGGGGGATGAAGAAATCGAAAAAGTTCACGGTCGGTGGCTCACTGCTTCCGCCTCCAACTGCCATCGGTCAAACCCGACATGGGGTGGGATTCAAAGCGAACGACACCTTTGGGCACGAGTCCTCGCGCCCGACGCCGCGACACCCTACGTGTTTTCGGCAAACCGCTTTCACGCAATCCAGCCGCGGGATTTTCGCAGGCAATTGCTCGCGCCCCATGAGACCGTCAATGACGACCAGCTGGTGGCTTCGAGCTGCCTCGCCTCGAACCTCTTTCGCCTCGCG
>JAPYTK010000362.1 GCA_029941785.1 Polyangiaceae bacterium | reverse complement strand
GCCTCACACCTCGCCGAGGTCGTCGGCGCAGAGCATCTCGCCTATTACGACGCGATCGCACCCATCATCTCGGCGGAGTCCATCGATGAAGGTGTCGTCTGGCGACAGTCGCGTTACGACAAGGGCACCGCCGACTACCTCAACTGCCCGCTCGACGAGACCCAATACCAGGCTTTCGTTCAAGCCATGGTCGAGGCCGAGAAGGTCGAGCCGCGCGCCTTCGAGAAAGCGCGTTACTTCGAAGGCTGCCTACCCTGCGAAGTCATGGCGGAGCGCGGGCCCGAGACTCTCGCCTACGGGCCGATGAAACCCGTTGGATTGACCGATCCACGTACGGGCAGGCGTCCCCACGCCGTCGTTCAACTGCGGGCGGAGGATGCCGCACAAACGGCCTACAACCTCGTCGGTTTTCAGTCTCGGATGAAGTGGCCCGACCAAAAACGGGTGTTCCGGATGATACCCGGTCTCGAGAAGGCCGATTTTCTCCGCTTGGGCGCGGTGCATCGCAACACGTTCATCAATGCTCCGGAGCTTCTCGACCATCACATGCAGCTCGCCTCCTTGCCTGGGGTGTACGTCGCCGGGCAAATGGCGGGCGTCGAAGGGTACGTCGAAAGCACGGCAGGGGGTCTCATTTGCGCGCTCATGCTCGCCAAAAAACTCGCCGGGCGCGACGTGGTACCACCACCAGCAACGACGGCCTTCGGAGGACTGTTGACTCAACTGAGTCGCAGCCACGCGCGCCTCGGCTACCAGCCCTCGAACATCACCTGGGCTCACATCCCACCGCTGGAGGGCTTGAGCCGCAAAGTCCGCAAGCGCGAGCGCTACAGCCTCATGGCCGAGCGAGCACAGCACGATTTTCAGCCATGGTTGAAACAAGTCGGCGCCCAACCAGCGGTGGGCAGCGGGCCGATCCTTCCCTCACTCGACCCATCCGAATCGCAAGAGACGACGCCCAGCACCGGTTCAACGAGCGATGGCGAAGCCTAGGCCCCGCCAACAAGACACCTCTCACTCGCCTCAGAACGACGGTGGCTCACTGGCCACGACAAAGACATCATCACCATCGGCCAACTCAAAAGCCAGCTGGGGATTGAGTCGCCTGAGGCTCGTCACGATCAGCACGCTTTCATGGTCGCATCGTGGATCATCGGGGGAGCATGGAAAGAGGTTGGCCGCCCCCGCGTGCGCCGCCGAAGCTCTCTGCAACACGCTCGTTCTTCCGGGGAACCCCCGGACGAAACGAACATCGGGATCTTCGATGGGCTTCTCGCGCAACGATGACAATGTCCGTCGATTGATGCCGTGGATCACTTCGGAAGTTCTCGATCGCGGCCGCCGCCTTTTCGTTCCAACCCAACACCAGCAAGTGATCACGCACCACGTACCTCTGCGTTCTCTCTGTGGCCATGCCGGGCTTCGGATCCCGACACAGAGCCTCGCACAACAACCTTCGAAGGACACGACACGACGGGCCATTCGAGCTACAGGACAAACGTGACACCTTCTGCGCTCACCCTGACCACTCCGCGTCTTAGGCTATCCACCCCTGGCCCCGAGATGGCCAGCCGGGTGGTGGACTACTTCGTCACCAACCGCACTCACCTCAAGCGCTGGGAACCCCCCTTTCCCAAAAGTATGTTCACCAACGCGTTCTGGGAGCACCGCCTGAAGGAAAATCAAAAGGAATACCGTGAAGGTCGTTCCATAAGGCTCATTCTGACGCGCACCGAAGACCCCGAAGGACCGATGATTGGCAGCGTCAACTTCACTCAGATCGTGCGCGGCGCCTTGATGGGATGTGCTCTCGGCTACAGCATCGACGAAGACGTTCAAGGCCAGGGTTTGATGACCGAGGCCCTGAGCGCGGCCATCGAGTACGTCTTCGATGAACTGAAACTCCACCGCATCATGGCCAGCTACATTCCGACGAACGAGCGCAGCGGTAAGCTCCTGCGACGCCTGAATTTCCAGGTCGAAGGTTACGCGCGAGATTACTTGTTCATCGATGGCGCCTGGCAAGACCACGTGCTTGCGGCCGTGCAGACGACCCACGATGTGATACCAAACGATGCCAAACTCGGAGCTTCGACGACGTGAGACCGCTCGCGCCGGTGAAGCACGCCGTGGTCCGCGGTGCCGTCGTCGTCGCGACCATCGCGGCGTGCAGTGGTGGGCAGCGGCCGTCCAAGAAGGCCCAGACCGCTGCTCCGACGACAAGCGTCAACACGGCGACCAGCTCCGCATCAGCGCGCGTAGCCGTGGCCCGAGGTCTCGACTCTCGCCGCCGCCCGGCGAAAATCGACCTTGCACCCGGCAGCCCCAGCGCGGCTCCGGCCACGACGCCCCCGGCGCAAACCACGGCTGAGCCCGCAGCTTGCCCCAACGACATGGTGTTGGTCGACGGGCAGTACTGCACGGATCTGGAGGTTCGCTGCAAAACGAAATGGCACGCCCCCCAAAACAAGCTCTGGGTTTGCGAAGAGGTCGAACGGAACACCCGATGTGTCGGTCAAAACAAGGCCATGCGCTATTGCATCGATCGCTACGAATTTCCGAACCGGAAGGGCGTGCGACCCATGGTGATGCAAAACTTCTACCAAGCTCAGCTCCACTGCGCGAAGCGCGGAAAACGCATGTGCACCGAGAGCGAATGGACCAAAGCCTGCGAGGGGCCAGACAACAAGCCCTTCCCCTATGGATACGTGCGCGACGCCACCAAGTGCCACGGCGACCAGCGCTACGCTTTCCCCAAACGGGACCTCATCTTGCGTCGCGACCCTGGCGAACTCGAGCGACTCTGGCAGGGTGTCGTGAGCGGATCGCAGCCTGACTGCGTGAGCGACTACGGCGTGTACGACATGCCCGCCAACGCCGACGAGCTGGCCGCCTCCGAGAGTTATGGTCGCGGCCCGAAGTCAAACTTCGACAACGTCACAACCGGTGGACCTTGGTACAAAGGGGTGCGCAACATGTGCAGGCCGAAGATCTATTCGCACGACGAGAGTTTCGCCTACTACTACCTGAGTTGGCGCTGCTGCGCAGGGGCCGACGGAGAGAAGACGGACCCGCGCGCACCAAAACAGATCAAGAGAGATTTTCCGTGGAGTAGGGTGGTCCACCTCGCCCACCACTCGTGGAAACTCCCGTTCAATCCGCTCGTCCCCGGGGACCAGGGCTACACATCCTCAGGCCCCCGCTAGGCCGCCGGGCGATGGGCCGCGGTGCTACTCACATTTTGCAGCCGTGCATTTTCCGCTGAGGCATTGATTGCCGGCGACACACGCTTGACCGGTCATCAATTTGGCACTGCATACGCCAAGTTCGCCGCAATAGCTGTCCATCACGGGCAAGCAATCGCCGTCGCCCTTGCATGGAGTGCACACGCCATACACCGCTGGCATGCCGCCACCTGAACCGCCCATGCCACCTGAGCCGCCCACTCCTGAGCCGCCTGCTCCACCAACGCCTGAGCCGCCTGCTCCACCAACGCCTGCGCCGCCTGCTCCACCAACGCCTGCGCCGCCGCCTGCGCCGCCTGCGCCGCCGACTCCGGCGCCACCTGAGCCACCAACACCTGCGCCGCCTGCGCCGCCTGCGCCGCCCACTCCTGCGCCGCCTGCGCCGCCAACGCCTGCGCCGCCTGCGCCGCCTGAGCCGCCTGAGCCGCCGACTCCTGAGC
>JAPYTK010000361.1 GCA_029941785.1 Polyangiaceae bacterium | reverse complement strand
AGAGACATGATGTTAACTCTCGATGAAAGCCATAAAGGGCCTTCATCGGGACTATGCTCCTCGCCGAAGGTCTCACTTCGTCGGCGCGGTCGATTTTTCGCAGCTTCCGTATTGACCGCGGGCGCACCAACCCATGGTCTTGCACCACCCAGAACCCGCACAATCCGCATCGGTGAGCGCCTGACAAGAGCCCACACCGTATTTGGTGACCAACCGGCATTTACCGGCCAGCTTGCAGTATTTCGACGCTTGGCAGTCTGCGTCCTGCGTGGCGGTGCAACGGATCAGGCCTGAGGCCTTCGAGGGTTTCCCGTCGTCGCAACTTCCGCGGGCTTTGCACGACTTCGACTCCGCGCACGAGTTCATGCAGACGCCACTTCGCGCGAGGCATTGCCCGTCCTCCGTACAGGCTTTCGACTGTTCGCAGTCCTTATCGAGGGTCGCTTGGCATGCCTGGCTGGACGTGCCCCGGCTGCAGAGCCCTTTGCTGGCGCACGCGGGGCGTTTGCGGCAATAGCCTTCGGGCTGTACGCAACTCCTTGGCCCGTATTGCTTTTCGGGGCCCATGAGGCAGCGGCCGTACTTCGTGCACTCCTTCGATTGCGCGCAGTGGTCGTCGGTCTTCGGCGCGCAGCCGCGGTACCGGGTCTTGGGATTGGTGTCGACCGCGCAACGTCCGTGAGTGGCACATCGATTCGATTTTTCGCAGTCCTCGTCGCGCTTCGCTTCGCACGTGATTTCGCCCGCGGCATTGGGCTCGCCATCGACGCAGACGCCTGTTTTCTTGCAAACGGAAAGCGCGCGGCAGCTCGTGACGCACTTGCCCCTTCGTGCGCGGCAGCGGTCGTGTTTCGTACAGGCTCGCGAGGTCTTGCAGTCGGCGTCGAAGCGCGCGCGGCAGTGCTTGCCGTAGGAGGAGGGGCTGCAGAGTCCCTCCTCGGCGCATGGCTGCCCGAGCCGGCAGGAAGCATCCGATTGCACACACGTTGAGACCGAGTAGCTGTTCTTTGGCTTTTGCAGGCTGCAGCGGCCTTGGCGCGTGCATTGGGTCGATTGGGTGCAATGCTCGGGGGTGGCGGGTGCACATCGACTCAGATTCCTCGCAAGCGTGCAGCTTCCGTCGGTCGTGCACGCTTGCGATTGGGCGCAGTGCTCGTCTTGCGTCGGTCGGCAGGTTCCTTTGGTGCGGAGGCCGAAGGCTTTCGTCTTGCGGTCGCATGCCCCTTTTTCGGCGCACTCGCTGGACTCGGCACAGGCGGCCACTTTCGCGCGCACTTCGGCTCGTTGGCGAACGACCTTGACCGTGAGTCCCGTGACGAACAGGAGCGCGAAGGTGACCGAGGCGATCGCCTTCGCGCTCGGTGTCTTGCGCTTCGGTCCGGTGAAGGGCTGCAGCGGCACCTCGTGTTTGTCCCGGCACGCGGCGAGTCCGTCGGCGAGTGCGCGACCGAGGGGGGGCAATAGGACGTCGGCGCCGTCTCGTACTGCGATGGCGATCGCGCCGTCGAGGTGCTCCCGGCACTCGGTGACGGTGTCGAGCGGCACGCGCGCGGACTTGCCTGTCATACGGGTGACATACAGGTGCCGTTCGGTGAGTACACAGGCGCGGGCCGTATGCTCCCAGGGGCGCTCGGGGCCGGAGCGGAACCACAAGCGCAGGCGGCCGATCGGTGCGCGCCAGTGCTCGGTGGCGACGATCGGGTCGGGAGAGCCGGCCTCTCGGTAGCCGCCTCCGCTCAGCTTCCGTGAGGGCAGTTCATCGACATGCTCCCAGCCGCGCGAATTCATTTCTCTTTGGCGCTGGGCTGTGGTGGGTTGGCCGGTGTCGGTGTCCACGTGACCTCGCCTGGTACGTGGTCGACGTCGCGCTTGGGTTCGAATGGGCGAGGTGCTTCGTAGACGGGGGGGGGGCCGTCTGGGAGCGGTTTCGGTGCGCTCGCGCAGCCGAGTAGCAGGCTTAGTCCGCCGGCCAGGCACACGGCGGCGATTGCTGGGGTGGTGCGCCGTCTCATATAGGCGCGCCGTCCGTGTTCGCCGGAGGTAGGGGGATCGCTGGCGGGGTGGGTTGTTTCATCGAGGGTGGAGTATAGTCCTGTCTACCTGCGCCTACCCGCCTACCCCTACAATTGCGCATAAGAGACATGATGTTAACTCTCGGTTAGTGCCAAAAAGGGCCTTCATCGGGACGATACTCCGCGAAACAGGCGCAGCTAGTCTTTCGCCTTGGCGCTCGTGGAGCCACACCGCTTCAACATGGTGTCGCTCGCCTCTTCTGCGGCAGCCCGCGTCTCGAACATTCGTTCGAAGCGCTTGGATTTGACGGTCGGCTTCGGCAGTTTGGGTAAGGCTGCGCGCTGCACCTTGAGCTGGTCCAGCGACTCGTCCATCGCACGGGCGATTGCGAGAATCTTGAACCTGTAGCGGGTGAGCGTGTTGGGCGGCAGACCGGTCTGCGCACACACATTGCCCACCTGCCTGCAGCGGCCCGCGGAGCGGCTCGCCGCATTGTAGTGCGCATACCAGGCCCCTCGCATGGTGCGCTGGGCATCGACACACGCGAGTTGCCCCTCGGCTTTCACGACCCGCTTGGTCAAACTCTCAATCGTTGCCGCCTGCTCTTTGGAACTCCGACTCAGCTCTTCGATGCTCTTCTCGAGATCTCCGCCGCCGCAACCCAAAGCAAACATGGCAGCCCATGAGCTGCACCAGAGTGTCATCCCGACCGGGGCCCTATTTCGCATCCGCCAACGTTAACATACGGTCACGTGGGCGCCATTGCCGTCTACCTGCTCCTACCCCAACCACCTCGCATAAGAGACATTATGTTAACTCTCGAAAGAGCCATAAAGGGCCTTCATCGGGACTATACTCGAGATGCGGCAGACTCAATGAATGACCGAACTCGTGGGCGAGCACGGTTGCCGGCGCTTCATGATGATTGGGTCCAAAATAGCGCGCGGAGCACAGCCCGGTCTTCCCGGTGTATAGTCCCGATGAAGGTAGTTGGAGTTCAACTAACGACCTATTAGACAAATCTAAACGGAGACTCTGATGGCAACAGTTACTCTGAAGGGCGCGCAGCGCGGCGGTGTGGTTGTAGTCGGCTTGATCACCACCCTTCTGCTGGCATGTTCGGCGACGCCCAGGCGAGGGGCCGACGAGGCCTCGCTAGATTTCGACAAGATCTGTGAGCCAATGCGTAAGGCCAACCCCGGCCTGCAATGCGTGGTTGCATGGACGCCGAGCCGCTCGGGCGTGGACCGCGGACCATACTCCGAATCGGAGCGGGAACCTCCCGACGGGTGCGTCTGCCATGAATGCACCAAGGACGCCGATTGCACCGAACACCAAGATGGATGGTGTGCGTTCGACGGGCCCGATTGTGGCCTTAAAATCGGCAAGTGCAAATACGGTCGCCCTGCGCTCAGTGCTGCCGAAGCCCGACCGCCACCGGACTGTCGTTTTCCATGACCTGTCTACCTGCTCCTACCCCAACCACCTCGCATAAGAGACATGATGTTAACTATCGGTTAGTGACATAAAGGGCCTTCATCGGGACGATACTCGGTCGATCTAAGGCTGCAAGACGTCAGCATCGAGCTGCATTGAGGCAGCGTATCTGACGCGCTGCCTACCTGATCGCGATCAAGCGGCCATAGAGCGGAATGGGGATCTTCAGCGCCATCGACAAGCCGAGCTCCCAGCTGTGAGGCTGTTTTCCGATGACC
>JAPYTK010000360.1 GCA_029941785.1 Polyangiaceae bacterium | reverse complement strand
CATTATGTTAACTCTCGATGAAAGCCATAAAGGGCCTTCATCGGGACTATACTCCCGCCATGGAACAAATCGAGCAGTTGCACTGCGTCAGCGCGAGCGCGGCTGGTGCCTCCACTTCGAATTGAACCGCGCTACAATGACATCCGCCACGATGTTTGACGTGAGCCATCCGTCAGATGGCGACGGCGACCGGCCGTGGTCGTCCTGGACGAGGAGGTGGTGTGGAGCGCGCCGGTCGCGGGGGCGGCGGCTGCGAATGAGCTGCAGGCACCGAGCGGGGCGGTGGCACCGAGCGCGGTGGCGGCATGGACGGGGGGGCCGGCATGGAGGGCGCCGCGGGCATGGACGGCGGCATCGAGCGGGGCGGCGGCACCGAGCGCAGTCTTGATCGCGCTGGCGTGCGTTTGGGTGGCAGCGCGTCCGAGCGCGGCGGTCTTGGCGCGGAGGATCCTCTCTGTTGAGCGTTCTGGATGGCGTCAAACGGCGCTTGCTGCTCGCGCGTCAGCAACTGGATACGCAGCTTCAGATCTTCCGTAATAACGTCCACCCCTTCAGCCGCCGCATTGCGGATTGCGCGCGCCACGGTCTCCAGAATCGCCACGGCGACCGCCTCTGGAGCAATCGCGAGCGCTTGACCGTGAAGCCTCGCTTCCACGAGTCGACGAGAACAGCTCATGAGCGGGGCGAGCGCGTGTGCGGTTTGGGTCCACAGCTGATGGATCGTCCCGGTCGACGGACCTGCAAGCCACAGCGGCTCGCCACTCGGTTGGCGGTTTGCGGCGAGCGGCGTGAGCCTGATACCGCCGCAGGACTCGAAGCGCAGGCGATGCCCTCTCGAAGGGCGCGCCGCACGCCGTACGATGTCGATCTCGCGGCTGTCGTCCGTCCAGCTGACGCGTGCGAGGTAGGCCCGGTCGAGCTTGCGTTGTCGCCACTGCGGGGGTGACCACGGGCGCCTGATGAGAGCCGGTATCGTCGCGCTGCCAACGTTGCCGACGCGGATCGCTTGCGTCCATCCGCTTTGCGGCGGGACGTCGATCATGAAGCGAGCCTCGAGACCGTGGGACAACTGCAGCAACAGTTCGCCGGTCGTGCGTTGGCCGTCAACCTCCCAGTGCAAGGACCGGCGCATGCCAGGGAGTGAATGGTGAGCGAGTAGCTTATCGAGGATCGCGTGACAGGCTTCCTCGATCTGTTGCTTGTGCCCCTCGCTGCGGTGGTTGCGCCTCGCGTCGACTTCACTTTTTCCCAGATCGAATTCACTCTGCATTGCGATCGCCAGGCGACCTGCGACCCTACGAAGCGCTTCGCTGGCATCGTTGGGGAGCTGGAGGGCTGTATCGAGACGCCGGTCGAGCGCGGTGAACTCCGTCTGCAGCTGTGCCTCTTGGCGGCGTTCCTCCTGTTTGTCGTCAGCCATGACACGCTGGAGCTCCATCAACTCGACCGCGGCGGTGACCGCGGCGATCAGGGCATGGAACTTGGGCGCGGGCTTCGCGCAAGATATTTGGTTTTGCATCTCCTACTCCTTGAGTCGACAGCTCGTGTCGCCCGGTTCATCATTAAGCAAATCGCGGGCCAAGTGGAGCCAGTCTACAACTACTGAAAAGTTCTTCTCTGGCGGAATCCTCTGTGTCGTTGTGACGCTGATTTCTGACCTTTGGCTGAGTAATGTTCTCACCACTGGTCGTGCCGCGATCCTTGTAGGTGAAGCGACGCAAAAAGGTGAGCTTTCCTCACATTGAGTGAGCCGCACATCGAGCGCGCCGTGTTGGTGACGCGCGAAGCCGGCCACGAGTTCAAAACACACCACGTTGGTCGGGCTAGCAAGACCGGTCACGTTCATGAGACCCGATGAAAGCCATAAAGGGCATTCATGGGGACTATGCTCGCGGACCTCAGGGCGGGTTTGCAGCTGCGTAGTGAGCAGCGATGCGCGCTTGGGTGAGCGCGTGGCTGTAGATGGCCACTTCGTCGATGCGACCCTCAAACGTCTTCCAGCTCCCTCCGTTGCCGATCATCAAGGGCCTGTTGAGGACGTGCAATGTGCCGCTTTGCGTCGTGCTGTCTACCAAGACGCCATCGACGTACAGCAAGGCGGTGGACTGGTTGCTGTCGAACACGGCGACGACGTGATGCCACTGGTTGATGACGACCACGCCGCCGTTTAGAAACGAACCCCCCGGAATGGTTCTGTAAAAACGGAATTCACCCCCGATGCGCGAGGCCATCCACCAGCCGAAGTGGGCACCCGTAAAATAATCTATCTTGCCGACGATGGCGCCGTCGGCCAGCTGCGCGTTGGTCCACGCCTCGACGCTGAAGGGTGTGGCGCCGTCGAACGCGAAGGGGCCCATGGAGACTTCGACGCGCGTGTCGAAGTTTGCGCCGAAGGTGGCTGCGGCGTTGTTTGCGAGGACACCGGGGCTGCCGAGCACCACGCCGCCGATGAACGAGCCGTGGTAGCCGTTGCCGCTCGAATCAGTCGCCTGGGTCGAGTCCGTGTCGTCGAGTCGGAAGTATGCCAGCGGCGAGTCGGCCATCACCTCGGTGTAGTACGCGTCCAAGCTGCCGCCAGCGCCTCCCGTGCTCGCGGCCGTGCCGCTGTTGCTCGTGGTGGTACCGAGCGCGCCGCGCGCGCCCGTCGATGTCAATCAGAGCCACCCCGGTCGCGCACGCAGCTTTCTCTTCATGGCTACACGCTGAGGGGGCTCTCAGTGTAGAGACGAGTGGCAGAGTTCACGGAGTGAGTATGGTCTCCATGATGGCCCTATTTTGACTTTTCGAGAGCGTGCCAAAAAGGTCCTTCATGGGGACTATACTCGGGATGCTACATCGCCTGGCCACGGAGAGCGACTTTGAGCGACCGACGAAGGCGATCACGGCTCCAAGTGAGCCCTGAGGGTGTAAGCGCCCGCGGCGTTCCCCAACCCAGTCACGAGCACCGACAGCACCCTTCCCCCCGGCGCGATCGGCTCCGACCGGGTCTCGGAACTGCAGTTGTTCATCGGGAACGGGAAGTTGCAGTCAGCCAGAAGGGTGAACGCCACGTCGTAGTCGGCCTCGACGCTGAACACTGCCGTCCCACCATTCGGCGCGAGGATAACGATGCCGTAGTGATGAGTGCCCGCCACGCTGTTCGTACAGCTGGCACCGGTATGGTTCTTGGCGTCCAAAGTATTGCCGCCGACCGACAAGCCGGACGCGTCTAGGAGCAACACCGCGCCACCGGATCCGCATTCGTCGGGCTCACCCTCGAGTACGCAAGCGGATGAGCAGCCATCGCCGCTATCTTCGTTGCCGTCGTCACATCGTTCGCCGGCGTCGAGCACTCCGTTGCCACAAAGGTTGGGCTCCGGGGCCGGACCGCCGCCAACGACGACTCCCGTCGAGCCGCCGCCGATCGGCTCACCACCAAAGCCCCCGTCGCCCGCCGCGCCGCCGCCACCTTCACCGCTGACGCCGCCGGCCACCGGACCCACGGCTACCGCCACGTCAAACAGGCTGCAGCCTGCACAGCCAATCGCCAAGGCAGCCAGCAAAAGAGGGCCGAGCGCCCCTATTGCGTAGCTTCGTCGATGAGGTGGCTCGGCACTGCGTATGCCGGCAACGGTTTTGTTCGTAAAGACTTTCAAGGCTTTCGTTCCTTTCAGGGGAGGATCTGCACGAGCCGTGCCAGGGGGCCCCGACGCCGGGTTGAGCACCCGTCCTTTGTCCTTCGCGGGTGCGATACTGCTCTTGAT
>JAPYTK010000359.1 GCA_029941785.1 Polyangiaceae bacterium | reverse complement strand
GTCTCCTCGTCCATGCAGACGACGTAGATTTCGACCGACGGGTTGTGCTGACAAAGCGATTGAATCATCGCCAAGCCTTTGGCGATGTAGTTTTGGTCGAAATATGTGCAGTAGAAGCGGGTGGGCATAGAGTCCTTGTGGGTTCGGCACTGAAATTGCTTTATGAGTGATTGCCGTGTCAACAACTAGACGCGAGCATCTTGTCGAAACATCCCCATGACCTTCTCCAATTCGTCTTCCGTGGGTCGCGCAGCGCCGCCTCTGGTGTCCGTCATCATGCCTACGCACGACCGGCCCGCTGAACTGCGTATCGCGATTCAGAGCGTGCTCGAGCAGAGCCACGAGAATTGGGAACTGATCGTGGTCAATGATGGTGGTGGGGATGTTTCTTCCGTCATTTCATTAGCCAATGACTCATCTCGTATCCATTACATCCACCTAGCAAGGAGTCGCGGCGCGGCGGCGGCTCGCAATGTCGGGTTGTCGTTGGCTCAGGGCGAGTACGTCACTTATCTTGACGACGACGACTGGTACGACGCGCAGCATCTACGCGTGCTCGTCCAGCAACTCGAACAGAGCAACGCTTCCGTCGCGTACACCGATTCCCGCAGGGTCGTTGAGCAGCGGGACCAGACAAGGCCTGGGAAGCCGTATGTCCCGTGCGGCGTGCAGGAGCCCTATCACTCGACTCCGTTCTCCCGGGATGGCTTTCTGGTGAACAACTACATCCCGATCCTCTGCGTGATGCACCGGCGCGACTGTCTCGATGCGGTGGGCATGTTCGATGAGAATTTGCCGGTGCTTGAGGATTGGGAGCTGTGGATCCGTATGAGTCGGCGGTTCGATTTCGTCCACATTCCCGAGGTGACGTGCAGCGTGCGCTGGCGCACCGATGGGACGACGACCACCACCAAACGTCGCCGCGAACATTGGCTCGCCGCCAAAGTGATCCAAGATCGTTACGCCTCCGAGGTGGCCGGACGGCAGGATTTGCTGCAGGCGCAGGCCACGCTCCTCGCTTCGCTCAAGGCTGGAAGCGAGGCCCACCCGCCCCGCTGCTCTCTGCTCGTGGCCTTCGATTCGCATACGTTGCACCTGCGGCAGGTCATCGAAGCGGCGGTGTTGGGCTCGCGTGGGTTCGCTTGCGAGCTCGTCTTGGCCGGCTGCGGCGACATCGCCGAACACCAGATCTGGCTCGAGTCCCTCAGTGGCGACGTTCAGATCCTGCGCCTCGAAGCGGCCACGTCCGTGGCGCGTGCGTGGCAAGAGGCGGCCGCACGAGCGCGCGGTGAATACATCGTCTTGCTTCCCAGTGACGCCATCGTGCGGCCGGGCTGGATGGATCATCTGGTGGGGCCGGCCGAGGGGGGAGCGAGCATCGTGGGAGCCAAGCTGCTCGATGCCGATGGGCGGGTTCGTCGAGCCGGGGGGAGCTTCCGGCCCGCGACGTGTCAATTCGAGGCCGCCGACGAAGGTGCTGCGCCGTGGCGTGATGACCTTCGCGGCTGCCGAACGGTCGAGGCTCTCGGGGCGCAGCCGATCTTGATGAAGCGTATGCTCTTCGAAAAGCTCGGAGGATTGAGGGTCGACCTCGAGCCTGACGCAGCGATCGCCGAGCTTTCCGCACGCTGCGGGGGCCGCGTCGTCTTGGCGGGTCAGAGCGTGGCCTATCAGGCGCGGACCTCCACGGGCCACGGCGAAAAACGTTCCGTCGTGCCCCCTGCGACCTGCGAGTCTCAACCTCTCATCGACGTTGGGGGCCTTCGGAAGCGCGCTGGCGAGGCCCTAAAAGCGGAGGACTTATCGACGGCCGAAGCCTTGTTGCTCGACATCGAGTCGGCTGAGCCCGATGACGCAGAGAGCTGGGTGATTTGGGGCGTCTTGCACATGCAGCGTGGGGAATTCGCGGAGGCGGAACGTCGTTTTCGCGGCGTCGCCGAGCGTGGCGGAGACGAGATCAAGGGTGGCACGGGCGTGGCGATCGCGCTTGGCGGTATGGGAAAAACCGAAGAGGCCTGGGACCATCTGCAGCCGCTTGCAGACCGGTTTCCGAACGAGGCCGACATTCTGCACGCGGTATTTCGCACCGGTGTGGCGCTTGGCAAATTCGATGGCTTGCGGGAGCGACTCGAACCTTATGTCGATGGTTCGCCCGAGGATGACGATATGCGGTTCGCCTTGGCGACGGTGTGCGTACGGCTCGGCGACGCCAAGGCGGCGAGCCACCACTACACACGACTTCAGCAACGTGCTCCCGACTATGCGGGCTTGGATGAGTTGGCCGCGAGGCTGACGGGGGCCGGTCATACACCGGAGCGAGGACGGAGTTTGGGATGACGAAGACATTTGACGGAGCGCGTGTGCTGATCACTGGAGGCCTTGGCTTCATTGGCTCAAACTTGGCGGCACGGCTCGTCGGCGAGGGGGCTGACGTGACCTTGGTGGACAGTCTCATCCCCGAGTACGGTGGCAATCTGTACAACGTCGAGTCGATCAAGGATCAAGTGACGGTCAACATCAGCGACGTCCGCGACGAGTTTTCGATGAAGCACCTCGTGCAGGGAAAAGATTATCTGTTCAACCTCGCGGGGCAGACCAGCCACCTCGACTCGATGCACAATCCCTATCCGGATCTCGACATCAACGCGCGCGCTCAGCTATCGATTCTCGAAGCTTGCCGTCACCACAACGCGCAACTGTGTGTGGTGTTTGCGAGTACGCGTCAACTCTACGGACGTCCCCAGCGTTTGCCCGTGGACGAAACCCATCCGGTCGCGCCAGTCGACGTCAACGGCATCAACAAGCTCGCCGGCGAGTGGTACCATCTCGTTTATCACCAAGTGTACGGGATCCGCAGCTCGGTCTTGCGCTTGACCAACACCTACGGACCGCGCATGAGAATCAAGGACGCGCGGCAGACCTTTCTCGGCATCTGGATCAAGCGCTTGCTCGCGGGGGAGCCGCTGCTCGTGTTCGGCGACGGCAAGCAGCTGCGCGATTTCAATTATGTGGACGACGTCGTCGATGCTTTGCTCGCGAGCGCCATCACACCAGAGGCGCAGGGCAAGATCTTCAACTTGGGTCACGACGAGCCGATCAATCTCGTGACGGCAGCCGAGGCGATGATCGAGGCCCATGGTAGTGGCGATTTTGAGATCGTACCTTTTCCCGAAGGCCGCAAGCGAATCGACATCGGTGATTACTACGGCGACTTTGGCCGTGCGCAGCAGGTTTTGGGTTGGCGACCGAAGACGTCTTTCGCCGAAGGGATCACGAAGAGGATTGCGTATTATCGCGAGCACGGTGAACACTACGCTGACGCACCGCGCATCCCCGAGGGGGGCGAGGGACCATGAGCGAGCAGCCTCCGCCCGAGAGTGGTGAGCGGGCAATCATTCCCTTGGCCAACCCCGCGGCGAGCTTTCGGTCGCGATATGCCGAGATCACCAGCGCCTTCGAGCGTGTCCTCGACAGCGGTCGTTACATTCTGGGTGGCGAGGTGCGCGCCTTTGAAACGGAGTTTGCCGAATTCATCGGCGCGAATCACGTGATGGGCGTGGCGAGTGGGACGGATGCTGTGGCCTTGGCACTGCGAAGTGTCGGAATCGCGGCGGGCGACGAGGTGGTGACGGTGTCCCATTCGGCGGTGGCAACCGTGGCCGCCATTGAGCAGATGGGCGGCGTGCCGGTTTTTGCCGATATCTGTCCCGTGAGCCGGTGTCTGGATCCTCAGCACCTGCGCCACGGCATCGGTCCTCGGACGCGGGCGGTCGTGGT
>JAPYTK010000358.1 GCA_029941785.1 Polyangiaceae bacterium | reverse complement strand
CAGAATACTGGACGATCGAACGAGCGTGGTCAGGCCCAATACGATGCCTCCGGGAATGACTCCCTCCGTGACGCCACAACGGCGGACGGTCAGCAGCGCTGCGGCAACCAGCCCGAGTCCGGCAAGCGATTCGGTCATGACGAGCGCCGCGTAGGTGATGAGCCCGGGGTGGAGAGCGACGAGCATCCCCGCGAGTCGAGCACGCGCTTCCGTTGTGGCGTGACGCGCGAGGAGATAGATGAAGGTCGCGGTGAGCGCCCCCGTCACCGCACCGGCTACGGGCGCGACCCATTGATGGCTTCCGACGAACCGGTACAGCAATCCCAAGAAGGCCGAGTATCCGACGGGGTAATGGGACCACGGCGCGCCAGAAGTCCCGACGTAGCCGAGCCCGGCAGCGATACTGCGGGCGCCGATGTCGTAATAATGACCATCCCACACCGGCTCGCGCGCCCAAGCGATGGCTACATAGAGGCGCGGAAGCAGCGCCGTGAGAAAGATCACGCCCGAGAAGCCGCGCATGCCTACGTTCTACCGTTCGTCTTGCTCGGCGGCCCGCAGGCGCCGTAGATAGGTCTTCGTGACCTGACCGGCGTCGAGCTTGAGCGTTTTTGCGACCTGTTGGAGAAAGCCCCGCAGGTACACGGTGGCAGGAAGTGAGTCGGCGTCTTCTTCTTCGATGGCACGAAGATACAGAGGTGAGATCTTCGTAATTTGAGCGATGTCAGCGATGTCGATTCCGCGGGCTTCGCGCGCCTGTTGGATCAGAGCTCCGGTGAATTGTGTTTCAGGGGTGATCGTTCGGGCCAACGCGGCCTGGCGTTGAGCGAGTTCGTCCTCGGTGGGACCGTCGACCGCCAGCTTTTCGGCGGACTCGGCCGGTACACTCTCGGGGAAGGTCGACTGATCGTAGGTTCGCTTGCGAACCGGATCGAGCAAGGTGTCGTAGGCCTCGGCGATATGGGCTTGTTCATCGCGTACGCCTTCCTCGTCGACGAGAGACGTGAGGGGGAGGCTGCCTTCACGAAAGATCTCCCGCTGCATCTTGTACGCGCGCCGGATCTCGTCTTCGCTCGCGGTTCGTTGCACGCCGAGCACGTTGTACAGCGTCATCGGGGCTTGCAACTCTGCGCTGTCGATCGCAACTTCGTGCCGTACGCGCTCGGGTTGAGCGAGCAAGGCCAGTAGTCGGCGCGAGACCCGTTCGATGTTCCGGGCGCTCTTGGATGTGGGGGCATCGATGAGCAACGGTCGGCAGCGCCGTGCCGTCAACCAGACCGCGTCGTCCTGCTCGATGTAGCCGAGGTAGTCGAGGCTGAGCCCCAGAAACCGTTCCGCCAGCACGCTCATCGCGGGACCCAGTTCGAGATCGCGCCGCAGTCGAGTCTTTCCAACGATGAGTCCCGGGCGGAGCGTACGCAGCACACCGGCGGCGGCATTCGCGACCGGCTCATCGAACAAGGCAATTTCTGCCACGAGAGCGCGCGGTGTGGGAAGGGGCGGCAGGCGCTCGAGGGCGCGTTCCACGGCTCGAAGCTTGAAGCTCTCACGTGCGAACATTCGTCGAAGGCATCGCGCGAACAGGGCGCGGCAGAAGCGGTACGTCGCCTCGATGGCGGGCGGTTCCGGAGCGGTCACGCAGAGCTTGATGTCCGCTTCGATGAAGACATCGAGCGAGGCGGGGGCCGTCGAGTTGCCCAAGTTGAAGACAACGTAATCGGCGTTGACCCGGCTCAGGGGCGTCGTCCAATGCGACTTTCGGCTCGGACGGCGTGGCGTTACGGTCCACCGATCGTAGGTGATGGGCAGAAGTGACAGGCCGGGGACGCTCGTGGGCACGGGGGCGAACCCGTCTTCCGAGATGGATTCGGGCAAGGCGAGCGGCGGTTGGTGCAGACCCAACATCGTATGGAGGCTCGAGCCGTAGGGATCGGCGTCGCACAGTACGACGGCGCGACCGAGTTGGGCCAGGTACACAGCGAGGTTGACGCTGAGGAGGGTCTTGCCGACGCCGCTCCTGCCCCCGCCCACGGCGACCACGTGGCGTTGGCGCGCAATCGGCCTCTGGACCGATCGGGCACCGCCTACCGCGGATCGGTTGGCCTCCGCCTCGGAGCCGTCTGCCGGTCCGGGGGTGGGGGTTGCGCCTTCGTTTTCACTCATGTTTTGGCGACTATACGCCGCTCAACGGTTGGGTTAGGTCAGCGCTCGTGGCTGATATTCGACCGTTTCGCGCCTTTCGTCCTCCAGCAAATCTCGTCGATCGTATAGCTTGTCCGCCGTACGATGTCGTGAGCACCCCACAGGCTCGTGCTCTCGCGGACGGCAAGCCGGAGAGTTTCTTACACGTGACCCGCCCCGAGATCGACCTACCAGTGGGGGCGGACGTGTACAGCGACGAGGTTTATGCCCGCGGACGGGCTAATTTGCTGCAAATGGTGACAGAACACCAACTGGTTCAAGATCAGGAGCCCAAGCTGTACATCTACGGTCAGAGGATGGGCGAGCATCGGCAGGTCGGCGTCGTAGCGTGTGCCTCGGTCGCGGAATACGACCAAGATCTCATCCTGAAGCACGAGAAGACCCGACCCGACAAGGAAAACGACCGCACGCGGCACATCCAGGAACTGGGAGCGCACGACGAACCCGTGTTTTTGACCTATCGAGCCAACGAAGCGATCGACGCGATCGTCGCGCAGGCGACCGCCGCCAAGCCTGTGTATGATTTCATCAGCGATGATGGCGTTCACCACCAGCTCTGGGTTCTCGATGATGGGGTAACGGCGAAACTCGTCGAGTCTTTCGCTGCCGTACCTGCCCTGTACGTGGCCGATGGCCATCATCGCAGCGCCGCGGCCTCGCGCGTGCACGCAGAGTTGTTGGGCGATGGCGCGGAGCACGACGCGTTCTTGACCGTGATCTTTCCGCACGACCAAATGAATATCCTGCCGTACAACCGGGTCGTGCGAGATCGTCAAGAACGAAGCGGCAGCGAGTTGCTCGCGGTCTTGGCAGAGGTCGGCGATCTACGCATGGTGCCCGAACCGGCCCCCACCGATCCCGGCACCTTTGGTGTGTACGTCGATGACGCGTGGTACCGCTTGACCTTGCACTCGTCAGATGAAAAGCGGGCTGACGGTCCGGTGGCCAATCTCGATTGCGCGCTTTGCCAAGACAGAATCCTCAACCCGATTTTTGGCATCACCGATCCTCGACGGGACGAGCACATCGGCTTCGTTGGCGGTATTCACGGCGCAGCGGAACTCGAACGTCGGGTGAAGAGCGGCGAGTGGTCGATCGCGCTGTACCTGTATCCGACCAGCATGGTGCAGGTGATGGCCGTAAGTGATGCCGGTGAGGTCATGCCGCCCAAGTCGACGTGGTTCGAGCCGAAGCTGCGCAGCGGGCTGTTCGTTCACACCTTCTGAGCACGACATGAAAGGGCACGGACCCCGCAATGCCCCGGTGACGGTGGAGGCTGCCACGCGCCTCCTCGACGAGGGGGGGGCCTATCTCGACGTGCGCACCGTGGAAGAGTTTGCGGCCGGCCATCCTCCCGGCGCGTACAATGTTCCGTTCATGATCCGGTCCGCGGGTGCCATGTTGCTGAACGATGACTTCGTTTCCGTCGTGCAAAGCTGTTTCGCGCTGGACGACAAGCTGATCGTAGGTTGTCAGGCAGGGGGCCGGTCTAGGCGAGCGGCGATGAGCTTATGTGAGGCGGGTTTTGTGTGGGTCGTCGACATGCGAGCGGGCTTTGGCGGCATTCGAGACAGCTTCGGGCGCATGACGGAGC
>JAPYTK010000357.1 GCA_029941785.1 Polyangiaceae bacterium | reverse complement strand
CGTTTACAACACAAGCCAAAAAAACATCAAAATATCGCCCGGCAGGATGCGAATGTAAAAGCGCCTCATACGGCCGCTGATCGTGACGAGCACCTGGAGACCGTTTTCGACCGTGACCCGGAACATCGCGTTGGGCAGGGCTTCGTCCACCACGCCTTGGAACTCCAACTTGTCTTCTTTGGGTTCCCTTGGCCCTTGAGGGCGGTTTTTCCGCCGTCGGCCTCCGCCGCCTCTACGTCTTGCCATGATGCGTGGTGATCTCTCGTGTTCCTGTTCAAGAAAGGATGAACTCGCGAGCCATCCTCTACTGGTTCGCCACCGAGTCTGCAAGTGATTCTGATGGACTAGATCATCGGGCGGCTGAAGGGCGGGAAGCGAGGGCCAAGTGGGCGGTGGCTCCACGCGGCCTACGCGGTTATACGGGCGCCATGGCCAAGGAGACTCCAGCTGGATCCACGCAGCCCGACCGCAGCCTGCGCGGTCGTGTCGCCCTCGTCACCGGGGCGAGCCGGGGCATTGGCCAGGCGATCGCGGAGATGTTGGCGTCTCGCGGCGCGAGGCTGGTGCTCACGGCGCGCAGCGAGCAGCGGCTCGAGGAAGTGGCGGCGGGGCTTCCGGCGGCCGAGCAAGAGCATGTCGTGGCGCCGCTGGATCTCACGGAGGGTGAAGGTCTACGCGGTGCGATCGAGGCCGTGCGCCAACGGGTCGGCCATGTGGATATCGTCGTGCCGAACGCCGGGATCGCGGTGAGCGCGCCTTACGACCGGGGCGACCTCGAAGCGTGGGACCAAATGATGGCCGTCAATGCACGGAGCGTCTTTCAGATCGGCAAGGTGTTGATCCCGCCCATGGTCGAGGCGGGTTGGGGACGGGTCATCATCGTGGCATCCAACGCAGGTTTGACCGGCTACGCCTACTCGAGCGCCTACTGCGCATCGAAGCACGCGGTCGTCGGTTGGATGCGAGCGGTGGCGCTGGAAGTGGCTCGCTCGGGCGTGACGGTCAACGCGCTGTGTCCCGGATGGGTTGACACCCAGATGTCGCGCGATGCCGTCGACCGAATCGCCGAGGCCACGGGAAGAACAACGGAGCAGGCGCGAAGTTCCCTCGAGCGGATGTCTCCGCAGGGACGGATGGTGCAGCCCTCGGAGGTGGCCTACTGGGTGGCGAGTCTTTGTGAGCCCGGCGCGGCGAGCGTGCACGGCCAGGCCATTCCGATCGACGGAGGACAGTTATTGTGAGCAAGGCCCCCAAACACATCCAAGTTGTCCAACCCGACGGGTGGCCGCGACCCAGCGGCTACTGTAACGGCATGAGCGCGCGGGGCCGCATGGTCTTTGTGGCCGGTCAGATCGGTTGGGACGAAGACCAGCAGATTGGTAGCGACGACTTGACGGTTCAATTTCGCCAAGCGCTTCGCAACGTGCTCACGGTGGTCAAGGCCGCGGGAGGGGCTGCATCGGACATCGTGAGATTGACGATTTACGTGACGGACCTCGACGCCTACAGGTCCTCACTCGCCGAGTTCGGCGCGGCCTACCGCGACGTGATGGGAAAGAACTTCCCCGTGATGGCTCTCGTCGGCGTCGCCGGGTTCGTCGAGCTCGGGGCCAAGATTGAAATCGAAGCGACGGCCGTCATCGACGACGGCGCACAGGAGACAGCATGAACACCGAAGCGGAGCTTCCCCAAGACCTGTTGCCAAGGCCCGATACCTTCGAGTTGTCGCTCAAGGACGGCGTGGCGGAGATCACCCTCAACCGTCCCGACCGGCTCAACGCGCTCACCTTCGAAGTGTATCGTGAGTTGGCCGACACCTTCCGCGCGCTCGAGATCCCTCAGGTGCGCGCCATCGTGATCACGGGCAAGGGCCGAGGCTTCTGCTCGGGGGGCGACGTCGAGGGGATCATCGCAGAGCTTTTCGCCCGCGATGCGGCTGGCTTGCTCGACTTTACCCGTGTCACGGGGAAGCTCATTCACAACATCGCTGCTGTGAGGCGCCCGGTGATCGCCGCGATCAATGGCGTCGCGGTCGGAGCCGGAGCCGTGATCGCGGCGGCTTGCGATCTGCGCATCGCCTCCGAGAAGGCTCGGTTTGGTTACATCTTTCCCAAGGTTGGACTTTCGGGGGCGGACATGGGCGCATCGTATCTGCTGCCCCGCATCGTCGGCCGTGGTCATGCGGCGGAGTTGCTCTTTTTCGGAGATATCGTCGATGCCGCCGAAGCTCACCGGATGGGGCTTGTCAACCGAGTCGTCCCGACGCAAGACGTGCTGCCGCTCGCGCGAGAGTGGGCGAAACGGCTGTCTGATGGTCCGGCATTTGCGCACGCCATGACCAAGCAGATGATAACGAGCGAGGACGGAATGAGCCTAGCGGAGGCGATTGAGGCGGAGGCGCAGGCGCAGGCGATTTGCATGGCGCATCCCGACTTTCGCGAGGCCTACGATGCGATCAAAGCCAAACGCCCCCCGCGCTTCCGTGGAGCACCCGACTGATGGGACCTCGATTCGTTTCCCTTACCAGCGTCGCTCTCGGTGGTTTTTTCGAGGAGCGGCACCATTCGCTCGCCGGCGCGATGTCCTCTTTCGTCGATGCTCTGCCTGACGCGGAACATGGGGACATCGAGTCTCTTGGCCGCGCGCTTGGAAGCGTCCATGGATTGTATTCCTATCTCTTGCCTGAATCGGCTGGCGGCGCGGCGGTCGGCCGGGGCGGCTCCAAGAGTTATGTCGACATTCGCTCGCTGGTGCTCATTCGGGAGGCCCTCGGATATTGTAGCCCCGTGGCCGACGCTATTTTTGCTGTCCAGGGCCTCGGCTCCTATCCCATCGTGCTTTCCGGTAGTGACGAGCAGCGTGAGCGTTATTTGCCGGCGGTGCTGAGCGGAGATCGGATCGGCGCCTTTGCGTTGACGGAGACGGAGGCCGGGAGCGACGTGGCCTCGCTGCGTACGGTCGCAGTGGCCGATGGCGACGATTGGGTGCTCGATGGCGACAAGACACTCATCAGCAACGTGGGGATCGCCGATCATTACGTGTTGTTTGCGAACGCCGACCCCGAAAAGGGCCGCAAAGGGATCACGGCATTCATCGTCGAGCGGGATGCTGACGGCTTGCACACCGAACAACAACCGATGAGTATCGAGCACCCGATTGGGAGCCTACGCTTGCGCGCTTGTCGTGTGCCCGACAGCCAACGGGTCGGGGCTGTCGGCGAGGGCTTCAAGATCGCCATGCAGACGCTCGAGACCTTTCGGGTCACTGTAGGAGCGGCCGCGAACGGTATGGCCGCAGCCGCGCTCGACGACTCGATCGGACATGTTCGACAGCGGGTTCAGTTTGGAAAGAGCCTCGGCGAGCAGCAGATCGTCCAAGCCTATCTAGCCGACATGGCGACCGAACTCGACGCCGGTCGTCTGCTGGTCGCGCGCGCCGCGTACGAAAAAGATGTGCGTGGCGAGCGTGCCGCGCGTGAAGTCGCGATGGCCAAGATGTTCGCGACCGAGGCAGCGCAACGGATCATCGACCGAGCCGTGCAACTTCACGGTGGGCGAGGCGTGCTGAGAAACACGAGGGTCGAGGCCCTGTATCGCGGCATTCGGCCGCTTCGGATCTACGAGGGCACGACCGAGATCCAGAAGTTGATCATCGCTAAAACCCTGCTCCGTTAGCCGCCGAGCAAGCCACCGCAATCGTCTTGGCACTTGCTCATGACGCACGATAGCGACTGGAAGGCTTGCATGGCAGCTTGAAAGTCACCGTTGAAGCATCCGAGCAAGCAGCTGAAATCGGGTTGTCCACCGCTCAGGCATTGGGAGACGGTACACACGATCCCCTGCATACAGGTTGGATC
>JAPYTK010000356.1 GCA_029941785.1 Polyangiaceae bacterium | reverse complement strand
GCCGAAACAGTGAAACATCCCGCGCTCGGAATTCACCGAGAAGCTCGGCGTCGTCTCCTTGTGAAACGGACACAGGCCGACCATCCGGCGCCCTTGGCGCTTGAGCCGAACCGATTCGCCTACGACCTGAACGATATCAGCGCGCTCTCGTACGGCAGCGATGGTCTCCTTGGAGATCACCCGGCTTCGCCTGAAGCCTCGTCTTCAGTCTCGCCCTCGTCGTGCACCTCCGCCTCACCTTCCGCATGGGGAATGATGTCGCGGTAATCAGTGCTCCTCGTGAGCGAGAGAACCCTTGGTGGCGCGGGATCACCGAACACCTCGAGTTCGGCGGCGAGCCATTGTTCTTCTTCGATGAGGGTCAGCCGCTTGGCGTCATCGAGCTCGCCCTGCCATTTTTCGAGCTCGCCATCGACCTCTTTCAATCGCTCGCGCACGGCCAAGACGTCGATGTCCTCGCGCGTGGTGTAGCGATCGGTGAGAACGAGCGCCTTGTCGTTGATGATCTCCACAAAACCGGTGCCGACGGCGACGTCCGTCACGGTATCGCCTTGGCGATAGTGGAGCAGCCCGATGTCGAGCGCGGCGAGCATGGGCAAATGGCCCGGAAGAACGCCGAACTCGCCCTCGACGCTGCGCGCCATGACCTCGTCGACCTCGATTAAAAGCGCGAGACCCTTGGGCGTAACGATTTCTAGAGACAGCTGCTCGCCGGTGGCCATAGGGGGTACCTCAAGCAGCCTCGACTGCGGCGGCCTTGACCTCGTCGATGTTGCCCTTCAAATAAAAGTCCTGCTCGGCGATGTCGTCGAGCTTGCCCTCAAGGATTTCCTCGAAACCGTCGACCGTCTCCTTGAGCGGCACGTACTTGCCCTGCAAGCCAGTGAACTGCGAAGCGACGAAAAACGGCTGCGACAGAAACCGCTGGATCTTGCGCGCGCGCGACACGACGAGTTTGTCGTCTTCGCTGAGCTCGTCCATACCGAGAATCGCGATGATGTCCTGCAGGTCCTTGTACTTCTGCAAGGTGCGCTGCACGGCGTTCGCCACACGATAGTGACGCTCTCCCACGATGCCCGGGTCGAGCATGGTCGAGGTCGAATCGAGAGGATCGACAGCGGGGTAGATACCCAGCTCGGCGATCGCGCGCGAGAGCACGGTGGTGGCATCCAAATGCGCGAAGGTCGTTGCCGGCGCCGGGTCCGTCAAGTCGTCCGCCGGCACGTAGATCGCTTGCACCGAGGTGATCGAGCCCTTGGTCGTCGAGGTGATACGCTCTTGAAGTTCGCCCATCTCGGTGGCCAGCGTGGGCTGGTAGCCCACCGCGCTCGGAATGCGGCCGAGGAGCGCCGATACCTCAGAGCCGGCCTGCGTGAAGCGGAAGATGTTGTCGACGAAGAGAAGCACGTCTTGCCCCTCCTCATCGCGGAAGTACTCGGCGCAGGTCAGTGCGCTCAGGGCGACTCGGGCGCGCGCGCCAGGAGGCTCGTTCATCTGCCCGTAGATGAGGGCCGTCTTCGAGAGCACCGACGCGCCATCCTCGAGCTTCGACTCCATCATCTCGATCATTAGGTCGTTGCCCTCGCGGGTACGCTCGCCAACACCAGCGAAACACGACACACCACCGTGCGCCTTGGCCACGTTGTTGATGAGTTCCATGATGAGCACCGTCTTGCCGACGCCTGCACCACCGAAGAGGCCAATCTTGCCGCCCTTACGGTAGGGCGCGAGCAAGTCGATGACCTTGATCCCCGTCTCGAAAATCTCCACCTTGGTGGATTGGTCGACGAACTTGGGCGGGTCGCGATGGATCGGCGCCGTCTTGGACGCCCCGACCGGTCCCAGCTCGTCGACAGGTTTTCCGACGACATTGAGGATGCGTCCGAGCACCTCGGGCCCAATAGGCATCTGAATGGGCGACCCCGTATCTGTCACCGCCATCCCTCGCACGAGCCCGTCGGTGGATTCCATGGCGATCGCGCGAATATTCGATTCGCCGAGGTGCTGAGCCACCTCGAGAACCAATTCGCCATTGTGCTCGATGGTGATGGCGTTATAGATCTTGGGAAGTTCTCCCGGAGGGAACGAAACATCGACTACGGGACCGATAACCTGAAGGATTTTTCCGACCGACATACTTTTTCCTTAACTGGACAGCTGCGCAGCTGCCGTGGTCGCGCGCGACGTACCACGGAACCCCAGTCATGGCCACCCCCATTGGAGCCCGCCACAGGATGGTCGTGGCCCATCGTCAGGGATGGATGAAAACGATGGTCCCGGTCAGCGCTCGACGGGCCTCGTGCCACGCCGCAGGGACCGCCGGCTCCGTCCAAAAAAACAGCCTCCTGGCGTCCTCCGGCGACAAATTGATGCAGCCGTGGCTCTTCGGGCGCCCAAACCCGTCGTGCCAGTACGCGCCGTGAAGAGCGTATCCCCCCTCGAAATACTGGACGTAGGGCACGTCCCGAAGTTCGAACTCCTCTCCCACGACATCCGAGTCCATCGTCGAGCTGATCCACTTGGTGTGGATGCGGAAGATCCCCCGCTTCGTGGCGGTCGTCTTCTCGGAATCACCTAGCCCCGCCTCCCCGCTGCTGATGAGCGTGGCGTACACCGCGGTCTTGCCTTCGTAAGCCACCAAGACCTGTTTGGTGAGGTTGATGTCGATCCACTTCTCGCCCTGCTGGGCCCATTTCGGCCAGCGACGCGCCGGATCGATCCGGCCGGCGTGCCGATCATCGACGTAGAATCCCTCGGTCGTCTTGTAGTACAGCCGCTGCTTGTAGAAGCGCTTCGTCTCGGTGAGCTGCACGGCGCTTCGCCACGGCAAGCGTTCACCCTTGACCATGCGCTTCTTGGCGCCGCTCCACGTCCACTTGTGGGCGCCGGGCCGGCGTACGAGCGCGAAAGGAAACTGCACGTCGACCCCGACCTGCCAGCCGTGAAAAGCCGATCCGCGAATGGGGCGAAACCTGTCAGCCGGGATCACCGTCAGGTCGGGTGTGACGTTGTAGCGGCGGCCCTCGAACAGATACGAATGGGTGAAGCTCCTGCCTTGCCGGCGCTTGATGAAGCCGATCTTCACATCGCCGGGCCCGTCGATCTTCCCCGACAAGTCAGGCACTTGTTGACCGTCCCTCAAGAACCACACGATGTTAGCATCGGTGGTTTTCTCCGCGAGCGCATCGAGCGCTGTCGGCGGCTTGCGACCCTTGGTGTAGCGCAACCAGACGTCGAGCCCGTAGTTCGCACCGCTGACCTCGTCCTTCTTCCAGCGTCGATAATGCTTCGCGAGCCCGGGTTCGTACTTCTTCAACTGGGCGGTCGTCGGGAGACGTGCGTACACGGGGCCGGGCCAACGGACGGTTCCGTACATGTACGGCAAGCGGTACGCGAAGTCTGGCCGCCGGGTCGCGGCGCGGACGATCGGATCCTCGAGATCCGCGGTCACGTCCTTGCCCACGCACACGTAGCCGATGGGCTCGATTCGCTGCCAACCCTGAGAGCATCCCGGCCCGGCAACCAGGTCGCCGACCGCCGCCACCTGGCCACCGGCACGTAAGGAACCGATGCGGACCGCGTCGCCACGTGGCCGAGCGAGGATCGGCGCCACCCAGCGGCGCGCCGCCACGCGCTTGGCGGCCGGCGGCAGGGATGCGGGCATGTGGGTCACGCCGTCGATACCAACCATGGGCTTCGACGACAGCGCCACGGGGACCTGCTCGGCCTCCGACGCGCTCGCGGCCGGCCCGGTCCTGGCGACCGACGAAGTGGAGTCCGAGCAGGACGGTCCCCGCTCATCGAACGTGGTGCACGCGACGACGAGGAGCCCAGCGAAGCAGGACCTCCTGCGATCTTG
>JAPYTK010000355.1 GCA_029941785.1 Polyangiaceae bacterium | reverse complement strand
TGCACACCTCGGAGGAAGCTCGTCGTGCCGCTGCTTTGCGTGGTCCAGCTCACCCCGCCATCGGTCGTTTTGAGGATGGTGCCGCCTTGGCCCACCGTCCAGCCGGTCATCGCATCGACAAAGTGCACACCGGAGAGGGAGTTGCCTTGAGGTTTCGGGTTTTGCCAAAACCAGCCGCTCGGCGCGCTCGTGCCGCCGCCCGCGCCGCCCGCGCTCGTCATGCCGCCCGCGCCCGTCATGCCGCCAGTACTAGCCATGCCCCCAACGCCCGTCATGCCGCCAGTGCTAGCCATGCCACCTGTTGCGCCGGCCCCTCCGCCAGCCCCCGAGCTCGCGGCATCCGCGCTTGCGGTCGAGGTGCTGGCGGGTGGGTCGTCGCCACCACAACCTAGGAGTCCCGCCACGCTCAACGCCACGGCACACAACAACGCAAACTTCACTTTCGACATGGGCTCGGTCCTTCGCTTGAAAGATACTCGGGCAGATGCTCGCTTGATAGGAGGAATGCCGCAAAACAATATGCCGTTTGCACAAGGGCGAACAGAGCATCGTCCCGATGAAGGCCCTTTATGGGACTAACCGAGAGTTAACATAATGTCTCTTATGCGCAATGGTTGGGGTGGGAGCAGGTAGGCAGTCTTTTCCTTCAAGGTATGGCGGCTGCTGCGTAAACCTGGCATTGTTCGTTTCCAATGCAAATGACCAAGCTCTTTTCTCCCTTCATCGTTTCTACCGTCATCGTAGCCGCATCGGCCAGCCTGCTTCACTGCGGCACTGCCGACGAGGAGGCAACCAGCGCGTCCGCGGCAACCAGCGCCAGTGGAGCCGGCGGAATGGGCAGCGGACAAGGTGGCTCAAACGCTCAAAGCGGTGCCGGAGGCTTGGACGGGAGCATCCCCAATGAAGGTCCCTGCACCACGGTTACGGTCAAATGCGAGGAGATTGTTGATCCGGTCACGGGAAAGCCGAAACCGGGAGTCGTGGCTGAGGCCCACCGGCCAACGTGTCAGATCAGGTTGACGCCTGAAGCCTGCAAGACACTTGGCCTCAGCGGCAAAAGCTATTCATCCGAGGACTTCGAAAAGATTTTGGACGAATGCCCCAAGGACGACCTGGAACAGGCCCTCACGTGCTGCACCGCCAAGCACGAAAAGACGCACCTGGACGACGGTCCTAAGCCGCACTCCTGCGAGACCGAAGAAAACGCCTTCGGCGCTGCGATTGTCTGCCTCACCAAGGCCAAGCAAGCCGGCTGCGGCGACGGCGACGGCTGGGACGACTTCGACTGCGAGGCCGTCGACGAGGACATCGCATCCTACGAGCGTGGCAAAGACTTCAACATCTGTGTCTGCTCGAAGTTGAATCCCGACATGATTTTGACGAAGAACGAATGTGCTAGCTGTTACGAAGCTTGCATCGCTGGCCTCGGCAGCAACCCAGACCCGAGCGAAACAAAGAACTGCAAGAATATGGACTGCCAATACTGCTCCAAGTTCATCACCGACGGCAGCGGCCCCAGCGACGGCTGCCCCTAAGCCAGAACCGGGCTCTCCTTGGCGCCAGAGTATAGTCCCGATGAAAGCCCTTTATGGGACTAACCGAGAGTTAACATCATGTCTCTTATGCGCAATGGTTGGGCTGGAAGCAGGTAGACGGACTCGAGTGACAGCGGTCTAGTGGCTCGTGCGTGACGGCAAGTGAACGTCGATGATGCTGCCATGCCTCAGAGCACCGGTCGCGGTCTGAAAGACAAAGCGAGCGCGCTCGTTCTCGCAATTGAGTCGGTCATCGCACCGGCGGTTTACCGTGTAGTCGAGCTCGATGGCGATGAGACCGTGTGCGGCCAGGCCCGATAGCTCACCGGTGTGGGCCGTGCGGCTCGCATCATGGTCAGACCAAAGCTGCAAGGAGGACCAAACGCTGTCTTCCGGAGTGATTCGACCGTCGTGATTGTCATCGAATTCAGCGAGCGCGACAAAGCCGTTTTGCGCTGTTTCGCCACCGCTCAGAGGGCTGGCCGAGCCGAACAGTTCACTGCCGTCGTCGATTTGACCATTGCCGTTACGATCGAGCACCAACCAAGGCGTCGCCGCCGTCGGCCAATCACTCGCGTGACTCATGCCACGGCCGGTGAGATCGAAGCCATTCTTGACCTCCGAGGTGTAGCTCACACGCCGATCGTCAAAACTCAAAACGAGCGGTGTGTTGCACTCGATGGCGTCCGCGCAGCACGCCGCGGGAGTGCCGTAGACGCAACATGAGCCGTCCCATGTTTCGCCCTCGTCACAGTCTTCTGCACCTTGCTGCGCAGCTTGGCATTCGCCCCACGCGGTGCTGCCGTCCTCTTGCTCTTCACACTGTTTTGAACCGTGGCGAAAGCCATTGAATTCACAATAGGTGTCCTCCCCGAGGGTGCACTGAGCTTCTTTAAGGCTATCGCGCTCCGTCCCGACCGGGTCGGTGATGCAAGCACTGGCTAGGGTGAGGAAGAGTGTCGCGGATAGAAGGCCACTGACGCTAAGTTTGGTGTTTGCTTTCATGGTCTGACACATTGCAAGGGAAGTGCCAGCTCGTTAGAACACGCAAACGCTCGCAATAATCAGCTCTTAGAAAGTGTGCCTTGTAAACGGACACCTGCAGCATGAACGGAGTGTCCATCTTGTGCCAGCCGGTGGCACACTCACGCTTGCGTGCGAGCCGAATGCATTTCAGCGTGCGGACGGTTTTGATATTTTCGGTCCCGCGCCCGCAGCCTTCGTCGACGCTTCAGCCTTTGGCAACGGGAATCGCTTCAACCACCGACGATGGCTGTCGACACGGATCGCAACCGCTTTTCGACCGCGGTCGCAATGACCCGACGCATAGAGGTTCAGGAACGCGAAGGAGCCTTTCGCTTTCTTACGATCACAAACGCGCTGAGCCATCTGCATCATATGCAAGCCGCGCCGAAAGCACCTCTCATTGCTTCGGATCAAGTCTTCGCCTGTCCAACCTTCGGGCGTTGTTCCCTTGTCGACGGCGATTTGCATCATGCACCAATAGCGACCACGTCGGCCAATGCCCAAGTCCACATGCCGCCGCCAGTGCGATTCATGGTGGGAAACCACGAGCAAGAGCGCAGCTGTTTTCGCCCGTGCATTCGGCCCCTTGAAAATCGGCTTCTCCTTGGGATCGAGCGTAACCTTCGCAATGGCGCGGGCGATCTTGCGATAGCGGGCCAGCCCCTCAGCCTTCGTCTCTCGTGCAGACGCAGGGTACGTCGAGTGCCCTGGAGGAACGGTCGTCAGCATGACCGTCATCAGCCAAGAAAACAGGGTTTCGAAAGTCATCGGAGATCCACAGCGCGTTCACGGTGCTCAGGCCTCAAGGCCCTCATCGACGACGTTAGGTCAAATTGCAAGTGCGCCCAACAAAGTGTTCTTGGCTACGGCATTAGCTGCGCCGCCGCCGACCCCAATACAAGCTCATCCCGCCCAGGCCCAACGCAAAGAGTATAGTCCCGATGAAGGCCCTTTATGGCTCTATTCGAGAGTTAACATAATGTCTCTTATGCGCAATGGTTGGGGCAGGAGCAGGTAGGCAGATTCGCCGAAAGTCAACACAACGCTACTTCTACGCAATCGGTGAGCTGGTAGATAGCAGCTGCGGGTAATTGGGGTATGGTGGAAAGTCCTCGGCTCGGTCCCTTCTCGTGCTGAGCGCAAGAGAGAAGGACCGAGCATGAAGAAACTCTATCAGTGCTGTTGGCTCGTTGGGTGTGCGCTGGGTGTCGCGGCGTGTAGCAGTACGCCTGGTCCATCCTCCAGCGGCAGCGGAGGCTCGACCGGCTCCACAACGAGTTCCAGCGCCGCAGGGATGGGA
>JAPYTK010000354.1 GCA_029941785.1 Polyangiaceae bacterium | reverse complement strand
CGCAGCCTGTGTAGGACGCGAGCCACCCGCAGGGCTGAAGCGCGGCCTCGAGCAGCACGCAGTAGGGCATGGTGAGGGCGCCGTTGTGGCTGAAGTACCAGGCGTCCTCGGGTACGTCGTAGGCGACCTGCACACGCTGATCGGGCCGCATGACGCCGATCTCTCCGTCGATGGCCTCGATGCGGCTCATGAAGTGATAAGGCGGTCCGGGCAGGCGCGCGACCCGTCGCTCGTTGTCGAAGACCGAGTAGATCGGGCCGAAGGCGCGCGATGGTTTGCCCCATGCGCAGGCGAGCAGCGAGTCGTAACCGAAGGCGAAGCCATCGACGGTGGCGACGGGGCCGGGGGACTCGATGGCCAGCTCGGGGAGCTTCTTCAGTTGATCGTCGAGCGGCCAGTCCGGCACCAGGCGAAGGCCCATGCGGCGGCAATGAAAGGCCTTCAGTCCGTCGATGGTGCAGAGCAAGTCGGCGTAGATCATCGGCGTGGGGCCATCGACGACCTCTTCGATGAAGATCTCGTAGACGAGGTTCTTCGAGTTGGGGAGCACCTGGCCGCGGCAGCGCATCGCGTAGGGATCGCCGTGCACCGGCTCGAAGCGCCAGCCGTCGCGCTCGATCGTGAAGCCGAGCGCCGACATGTAGATGGCCATCGCCTGAAGGCAGCCCTCGAACATCAAGGTGCCGGGCATGCACGGATCGTTCTTGAAGTGGCCATCGAAGAACCAGTCGTCCGGCTCGATGGTGTCGGTCGCGCGAAGGTAGCCGCGCCTCCAAGGACCGCCCTCGGGATCGAAGTCGGTGACCTCGTCGAGCCACAGCATGCGCCCGTCGGCGATGGTGGGCGTGCGGGTGTGCGTGGAGGCGAACTCGAAGCCCGGCCCGAAACACGCCTCGACCTTGCCCGCAGCGAAGGCGCGCAGTTGCTCACCGGAGAAGCGGCGGCGTTCGCTCAGCTGCGGTCCTTGAGCGAGCCGTGGATTGTCGCAGGGGTCGGCCGTCTGAGCGTCCCAGAGGACACCGGCGGAGTCGGCGAGCTCTTCGTCGCTGAAGAAGCCGGCCTGCCCGCCGCGCACGCTGAGCCTCAGCTCGCCATCGACGCGGCAGTCGTAGTGAAAGAAGAACAGGCGCGCGTCGCCTTGGCTCGCGTGGCCGTCGACGTGGATATCGTAACAGAGCGTGTCGCCGGGCTTGGGCAGCGGACCGTGGTAGGTCAGCTCGCAGCCGAGCAAGCGATAGACGCGGTCGGACTTGTTCAGCAGATCGATGCCGAGGTAGCTGATGAGCATCAGATCGGCTTGCCCCGACTCGATCATGACGCCGGCGGGCATCCGGCCGTGGTGCAGGTACCAGGAGTCGTCGTGAACGTCGGTCTCCGTCCAGATCGTGCCGAGCCCCATCGAGGTGGGCTCCGCGTCCAGTCCGGTCATGCGATCGGCGAGCAGCAGCGGCGGCTCGGGCATGCGCACCTGCCGGTGGTAGCCGTCTTGCTCGGCGAATTCACGTCCGAAGATTTCGGAGATGCGGCCGCTCGAATGAATCTGTAACTGCGCGCGATCCAGCGTCGGCCCAATCGGTATCGGAGCGGCGGCCGCGGTGGGCGCCTCCGGTTTGGCTGCTTGGGGAGCGGCCGGTGCGGGCGTTGCCGCGGCAGGGATCGGGTTGACCTGTGCAGCGGGCGGCTGAACGACTGGTGCCGGGACGGGCGTGGCGACCGGGACGCTCGGGATCCGCGAGAAGAGCTCGAGACATTGCTGCTGCGTGCGCGAGCGCATGTCGAGGAACTGCTGGTGAAGCTCCATCTGCTTTGCGAGGAAGCCCTGGTGCTGCTGCGTGATGGCTTGGTGCTGCTGCTGCGCCATGGTCCACGCGAGGGTGGTGCCTGGGGCTTGCGGCTGGGGCCCTGCAGTCGATGCTACAACCGTCGATGCGACAGCCGTCGATGCGGTAGCTTGTCCGAAACCAGCGGAGGCCGGCTGAGCGTGGGCGATCTGCACGGGCCCGGGAGCCGGCGGGGGGGCCGTCATATCGGGCTCGGTGATGGGCTGCAGCCAGGGCGCCCGGGGCATGGTGCCCTCGGCGGGGCTGAGTGGTTTCACAGGCGTGAACTCCTCGTAGGAAGGAAGCGGTGGCAGTGCGACGGCAGGGAGGTGAGCGGAAAAGGACAGTCCAGGCGACGCGTCTGCTCGTGGGGGCTTGTTTTCGGCCGTGATCTTGACGCATGCATGTTGTTCACCGAGAGCGGCGAGGTGCAGCGTGCCGCTGGTGCACGACTCGATGCGGCGCGCGATGGCGAGTAGTCCCGCCGCGGCGTGCGCCCCCTCCGCATGCGCGGCCTCGGCCATGCTGTCTTCGGTCGGCTCGATGGTTGCGAGGATGGTGTGGCCGAGTCGTTCGGCATCGGAGCGGCGCTCGAGGACCAAAGCCACCGCGGCATCTGCGCTCGTCCGTTCGATCCCGAGCGCGCTGAGCGCGGCTTCGTGCACGGGCTCTGCGCTGAGATCGACCGCGCCGACGAGGGCGGCGTCCATGTCATGTTGGTGCAGCGCATGGCAGGCGACCTCCAGGGCGCGCACGCCGCTCAGCTCCTCGGCGGACAAAGTCATGCTCGGGCCCCGAAGATCGAAGGCGCTGTTGATGCGATTGGCCACGATGTTGGGCATTGTTCCGAGCACGCCTGCGGACTGCAGTACGCCTGTGAAGCTCGCTTGCGCGTCGCCGACCCACGTGCGGCTCTGTGTTTGCCAACGCCGGGCCCAGCTCGGCGTTCGCCACCGGGCGCCGTATCGCACGACCGAGGGGTCACACCCCATGCCGATCAACGCGCCAGTGCGGTCGGCATCGAGTTGGTCAACTTGCTTCAGAGCGGCCTGGGCGCAGCTCAGCATCAAGAGCTGCTGCGGCAAGGTCTGCTCGAGATCGCGGGGCGGAAAGCGCAGAGCGGGATCGACGGTCAGCGTGCCGTCTTTGGGCTCGACGACAGCGAGTCCCACGACCACGACGGGATCGATGACGCTCGCCACGGTAGCGACCGAGGTGCCGCCATCAGAGGGGGCGTACTGCTCGACGATGAGGTGGGCGTTGTTGCCGCCAAAACCAAAGGCGCTGACGCCAGCGCGGCGCACGCTGTCGGTGGGCCACGGCTCGGGCTTTGTCACCACGCGCAAGCCCGTGCCCTCGAGATCGCCGTTGAGTGGTTCATCCACGAGGTGAATGGTGGGCGGCAAGGTCTCGTGTTCCATGGCCGAGAGAACCTTCAGTAAGCCCGCGGCGCCCGCGGCGGTGATGAGGTGGCCCAGGTTCGACTTGAGGGATCCGACGGGCAATTCGCGCTGCTCGCCGAAGACGCGGGTCAGGCTTCGTATTTCCGTCCCGTCGCCCACCGTTGTGCCCGTGGCGTGGCATTCGACATAGTCGATCGCGTCCGGCGTCAAACCTGCGCTGGCGTAGGCCGCTTGCATGGCGCGGACTTGTCCTTCTTCGGCCGGCGCGAGGAAGCCCTTGCCCCGTCCGTCATTGCTCAACCCGATCCCGCGGATGACACCGAGGATGTGGCTCCCGCGGTGTTCCGCGTCGGCCAATCGTTCGAGCACGACGAGTCCTGCACCTTCGGCGGGGATGAGTCCATCGGCGTCCTTATGGAAGGGCCGGCTTGCTGATACCCGGCTCATGGCCTGAAGCGCACAGAAGCCCACGTGGATGAACAGATCGTCGGCGCAGCACACGCCGCCTGCGAGCATGGAGTCCGCTTCGCGGCGATGCAGGCGGTCACAGGCGAGCTTGATCGCCACCAAGGACGATGCGCAGGCCGCGTCCATGCAGAAGGAGGCGCGGCCAAGCCCCAGGGCCGTGGCCAGGAGGTGGGCGGGC
>JAPYTK010000353.1 GCA_029941785.1 Polyangiaceae bacterium | reverse complement strand
GCGTACGCGAGATGTGCTCCCGTAGGCTCTGGTGTGCGGGGCCAACCCATGAGCGGTGACCCATGTTAGCAGCGATCCGATGATTCGTGCCTCAATTGTCTGTCCGCAGTCGGTAGTAGGCGGCGGGCGCAGATGTTCGTGTAACGTATGGAAAGTATGTAGTTAATGCGCGTGCCCGAGCGTCAAGACACGGTCGAGATCGTGTGATCTGCGTCGCTCTTGACGACGATGGCGAATGGCTATTTACCGTCGCCGGCGGGCCTGGGCAGGGGCGGGGCAATAAGTTGGCGTCAAACTGCACAAGAGGGCTCGAAATAGACGCGAGGTCCGACTACACTGCCGCTCCGTGGCACGAAACAAGAATCAATCCTTCGAGAAGCGTAAACGCGAGCAGGCTCGCATGGCAAAAGCCGCCCAAAAACGAGCCAAACGGATGGCTCGCGCCAGTGGGGAAGAAGGTAGTTCCGGCGTCGATGAGTTGGACGAGCCGCCTGAACCGCCTACCAAGGCTTCGGACGAAGAGATAGCCCGCGCCATCGAGCGCGCCATGAATCCAGGTGCGCTGCGGGCCGGTTCCAAAGGGAGCAAGCCATTCGGCAAGCGACTCTTCGTGGGCAATCTCGACCGCGCCACCGAAGAGCACGAGGTCGGCGCCTTTTTTCGGGAGGCCGGTTACAATATTGTCGAGGCGACATTGATGCGGGATCGCATGAGCGGTGATTCACGTGGCTTTGCTTTCGTCGAGCTCGATGACGGCGCCATGGCAAAGAAGGCCATTGAGGAACTTGGGGGAACCCTTCTTCACGGCCGCGAGCTTCGAATCAACCTGGCTGATTGACGTGAGGGGGCTGTCTTGCGCCCGGGCACTGGCCATTTTGGCGATCGTCTTCGCCGGCCCCTACGCTCACGCACAGATTGCCGATCCGGACGAGCCGCGTCAGCCGGCAAGCACCGTCGGTGCCGGCTCGAGTCCGGCGGACGCAGCGAAGACCTCCTCGGCGGACGCGGACCACGAACGAGCCCACCGAGCGGTCACGACGTGGGCCATCGGCCCGACGCAGTTTAGCGTCGTTCCCACGAACGATGTCGCGGAGCCCATCCACCATCCGGGCGTCGTTCTCGACTTTTCCGTCAATCAGCGGCTTAGCAGCAACGCCGGGTTTGGGCTGCGCCTCGCGTGGGGACTGACCGAATTTCGGCGCTTCAAGAGTTTCACGAGCGTGGGCTACGACATCGGCAGTTGGACGACTACCGCGTATCGCGACGTGTGGAGTTGGGCTGGCGATCGGGAGAAACACGGTGGTTGGGGGGTCGTGCCGGCAATTTTCGGCTCCGTGGGGTTGCTCGTGCCTTACATGGTGGCGGGAGTGATTTACTTGGTCGCTGTGGTGGCGCCGAGCACCTACCTCGAGATTGATGCGCTCGGCACCTATGAGTTTGGGCAAGACGGCACGCGGGGCGTTGTGCCGTATCTGAAAGGCGGCCTCGGATTTGTTGGGTATCTCCACCCGGAACATAACCAACTGCTCGGTGGTGTGGGTCCAAGTGTTGGATTTGGCGTCCGTTTTGGAAAGGTGGATCTGGCGGTGAAGGGGACGTGGCTCCCGCCGTGGCTGCACGGCGAATTTCCTGGCGAGCACTCGCACATCCTGATGGGCGGGTTGACGATCGGCTACGCGAACTAGGGGTGTTTTGCTGGCAGCGAGGCTCTTCGGTCTCGGGGCGAGGGCGCGCGAGAACCCGTCTGAGCTGCACCGCGCTTCTTACGCTTGGGGCG
Organism: Polyangiaceae bacterium; assembly: GCA_029941785.1. Classification (GTDB taxonomy): domain Bacteria; phylum Myxococcota_A; class Polyangia; order Polyangiales; family Polyangiaceae; genus JAPYTK01. Next base: position 2,102 of record JAPYTK010000353.1, on the reverse strand, counting down.
GCCCTCACGAACGTGGTGCGATTTTGTGATCATGTGCCGGCCCAGAGCCGATTACCCAGCGTACGGCTCGGAAGGACCAAGCCCTATACCCTCGGAGTTTTCAACATGCCTCACACCCAAATGACCGCCGTACCCCCCACTCAGCAAGGCGCCTCAACTGCTAAGGTGGCGCTGAATGTGCTGCAACATGCCTTGCAGACGAGCGTGGGGCTGATGGAAATCGCGGTCCAGATGTCGTCTTATCGTGAGTCTCAGCTGGGTGGGGAGAAGACGCGACGTTCCGAACTTGTGGCGCTAAGTGCGCTCGGCAAGCGTTTCGACGCGGCGCTGAAGATCCCAGCCAAGGCGTCGGAAGAACTCCGCATTGCCATCGGACGGATCGCCAAGGCGGGCCGCCGCGAACTCGAGCAGGCCTTCGACGAACTGAACCTGAATCGCCAAGGGCGCGATGAGGCGCATCGCCTCTCGGTCGATGCACGGTGCCATGCTCTCGTGGCGACTTTGCTGACGCACCAGCTGCTGCCTGAGAGCCAAACGAGCCTGTCGTGGAGCGCTCGCGGAGGCGTCGTCGATGCCCAGTTGGCGGCCGCGTGGGGGCACGGCCTTCGCACGGCGTTTCGCGTCGTCATCTCTCACGAGGAGCTTTGGTCCAAGCCCGTCCGCGTGTCTGAGCTTGGAAGCGTGGTGCTGCCCGAACTTGTCACGAGGCCGTGGTCGGCTCCGCGCTGGAAGGAGCGCAAACTGGGCGGGCACTTCATCGTCGAGGCGACATGGACGGACGCCAAACGCGAACTGGTGCTTGCACGGCGTGCCCACGGTGCGTCGCCGGGTTATCGCGTGTCCTTCGATGCAAGTGGTGCCGTTACGCTCCTGGCTATCGATGAGGATGGCAACCCGACCACCGCTCCCCGGACGCTGGATGGGGAGGTCGCGAGTAGTTTTTTACAGCTGTGGCAGGGCGCTGCCCAAGAACTGTCGACCTGGACGCGCCGCCGGCGCCAACTCGTGCATGCCGAACTCAATGGCCATCCGCTGTCAGCTGCCCCTGACGCCGTCGCGATGGCGATTCTCGATGCTTACGGCCCCTACATCAACCAACTGGGCGAAGCGCGGGGGCGCCTGTGCGACGAGTCGTTGTGGCAGAGGATCCGTGGGCTGAGTGAACCTCTGCGAATCTTGCTGGCCTCCAAACTCACTCCGCCGGCGAGCCCTGCAGAGTCGGCGCCTCGCCGCAAGCTCGAGGTCGTGCGACCTTTGCCGCCACGGCAAGCTCGTGCTGATGCGAAGCGAACTGCCGCCCCGAAGGTGCCTCGACGTATGCCCCCGGGGAGCAGTCGGCGAGTGACAGCGATAGGTCTGGGTCGTTAGGTTCTCGCGGCGGCATGGGGACCGCCGAGGACTTGCTCGACCGCGATTGAATCGAAAACGCTCACTCAGAGTGCGAGAGGATGACACTGTCATCACGAGGCCAAAGTCGAGGTCCGCAGCACGCTTTCGTTTGAGCCCAATTTGGCGGGGCGTACCACCGCCTTTGACGAGCAGTACCGGAGAGAAAGGGTTGAATTGACTTTTCGGAATGTGAGCGGGCTCAGGTTGCTGACCTTGTCGCTGACAGTGATGGGCGCGGTGGCCGATCCGAACTGCGCAAGTTGTCATACCGCGTGACGCCAATGGCGCTCCGGGACGCATTTTCGCCCCCTGAACCCAGCGAAGGTGTGACCGCTGGACGAGGAACCGCCCGATAGGTCGTGTCGTCGTCGGCCGAAGATATTTTCAACCACTTGGGTCGCCGCGTGCACAGTAATGATGTTCGCTGAGCGCCAGGTGTTCGGCTACTGCAAGATACATGCTAACTGACTATAATTAACGGTGTTTGTCGACACGACCAAGCACCTGTGTGGGCTCGGTCAAAGGAGAACCTTGATATGAGAGCGAAGTTCGTACTGCGATGTTTTGCCGCCTTGACACTCTTGACGTGGACTGCATTGCCCGTGGCATGTAGCGACTCGACGTCCGGCGCCTTCGGCCCGTCAACCAGCAGCGGCGGTGGTGCCAACGACTGTACCGTGGCTGGCACCCAGTGCCCGGTCTTCTGCCATCCG
>JAPYTK010000352.1 GCA_029941785.1 Polyangiaceae bacterium | reverse complement strand
CCCACGAACCGCACCTTCCGTTTCGGGGCTAGCGATTAAGGCGGGGGGCGACAGCCTACCTGCTCCTCCCCCAACCATTTCGCATAAGAGACATTATGTTAACTCTCGATGAAAGCCATAAAGGGCGTTCATCGGGACTATACTCCTTGAAACTTTGAGACAATCGCCGGCCCGATGCGTCTTAGATAAAATAGCCGTATATCGCCGACTCTTTGGTGCGCATGCTGAGTCATCATCGTGCCCTACCCAAATACGTCATGCCCTCCGGCCTAGAAGAATGGTCTATTATGATTCGCTTAATTCTTATTGCCTCTTTGCTTTTCCTCTGCTGTCTTGCGCCTCCCGTGGCCGCACAGCCATCCGCACCTGTCGATACGACTTCATGGACGGGATTCGACGACTCAAGCCCCCGTCCCTATGTGATCAAGGATGGTGGGGATGAGCCCCCACCTGCGGGCTATGTGCGCCGTAAGCGCATTCGAAAAAACCTCGTCACTGGCGGTGCGATTACGGCAGGTACGCTGTGGGTGGCTTCGATTGTGGGCGCTGCCGCAGGTGCCGCGACCGGAACCGAGGGGACCGCGGTGCTTACGATTCCCGTGGTGGGTCCAGTCATCGGATTCTGGACTATCAAGAAGAAGCGAGCCCCCAACGATATCGACGCTGGTGCTTACGGAGGCATAGCATACGTGGCGCTTCTAGGGTTGGACGCTGCCGGCCAAGCGACCGGCGTCGCCTTGCTCATCGCCGGGCTTGCGGCGAAGAAGAGCGAGTTCGTCCGCTCCAATCTTGCCGAGATCGAGGTCCTACCCATCCTCGGACCAGGTCGCACTGGGCTCACACTTCGAGGGCACTTCTAGACCTCGTGCTTGGGCCGCCTACCTGCTCTCCCAGCCCAACAATTGCGCATAAGAGACATTATGTTAACTCTCGATGAAAGCCATAAAGGGCCTTCATCGGGACTATACTCTCACTTAGGTGTCGTCGAACTGACGGTCGCTGACGGCGCGCCGAGGAGCAGTCGGTTCTTCGGTGTGATCTCTTCCGGGATGGTCTGCGTGTAGATCTGATAGCCATGTGCGCGCAGGCGCGCGGCGCGTGTGACATCGATCGCGAGCGCGCCATCGACCCAACCCTTGAGCCCGCCGAGATCGCTCTTCCCCTCCGCATGGCAGCAGGGCAAAACCGCCACGCGCGCCTCGGCGTCGATCGCGAGCGCGATCACGTCGTCGGTCAGCCGCCCACAGGCATGAGCTGAAACGACGATGTCCGTGGAGAGCAGTGCAACTTGGGAGATCTTGCCTGACACGAGATCGATCCTTCCCGCGAGCCGCGGCCACTCGCTCACGAACGCCGCCGCCAGTTTGGTTGCGCTCGGTGGAATGCGGACGTCGGTGGCGATCGCGCTCGCAGAGGTGTCGTCGAGCAAGAGCATCATGTGCGCGATGAGGCCGTGACCACACGCTAGGTCGACCACCCGCCCGCCGCGAAAGCGCCGCCGCACGCGCCGCGCTACCTCCCACGATTCGTAGAGCTCTTTTCGAGGTAGGCAGCCCAGTTCGCAGACCACACGCGCGACGTGGTCGAACAGCGTGGTGCCCTGGTACAGGTGCAGATCGTGCGGCGTCAGACGCTCGCGGCTGGACAGACGATACGTCATGACTTCAACACCGGCCTATGCTTACGCATGCCTCTCCCTACTGCCAACGCCGTTGCGTGGCGACGCGAATCGACGGCGAAGTCTGAGGTACGATTTCCCCAATGACCGATGTCGCCGAGCGGTGTACCGACGCCGAACACTCCGCAGCCCTACAGAATCATGCGCGCCCCCGGGAGGAGTCGACTCGGAGTGGACGGAGTCCAGCCCGGCTGGACGGAGTCTGTCTACCTGCTCCTACCCCAGCCACCTCGCATAAGAGACATTATGTTAACTCTCGATGAAAGCCATAAAGGGCCTTCATCGGGACTATACTCTGTTAACATCGTACTTGGAGGGGCGCGCTAGCGAGGTCATTCATGAGGCGGCTTCACATTTCACTCGCGGCAGTTTGTGCCTACCTGTTTCTCACCGCCTGCGGCGAAAGCCTCACCGAAACGAGTGACGTTAACACCACCGGCGCGGCGGGCGGCTCGGCGGGCGGTAGCGAGACCGGTGGCTCGGCTGGCGGAGCGGGCAACGGCGGAAACGCCGAGTCGGCGACGTGCACATTGCCGCCAAACTTGCCGGCATTTATCGATTTGCCAGCGGTTTATGTCGACACCTCGATGCCAGAGCAGACGGGTTCTGTGATGAACGTGGCCGCTGGAGAGAGTGTCCAGAACGCGATCGACAACGCGCAGCCCGGAGACACGATCGTCCTTGAAGCCGGCGTGACCTGGACGGAGGAGGTGCACTTGAAAGACAAGGGGGGCTCCAGCGATTGGATTGTTATTCAGTCGTCAGCCATGGACGCGTTACCGGGTGCCGGCGAACGCGTGAGCCCCGCCGATGCGGCAAACATGCCGACGATTCTATCTCCTAGTGGGAACAACCGAGCGTTGTTCGCCGATCGCAATGCCCATCACTACCGCATCATGGGCGTCGAATTTGGGATCGCGTCAGGAGAGAATGTGTCGCTGGGGATCATCGAGCTGGGGCGCAACAAGGAGGCCGGCGAGTGGATCCCGGTTGACGAGCAACCCCATCATATCGTGCTTGATCGTGTCTATGTCCGCGGCATTCCCGAGCCCGTTGGCTCTGGCAGCGTCGGAACCAAGTATGGCGTGCTGTTTGGCGGCGCACATCTAGCTGTCATCAACTCGCACATCGCGGACATCAAGAAGGTGCAGCAAGACACCTATGCCATCGGCAGCAATTACGGCAGCGGTCCCTACCGGATTGTTAACAACTACCTTGCCGCCGCAGGTGAGAACATCTTGTTCGGTGGTGGCGACACACCGGACGGTGGCTACAACGCTGCCGATGTGGAGATCTGCCGAAACCATTTTCACAAGCCTCTGGAGTGGTACGACCCGCGGCTAAATTACAATTCCAAGTGGTCGGTGAAGAACCTGCTCGAGCTCAAACACGGGCACCGCGTGGTCATCAGCGGCAATGTGTTCGAAAACAATTGGGCCGCTGCACAAACGGGGTGGAGCCTCTTGTTTCGTTCGACAGATCAAGGGGGAGGAAACAACAACGACCACCAGAAAACCGAAGACGTGGTGTTGGTCTACAACCTGATCACCAACGTAACAAACGGGATCGACATCAACGGCCGTGGCTCGGGTGACAACAACACGGGGCCAACATCAGACTTTTATATCGCGCACAACGTGATCGACAAAATGGGAAGCCAGAGCACCTTCGGGGGCAACGGCTTTCTGCTCATGGTCGACAAAGATCCACCGAATGTGCAGTTCGTCAACAACACCGCCTTTAACATCAAGACCTACCTGACCACCAACTGCACTGGCGACGGCCAAACCTGCAGCACAGATTGGCCCCACGCGCTCGTGGCCTTTCAGCTCCGCGATAACATCATCAGTTACGGCACCCCTGGCTACGGCGTACACGGTCCAGGCGGGTCCACCGACGAAGAGCAGTTCGCCAACGCAACGGATAGCGAGTCAGCATTGGAAAACAATGTCATCGCGCTTGGCAAGAGCTCGCAGTATCCGAGCGAGACCAACTTCATTGTGGACGACTTTGAGGCCGTGGGCTTTGCGGATCTGGAAGGTGGAGACTACCGCTTGAGCGACGATAGCCCCTTCCGGGGAGCAACGCCCAGCGGCGCGGACATTGGTGCGGACGTGGAGACATGGCTGCAAGCGATCGACGGCGTGCGCTGAATTGCGGGTCCAGCTGTCTACCTGCTCCCACCCCAACCACCTCGCATAAGAGACATTATGTTAACTCTCGATGAAAGCCATAAAGGGCCTTCATCGG
>JAPYTK010000351.1 GCA_029941785.1 Polyangiaceae bacterium | reverse complement strand
GGACTGTATGGTCGATAACCCCGTCTATTTTGGGCAAATGGACGACCACCTCGAAGCCAAACAGCTCGCCAAAGAAGTGGACAACTGCCGCTTGGGTTTGACCCACACGGGCGTTGGTGGTGAGCCCGACCTCGGCGAACTTGGCAGCGAGGACCGGGAAGCGGGCTGCGTGGCCTTGGCCGACTCGATCGCGAAGGCCCGAAGCAACGATGGTGACCGGGAGATGTCGCCGGGCGTGATCGCACTGGCCGCAATGCCAGAGCAAATCACCTTGTGCCACAGTCCGGTGGAGGCCACCGACCCGGCCATTTGTGCTCCTGATGACGAGCGCCTGCCAGCTGACATGAAGGCGACAGAATGTGCGGCGGCGTACAAGGATCGCAACGATGATGCGTTGATCGCCACCTGCAAGGCGGCGCGCAATGTCCGCCGTGGCGACCTTCGCTATCACTTGGTGAACGTCATGGGCAAGCCCCAGACGCCTTCGCCGTGGGGTATCTATACGGACGCCGAAGATCCGCTCACCGGCGAGACTTTCTCTGCTGGCATCAATGTCTGGTCGCACGTCAACGATCTTTGGAGCCAGGCGGTGATCGACCGCGTTCGGTACATCAAGGGCGAAATCGCGACGGAGGAGATCACCGATGGCTCCTACGTCAACAATTGGGTGAAGGCCGCTGAGGCGGCGAACGGCGGTGGCCTGGCGCCGAAGATGACGCGTCGGCAGATCCAAGATCGGATCAGCGAACTGACGCAGTTCGATGGCGATGTGATCGTCCAAAACGCGCACCAACTCGACGATATCTTCGCGGCGCCAACGAAGTCCTTGCGCAACGAGATCCAAGGGGTCCGCGCCTCACTCGGCGCCGCGTCGTCGATGGCTCCGATTTACGCTGCTCGCTCCAACGCCCTCGCTGGCACGGAACTCGAGGCATCTCTCATTACCAAGCCGATGCAGCTCGTCGCGGGTACCTCCGAACTGCCCCTCACGGACAAGGTGCTTTCGCAGGCCTCGATTTTGCGGGGGCAGAGCCCGTTCTACAAGAAGCAAGCTCGGTTGATCGAACAGGTCGCTCTGGCGAAGCGGGGCATGTGCGTCCTCCATCAAGCTCCGGCACCGATGGCGATTGGGGGCATCGCTTCGATCCTCGAAGACAAGTTCGCCGATGTGTGCTCGCCGTGGATCGATGAGGAATCGGGCAAGTGCCTCGCGTGGGGCAAGTTCGGCGAGTCGCCGACTTCGATCATCGACGGAAAGGGTTGGTTCAACGCCCGCGCCGAAGCGATGCGGAAGTATGTGGCTCACAAGGCGCACTACGCGGTCATCGTCCATGAAATGGGCCACTCGATTGGCGAGCGCCACAACTTCGTCAGCTCTTCGGACGCGTTTGGCTACCGACCACAGTATTGGCAGCTACGGACCGACGACGGCAAGGTGACAGAGACCTGCGACGACTACCGTGACGACGGTGCCGGTTGTGTCGGGCCTCGCTATTTCGACCCTGCAACGGACCACGAAAACGACAACCTCATCTGGATGTGGATGCACTCCTCGGTGATGGACTACGCCGGCGAGTACGCCCAGGACTTTCTTGGACTGGGTTCCTACGACATTGCCGCCCACCGTATGTTCTACGGTCAGAACGTCGCGGTGTTCGACGACCCGAGCTATGCGCCTAGCGAGGCGCGGGGCAAGGGCATGATGGCGAAGATGGACAGTTTTGGTGGTCTTCTCGGTTTTCAGCCCGAATACGACGGCGAGGACATCCACTACTCCGACATGCAGAACAAGTACGACCTCATTTCCGACTGCAAGGAAGTGGACGTCACGACCTATCAACCGAGTCATTGGGACGAAGCGACTCAGGGGAAATGGCACCCCGTGCTGGACGGCTTCATCGTTCCCAACCGTGATGGCAAATACACCAAGTGTCGTCAGCCGAAGGTGAAGTACGTGCCGTGGAAGCAGCTGCGGATGCCTACGACTGAGGAGCAAGCTCATCCCTGGTATTACGGTGGGCCTGCTGTCGACGCGCAGCAACGCATTCGTGTGCCTTACGGTTTTGCGACGGACCGTTGGGCAGACCTTGGCAATGCGAGCGTGTATCGCCACGACAACGGCGCTGACGTCTACGAGATCTTCGACTTCTTGATCACCCAGCAGGAGGTCCAACACATCTTTGACAACTATCGTCGAGGTCGTCAAAACTTCAGTGTCGCTCGTGCGTCCAGCCGACTACTCGGTCGCTACAACGAGAAGATTCGTGACGGCGCGAAGGGTCTCGGCCTGCTCAAGAACATTTATCGCGAGTATGCCAAGAACCAAGGTTGGGCCTTCGAGGGCTATTGGGCCTATCTAGGTCAGCAGTACTTCCGTGATAACTACATCGCATCTGGAATGGTCTTCGACCACTTCACCCGCATGATGTCTCGTCCGGAGGCAGGTGGTCACTACCGGGACAATGGTGTGTTGCTCAGCGTGGAGGACGCACGAAAGTTCGAGAGCGAAATTGTCGAAGACGTGCGGATCCCCGATGGTGCGTCTGGCTATTTCGGCAAGGTCACTGCCGGCGGCAAATACGTCGAGAGCAGACTGTCCGAGGACAAGGGTGAGTTCGACTCGAACTACACGATCAACGCGGGCAGCTACTACGACAAGACCTCCGTCTCCTATCTGATGACGGAATCCGAGGACAACTTCATCAGTGACTCCCGTTCTGACTTTGTCGACGGTCGTTACCGTGCGGTGTCCCTGGCCGACCTCTTCCCGGATGGCTACCGACGTTGGCTCGGCAATAGCCTAACTGGAGACGAGTCCATCAAGGGTGCACGGCTTGCCGCGAACCAAGATGGAACGGTGAAGAAAGCTGACAACAAGTTCCCGGCGTGGCCTATCGGCTGGACGACGTGGTGGGGCGATGAGCCCACGGTGTGCTTTCCCCAGGCTGGCACGACATTGTGCGATGCGGTCACCGTCGACTCCACGGCGTTCAACCCGCAGTTCCCCGAGTCGACCATTCCGGTTGATTCGCAGATCGGGTTCGACCAACAGAAGTTCCTCATCGCGCAGACCTTCTTTTATCTGCCTGCCAACCAGAAGCGCAATTGGCTCGATATGTTGCGCGTCTACAAGATTGGTGCGGACTCCAACCCCGAGCTTGCGGCACGCATTGAGTTCCACGATCCGAACGGATCGTTGTACGTAGCGCGCACGTATGGAAAAGAAGTGATCTTCGGTCAATCCGTCCAAAAGGGGATTGCTGCTCGGGTTCTAGGCTACGCCAACGGCTTGTTGGAGAAGGGCTACGTGACCACCGCCATCGACTACAATAGCGACTCGGTGACCGATTGGTATGTCGCGGATCGAAACGCCGATGGGGATCCCATCGTCAAGTACCAGGCCGGTATGACCTTCGTCGATCCGGAGTCGGGTAACGCCGTCGGTACGATTCCTGGGTGCAGTCCGAGCGACAACACAAACTGCCCTTGCTCGCAGAACCTCGCTTGTACGGAGCTCGAGAGCTACAACTCGGTCGTCAACTACTTGTGGTGGTGGTCGGAAACGGTCGGCAACATTCAGGAGAATCCCAGCAAGAAGGGGATCTACTAGACCTGAGGATCCGGGGCGTCGCCCCTGCCCGCGAGGTCATGGCTTAGCTCGAAGAGAGCAAGGTAGTCCTCGCGTGGCAATTCGACGCAGTTGCCTTCTCCTCCGAAGACGACGAGATCCAAGTCGTCGTCTTCGGCTGTTGCCACCGTAGCGAGTTCGAGTGGCCGGCCCCGTTTCGGGGTAATCGTCAGGCGCCTCTGACGCCAGGCACCGAGCCGACCGGCGTACACGTCCACGAGCCGTTCGGTAATCGTCGCCGTCTCGAGCTCTACCCGTTGCCCATAGCCTCGGCCCCATAGTCGTAACTCGCCGTCGTGGGTGACGTCGATGAC
>JAPYTK010000350.1 GCA_029941785.1 Polyangiaceae bacterium | reverse complement strand
CAATCGGTGTCCGTCCCGTCGCCGGTCGGATCGGGTGCGCCGGGGTGTCTACGAGGATCGCCTTCGTCGCAATCGCCACCGCCGAAGTAGGCCCCGTAGCCGTCGCCGTCGTGGTCTGTCCAATTCTGCAAGACGTGGAGGACTGCGCTTGGTAACCCGCCCGTCTTTCGGATCGTGGCCGCGGCTGGCGTTGTCATGGCTTGCCAACCGCCGATGAGAATTGCCAGCGCCGTCACGGTCGGGAATACGAGTTGGGTGCGTCCTCGAGGCAGCGTAGGAAGCCCGCGTACTTGAATCGCGGTCACCACCACGGCCGCGAGAAGAAGGTCAAAAACAATGGCCCGCGCGGTGTCGGCGTCGGCTCCAGGACCGCTGCGCAACGCGACGCTAGCGAGCACGAGCAGTGGGGCCCCGACAGCCAGTCCGGTCAAAATCATGAGGCCGTTGCGATTGCCCCCACGCGCCAGCCCGTTCTGTGCGGTTCGCCGTGCCCGTCCGGCGAGCAGACTGCAGCCGACGACGCCACCGATGGCGAGGATCCCAAATGTTGCGCCTCCGAGGCCCTGGTGGTGGGTGCGGCCCTTCAATCCGAACGCGACGGCGGCCATCACCAAAACGAGCAGTCCTCCTGCTAGGGCGATGAGCGCGCCTCGGCGCGCCTCTGGACCCATGACGCCACGGTAGCCCCGCGCGGCGCGTGGGAGGAGCAGGAACAAGGGAACCGTCATGGCCGACATCAGTGCGAGCGCGATCGGTATGCTCTGCGCGGAGCTGGCTCCCTCGTTCGATGCGCGAATGACCGTGGGTACGCTCAGGGCGGTGGCGGCGAACAAGCTCGACCGGCACGCTTCGCCCATCGCGCTGCGCCACGAAGGCTGAGAAGGAGAATCCATCGCTTGAGTCGTAGCCGAAGTGAGCGGCTCGGCGCTCAGTCGTCCAAGGGTAACTCGATGGTGAACAGGGCGCCACGAGGTTCCCGGTTGGTCGCGGTGATGCGGCCGCCATGGTCGATGATGACCTGCTGCACGATATGCAAGCCGAGGCCGACGCCGGTGGTTTTGGTCTTCGTCGTGAAGTAGGCATCGAAGAGCCGGCTGAGGTTCTCGGGTGCGATGCCGCGGCCTTCATCGCTCACCTCGATGATGATCATGTCATCTTCTCGCCGCGTGGCGAGGCGCAGCGTTCCGGCGCCATCCCGCATCGCGTGCCAGGCGTTGGTGATCAAGTTGACGAAAACCTGGGTCAAGGGCGTCTCCAGTCCATCGATCACAGGAAGGTCGCAGTAGCTTCGCTCGACGACGATGTCTGAGCTGCGCAGCAGGTGCATGCAGAAACCGAGCGCACGGTCGATGACGGCGTGGATCGCGACGGGACCGCGCAGCACTGTGGCGGGCCGTGAATAGTCGATGAGCTGGCGTGAGAAGTGCTGAATGCGAGATGCGGCCTCATGGATCCGCGCCAAGCGGTCCAGTATCGCGTCGTCACCAGCGCCATCTTCACAGCGGCGCATCAGGAATTCCGAATACGCCATGATCGTGGTGAGCGGGTTGTTCAGCTCATGCACGACGCTCGCGGCCGACTGGCCGATGGTGGCGAGTTTTTGCAGCTGCCACAGTTCGTGACGCAGCGTTGAGACTTGGCGTTTGGCCGTGGCCCCATCGATTGCCACCAGCAGGATGGCGCCCACCCGGGGGAGTTGAAGCTCGTAGGCCTGGGCGCGCTGCGCTGTGGTGGTCGGCGCGGCCAAGTGAATGGTCCCTCGAGCGTTCGGCAGTTGAGCGATGTACTCGTGCCCGAGCGAGGGGAATAACCTGTCGGTTTCTGGTGTGTCATCTTCCGACGGGACCGGCTGGTCAAGCTGCTCGCCGCTGTGCGTGACAAAGCAGTGTACGCCGTCCTCCGAGATCAAGCGCAGCCCTGCGCGCGCGTCGGTCTCGACCGAGGCCAGCTCGGTGAGCAGTTTTTCCACCAAGCGTTCAGGTGAGTCGTTCTCGTCGGATTGCAGGCACAGCTCGACCATCCGTCCTATCGCGACGGGAAGCGGCGCCGATGGAAAGCCACTTTGACGGCCCTTCGGGGTTGAGTCAGCTCGAAAATTAACGGTCATTGGGGTTTGGTGTGGGATCGCCCGGCCGTCTCGACGACGATTCATAGGTTTCGGTCAAATGGCTGTCGAGAGGAGGCTCGCTTTCGATGGAACGTTCGATGTCGATAATTTTTGTGTCCCCCACGTACGCTTTGGTTTCGTACTTCGTTAGCTTCCCGATCTTGCGTACGATCTCAGCCATCCGCTCCGTTTCACTCATGACGGAACGCGCGATCTTCCCGAGTCGACTTTCGTCGTCGATTTGTCGTAACAGCATGTCTGCGTAGCCCATCACTGCTGTCAAGGGCTGATTGAGTTCGTGGGCGGTCGCTCCCGCCAGTTCGGCGATGAGGGTTTTCTTTTCCTGCTTCTGCAGCTCTTCCTGCGTTTGGGCCAACTGCGCTTCGATTTGGTGCTTCGCGCGTAGGTCTTTGAACACCCCCACGGAGCCGATCGGGCGATCTCGGTGGATGATGAGCGATGCGCTCAGCTGCACGGGTATGATTTCGCCAGCACGGCCGAGCAGCTGCGTCTCGTAGCCTTGGAGCACACCATGACCACCGTATTCACGCGACTGGATGTGTTTCATGACCGAGAAGGCCCGGTCATTCGGATACAGCGAGCGAACATTCCGTAGACCCACGACTTCGTGCGCCTGATATCCGTAGATTCGTTCGGCGGCCGGATTGAAAAGCACCACGGTGCCGTTCATGTCGGCCGATACGATTGCGTCGACGGAACTGTCGATGACGCATTGCAAGAACTCCTTGGTCTTCGTCAGCTCGCGTGCAATGGCCCGGTCCTCGGTGACGTCTCGAAAACTCACGATCAATCCACCGTGGGCATTGAGCATGTTGTTGACGCTGACGTTGAGCACTCGGCGCTGACCGTTGGGAAGATCGATTGGTAGATCCTCATTGCCGAAGGCTTCACCGTCTTTGACGCGGTCGCGAAGTTGGAGGAAACGATGGTGGCCGTCTTCACACAACACGTCGAGAAAGGAACTGCCCCGGAGGGCCTCGTGATCGCGTCCGGTGATGTGGCATGCCGCAGGGTTACAAAAGGCGAGACGACCGGCCCGATCGACGACCAAGATCCCGTCGGCGCTCGAATCGAAGAAATCGACGTAGCGCTTCAGTTCCTTTATTTGCGACTCGGCTCGGTGGTGCGCGAATTGGCTCTGACGGGAACGCTCACGCAAGGTCAGCCATAGCTGCGCATTGCGCAAGGCGATGCCAGCGGCATTGGCCAAGGCCCCTAAGGACCGCATGTCTTTTTCGTCTAGCGTTCCCGGTCGCTCTCGGCGCAGGAACAGCACGCCCATGGGCCGCTCCTCAAACCGGATCGGCACGAGGGTGAGTGATCGAAAACGCGTAGGCGCTTCGATGTTCGCCAAGCGGTACAGCGCGTGACCTTCGGTGTCGCGAATGACCACGGGCTGATTCGTCTCGATCACCTGGACGATTTCGGGATAGTCGCTGATGCGAATCGGGAGGTCTCGCAGCTTCTCGTCATCGCTAGCGGCGATCACGTACGCCGTGTCGTCGACGGTCTCAGTGCCGTCACCTCGGTCGCCTAGCACGATGCTCACCCGGTCGACGTCGACGACCTCGGCGATTCGGCGCACCATCAACGACAAGATCTCCCGCAGATCCAGGGTCGAGCCCAACGCTTGCGTGAGTTCGAGCAACAAATGCTCGCCCTCGAGGCGACGGTGCAGGCCCAGCAACTGCCGGCGGCGCTGCAGTTGTGCTTGTACTCGCGCCACCAGCTCCTCGTCATCCATGCTGGGGCTTGCCACGTCGTCGGCGCCCGCCCCGAGAGCTTGGCCGATCGTCCTCTCGTCATCGGATGCGGGTAAGAATATCAGCTGGGTGTGTGTTCG
>JAPYTK010000349.1 GCA_029941785.1 Polyangiaceae bacterium | reverse complement strand
ATTGGGTGGTGAGGCGGGGATCGACACGACGACCTGCGAGCGGCTACTCGCCGAGGCGCTGGAGCGTGGCGGCGACTACGCGGACCTCTTCTTCGAGTATTGCCGAAGTGGTGGCTTCAATTACGACGAAGGGATCCTCAAGAGCGCCTCGCGCAGCGTGTCGATGGGGCTCGGCGTGCGGGTTCAGGCGGGCGACGCGACGGGATACGCGTACACCGAGGAATTGACCTGGGAAGCGATGAAGCGGGCCGCACAGACGGCGGCAGGGATCGCTGCCGGTGGTGGCGCACCGGAACCTATCGGTCTGACCCCTCGCGATTTGCCCCACCGCTACGATCTCTCGCGATACTCCATGGATGAGCCAGCCAAAGAAAAACGTGAGATCCTCGAGCGTGCGAGCGCGGCGGCATTGGCTTACGATCCGATGATCGTTCGGGCTCAGGCGAGCTTTTCGGAGTCTCGCCGCGAAGTGCTGATCTGTACGAGCGATGGTCGACACTGTTTCGACGTGCAGCCCATGATTCGTTTCAACGTGCGCGCGGTCGCCGAACGGAAGGGCCAACAACAAGATGGGCGCAGCGGGGGAGGCGGACGGATGAACATGAGCTACTTCGAGGGCAAGAGTCCCGAGTGGCACGCGTCGGAAGCGGCCCGACAAGCGGTGGCGATGCTCGACGCCCAAGAAGCGCCGGCCGGTCAGTTCGAGGTTGTGCTCGCCCCTGGGGATAGTGGGATCTTGTTGCATGAGGCGATCGGTCATGGTCTGGAGGCGGACTTCAACCGCAAGGGAACGAGTCGCTATGCAGGACAAATCGGGGAAAAGGTCGCCTCGGATGGGTGCACGGTCGTCGACGATGCGACCCTTCTTCAGTCACGGGGCAGCATCAACATTGACGACGAGGGCATCGAGCCTCGGCGTAATGTGCTCATCGAGGACGGTGTTCTGGTTGACTATATGCACGACCGCTTGTCAGCACGGCATTACAAGCGCGAGTCGAGTGGTAACGGCCGGCGCGAGAGTTTCGCCTGCAGCGCCATGCCTCGAATGACGAACACGGTCTTGTTGGCGGGAGAGCGCGATCCGGACGAGATTCTGGCGTCCGTGAAGCGGGGGATCTACGCCAAGCACTTTGGCGGCGGTCAGGTCGACATCTCGAACGGTGATTTCGTATTCTCTTTGACCGAGAGCTATCTGATCGAGGACGGCAAAATCACCGCGCCACTGAAGGACGTGAACCTCATCGGAAATGGTCCGGACGTGCTGACACGGGTGAGCATGTTGGGCGACGATGTTGGTGTGTCGGACGGCATTTGGACCTGCGGCAAGGAAGGGCAGAGCGTTCCTGTGGGCGTGGGCTGCCCGACGATGAAGATCGACGAGATTACCGTAGGCGGGACGAAGCTTGCGTAACTTCCCACAACTCCTTTAAGACAAGGGCACCATGCAAAAGTACTTCTTCATAGCCATTTCACTGACTCTCTTCGGAGTCCTCTCGCTCAGCGCGTGCCAAGAGGCGAGCTGCGTCGTGGGCAGGCAAACCTCCTGTGCCTGCCCTGGTGGGGATGTGGGCTTTCAGGTGTGCCTCGCTGACGGCAGCTATGGAGCATGCGATTGCGCAGCCTCACCGGCAGGGCCTGCGACGGGCACCGGTGGAGCGACGAGCACGACGAGCACGAGCGGAGGTGGCGGGACCGGGCCCACGTCGTCGACGGGCGGCAGCGGAGGCATGATGTGTCCGTCAGGCGAGACTCTCTGCAGCGACGTCTGCGTGGATCTGATGACGGATGACGCCAACTGTGGCGCTTGCGCGACGGCTTGTCCAATGGGGACGGCGTGCAGCGGCGGGCAGTGTGCTTGCGCGCCCGGCAAGAAATTATGTGGCGCCGACTGCATTGATGTCCTGTCGGACGCTCAGAACTGCGGCGCCTGTTCGCACGACTGCCTCGGCACGGGGTGCACGAACGGACTCTGCGAGGCGAGCACCTTGGCGACGCTGCAACAGGAACCTTTCGCCATCGCACTGGCGGGCAGCGACGTGTACATCGCGTCGGCCGGCACGAACAATCACCTCGCGAAGGTGTCTCAACAAGGTGGCACGCTCGAAGTGTTAGCGAGCGGGCAGAAGTTTCCGCGCGATGTCGCGGTTGTCGGAGACACGGTGCTCTGGACGAACAAAGGAGTGGGAGCCAACGGTGGCGAGGTCAACCGGTATGAGATCATGAGCGACACAGTGAGCGGCGTGCAGTCGTCTCTGCTTAGCGGCGTCTGGGCGATCGCGGCTCAAGGCGACTACGTCTACTGGTCCAACCAAGCGGCCCACACCGTGAGCCGGAGCGACATCAGCCTCAACCAGACCATCGAGATTCTTGCGACCGTGCCTGGCGGCACGCCCTGGGACATCGCGGTGAACGGCACGCATGTGTACTGGACGGACTACGACGGCTCTGACCTTCGGCGGGTACCGATCGGGGGCGGCACTCAAGATCAGATCGTCAAGAGCCTGAGCCAACCGACGGGCATCGCCATCGACAGCACCTATGTGTATTGGGCCGAAGAAGGGGCCGGCCGGATCGCGAGGGCGAAGCTGGCTGGTGGCACCGTCGAAGTTATCGCCACCGGGCAGAACACTCCTGCCTTTGTTGCGGTCGACGGGGTGCACGTCTACTGGACGAACTACGTCGCGGACGGCACCGTGATGCGGGCGCCGATCGATGGGGGGGCCGCCGTGACATTGGCCGCCAAACAGGACAAACCGTACGCTGTCGCCTTGAAGGGCGGCTACGTTTACTGGTCAAATTTCGACGGCGGTCAAGTGATGCGCGTCGCCAAGTAGGCTGGCGTCGTGGGTCACGCGTACATCGTTGTCGTTGGCCACGGGCCGGATCTCGAACGGGAGGACGGCGCGAGCAGCGTTCTCTGTGGTCTGGGTGCGCGGGTGCGGACGCTCGATTTATGGGATGAACCGTCGCGCGTTGCGCCAGCGGAGGGGGAGTCGGTACGGGCGATCATCGTCGAGGCGATCCAGCGTCCCGATTTGGCAGCCTTGGTCCTGCGGTCCTTGCAGCGTGAGCCCCGATTGGCAAGCTGTGGTTCGATTGTGGCCGTCTCACACGACCAAGCCGCCCGCCTCGATCCAGCGGGCGGTTTCGACGATTTTGTCTTGGTTCCCTATCTTCCAGCGGAGTTGTACGCTCGGATCCGCCACGTCGAGTGGCGCCGCAGCGAATTTAGCAACGAGGAACGACTGAAGATCGGTCGGATTGTCATCGACCGGCATGGACACGAGGTGATGGTCGACGGCGTCCCGGTGAGCCTGACGGCGCGGGAATTCGCTCTGTTGGTGTTCCTATGTGACCATCGTGGGCGCGTGATCTCGCGCGAACGGGCGTTGGCCGAGGTGTGGGGTGATCGATACGAGGGCGGGCCCCGTACGGTCGATATTCACGTGCGCCGATTGCGGAGCAAGCTAGGGGAGGCCTTGCCCCTTCATACCTTGCGGGGCGCGGGCTACAAGATCGCCGAGCCGAGTTGACGGTGTCGGGCGACGGGGTCACGTATTCGGGGTAAGAGCAGCTCGTGGCTACTCGAAACACGCCCGTGCTTGCCGTGTCTGTCGGCTGCCCCTCGGGGATCGGACCCGAAGTTGCGGTGCGTGCAGCGGGACGAGCGGACGGTATTCGATGTCTACTCGTCGGGGCCGAGCCGGTGATCCGCGCCGCCGCACGTCTTCGCCGGGTCGCGCAGCGGCGTTTGATCGTGGTGGCTGACGCCACGCAGCTTGCTGAACTCGAGGGGGGGCAGATCGGGATCTGGGGCCCGAGTCATCCTCTCGGCGAGTCGCGGCCGGGGAAGCCAAACCGAGCGGCGGGCGCCGCGCAGCTGGCGTGGATCGACGAAGCGTGTGACTTGGTCGCCGGCGGTCTTTGCGCCGGCCTCGTCACGGGTCCGGTCTCGAAGCAGGTGATCGCGGCGAGTGGTGGGCGCGCGGCCCGGCGC
>JAPYTK010000348.1 GCA_029941785.1 Polyangiaceae bacterium | reverse complement strand
CTCGCCGTTGTCACGAACGGCGGATCGGCTACTTCAAGCCGAGCTCTTTCATGCGAAAGAGCAGCGCGCGTTCCGAGACGTGGAGCGCGGCGGCCATTTTCTGGGCGTCGCCGGCATGTTCGGTCGATGAAGCCTCGATCTCGTCACGCGGGATGTTGGCCGCCGTGCGTACCCGATCGCTTCTCTCGATGAGGGTGTAGAGTGAGGCCTTGCTGATCCCTAGCGCTTTCGCGGTGGGGCCGACGCCATACTTGTTGGCTTGCAGCGCGGCCACGAGCTCGTCCTCGGGGATGTCCGCCGGCTTGCGGTTGGCGGGCGCGGGCGGCGAAACCGCGCCAGCTTTGTTGTCGGGCGTGTCCTGCGTCGCTGACAACAGCGCGGTGATCGAGTCGTCGATTTGAAGACGATCCGTGCCGCGACTCGCGATGACGAGCTGGCGCGCCACGTTGCGTAGCTGCCGGACATTTCCTGGCCAATCGTAACCCGAGAGGGCCGCCACCAGCGCGGCGGGCAGCCATGGTTTGCCGTCGCGTGCGTCGAGCCGTTGCGCCTCGTTCACGCGCTCGAGCTCGGCCCGCAGGAAGTGGATCAACAAGGGGCCGATGTCTTCGCGTCGCTCGCGCAGGGGGGCGATGTCGATGCGGTAGCCATCGAGCCGCTGCAAGAGCGGCATCTGGAACTGTCCGGCCTCGCAGGCGGCCTCGAGATCGGCATCGGTCGCGGTGACGAGACGCACGTCGACACGACGCACCTTCGATGCGCCGACCGGTCGGATCTCCCCCTCCTCGATGGCGCGCAGGAGCATGGCCTGCACGTCGAGCGGTGTCGTGCCGATCTCGTCGAGGAACAAGGTGCCGCCGTCGGCGTTGGCGAAAAGCCCGTCGCGAGCTTGGGCGGCGCCGGTGAACGCCCCTCTCACATGACCGAAAAGCTCCGACGCTGCGGTCGAAGCCGTGAGCGTGGCCATGTTCACCGTGATGCACGGTGCGCCGTGCCGTGTCGATGCGGCGTGGATGGCGCGCGCCACCAACTCCTTGCCCGTTCCACTCCCGCCGCGCACGAGCACCGGTACATCGAGATCGGCCACTTGCACCACGCTGCGACGCACCCCCCGCACGACGTCGCTATCGCCCACGAAATCAAAGGTCGGTGAAGCGCTCTCATCGGGCTGGTGCAGGTGCATCACGAGCACCACCTGCGATCCCAGAGCCATGACGACTCCGGCCGCGAGGCGCGCGACGTCGAGATCGGCGGGACCAGCGAGCTCCACGCCGTCGAGCAGCACCTTGGTTCCCTGGTCTGCCGGCTCGACGCGCACGCCGCCATGTTTGGTGAGCCGCAACAAGGTGGGCGTGCGGCTGACGTGCGCCTCGTCGATGGGGCACGGCTCGGTTCCTTCAGGAGGCCTGAACCCTGGCGCGTTGCGCGACAATTCGCAGCGTCTACCCCGTGAGAAGAGCAAGGCTCGCTCACCCACGCGGCTCACAATCGGGTGTGCAGCGATCGTGAGCGCAACGACCGCGGGCGTGTCGAGGACCCACTTGCCGTCGACCATGACGGGCCTCGCGCTCGCCTGCTGCGTCGTCTGATCAGGAACCGAGCTGGAGCGTTTGCGGGCCACGTGGCCCTGAGCCTACTACGAGCCCGTGGCCGGATCCAAACACCTGGGCGCGGGCTCGGTCACGACTGGGCTCGGCGACGGAGCGCTAAATCCCGCCCCCGAGATCTTTGAGGGGGTCGTAGGGGGGAGGGGTGGCCGCTCGCGCCGTCGCCGCGGGTGGGCTGGTGGTTCTCGGGGGGCCCACGGGAGGGGGCGAAGTGGCGCGGGGCGCGCCCGTGTTTCGGTTTGGTGGCGCCGGAGGGCGCGCTTCGGCCGAGGCGGCGGCCGAGGTCGCGGCCGGTGCAGGCGCCGCCGAATTGGAGGCCGAGGGCACAGCGGCGCTGGCGGCTGGGTGATCGACCGCGCCGGCCGACGGTGCCGGATCGCTGGCCGCCACTCGCTCTGGAGGGATGGCGTTGACCGTGGATGGGTCGGGAGCGCTTTCGCCTTGCATCCGGGTTGCCTGGTACAAGCCACCGGCGGCAATGCACGCGGCGATGACCGCCGTGGCCAGGAGTCGCCGTCCTCGTGCGACCTTCTCGCCCGGACGACCGCCTTCCGTGAACGAAGCCAAGGTTCCTCTGGACGTGCCCACTGCGGTGACGGCCGTGATGGTGGATCGCGGAGCGGTTGTGGCGCCGCTGACTGCCCCGCTCGTGTGGGTGCTCGCGAAGCCCAGATCGAACCCGCTCTCGCGCGACGGAAGCAAGGGGTCGAAATGCCGCTGCACCCCGGCGCTGAAGTTGCCGGTCCGCAGGCCGAGTCCCTCTGGAAGCTGATGGTGGATCGCGTCGAGCATGTCGCCCGCGCTTGCGTAGCGGTCATCGGGATTGGCGCTCAATGCGCGATGGACAATATCTGCGATGCAGGGCGAGAGCGACGGCACGAGATCGCGGATCGGGGGCACATCCTTCGAACAGATCGCCAGGAGAATTCGGCCGAAGGTCTCCTCTTCGCTGGTGGGCGTGCGACCGGCGAGCAGCTCGTAGAGCGTCACGCCAAGAGACCAAATGTCGGTACGATGGTCGATGTCGGAGTCGCCCTGGGCTTGCTCTGGCGACATGTAACGCGGCGAGCCGATGACGCCCCCGGTCCGTGTGAGGTTGATGGACGAATCGTCGTCAAGATCGTCGACCTTCGCGATGCCAAAGTCGACGATCTTGACGAGCACACCGCCGAGCGCCAAACCCGGACCCTCGTCTGCTGCCGCTTCTCGCGTCGCGATGTACAGATTGGCCGGCTTGATGTCGCGGTGAATGATGGACATCTCGTGCGCCTTGACCAAACCCGCGCACGCCTGGCCGACGATCCGCAGCGCGAGGTCGGTTGCCAAGCGCTCTTCGAAGCTGAGCAGGCTTCGGACGTCAATGCCGTGCAGGTACTCCATCGCGATGTATCGCGCCCCGGTAGCCGAGTCGGTCCCGGTGTCGAACACTTGCGCAATGTGCGGTGAGCGGATCCGCCCGCCGGCGCGCGCCTCGCGCCGGAAGCGACCAAGGAACTCGTCCGCGTCGTCGTCCTCGTCGGCCTGGATGACCTTCACCGCCATGCGCCTGAGCGTGCCGACGTGGCGCGCTTCGTACACCGCGCCCATGCCCCCTTCACCGAGGTGGCGCATGAGTTCGTAGCGACCGTCGAGAACCGTGCCCATGTCTACCCGTCAATCTACTGCTTAGCTGTCGACCGCGCAAACGGTTCGGCGGCCGGCGGGGAGACGCTTCGGGCGTTGCCGGGCTCTACATACGTAGATCGCGCAAGACTCGACGATGGGTTCGTTTGCTGTGCCGGCGTGTACGCGGTCTGCGGCTCACCGCGCGCGGCCTGCTCGCGGCCCCGTCGATGGCCGCACCTACGGCAGGCGGTCGCGTCGTGCCGTTCTTCTCGGATCCAATTGGGTCGGCGGTTCGCGCCGGCGGCTTGGCGCGGGCCAGCTCGTCCCGGAGTCGCTCACGCGTCCCACTCCATCCGCGGACAGCTTCCCCCACCGCGGCGCTTCGTCGTGCCACAGTGGGCTCGTGCCTCGAACCCCGATGCATCACCGCGGAGGCGGCGACGAGGAACGCGAGCGCCGCCGCAAACACAAGCGGCGACCTCCACCAGGACGCACGCGCTCCCGCGCCGCACGGTGCTCGTTCCCACGTCATCACTTCTGTCGAGCACGCCGATGACACGTGCGTCACGCCGCTGGGCACGGCGTCTCGCCCCGGTGGTTCAGGTTGGCCCGCGATGCGGTGCAGGATCTGGCGGCACGAGGTCAAACGCAGCTGCCGACAGCGGTCGCGCACCTCCCAGGCGGCGAGCCGTTCGCCCGCCGGCTTGAGGCAGTCGTTCACCAGCTGCAACATCGCTCGCGGGAGATTGGGCGCGACCTCGCGGATCTCCCTTGGAGGCCTCGTCCCGATGGCGAGGAGCAGAGACGTGACGCGCTTTTCGGAGTGGGGCCACTGTCCGGTGAACGCTCGAAAGAGCAACACGCCCAGCGCCCATATGTCGGTGG
>JAPYTK010000347.1 GCA_029941785.1 Polyangiaceae bacterium | reverse complement strand
CGATGGGGTGTCGCTCATCGGACCGGAGCTTACCTGTTTCGCGAAGAAGGACGTGTCGACCCTCGACTTCGGCTACGCGTTTTACGATCATCATCTACAGACCACCGAGACCTTCGCCACCCTCAAGCTCGACTCCCCACGTGTCTACAGTCGCGATCGGATCGAGCTGCGCATGGGCGACTACGACATGTCGGCCGCCGAGATCCGGGCCTTGGTCGTGTTCTTGAAAGGCATGGTACCGAGCACGCCGGCCGAGGACTTCGATCCGATGGAGAAGCCGGCGCACGCGGCGGTCATCGCGGGTCGGCAGTTGGTCGACGACTTGAACTGCCGTGCCTGTCACGTCATCGAAGGCCGCGGCGGGGACATCGATGGCTGGCGCAAGGCGCTCATTACGCGCGATCCGCAACTGCGGGCTCCATGGCTCGACGGTGAGGGCGCGCGCGTGCAGCCCGAGTGGCTCTTCAGCTTCTTCCGCGATCCGCAGAAGCATGGCATTCGTCCGTGGTTGCATCCCGAGTGGGTGTGGGGTGACGAGGTTCCGACGAACAAGCGCGCTTTGCGCATGCCGACCTTCGATCTCACCGCCGAGCAGTGGACGAGCATCGTGCGTTACTTCTCGAGCTGGGACGGCGAGGCGTACCCTTATCAGGTGCCTCTGGTGGCCACGCTCAACAAGGAGCAGAAGCTCTTCAGCGTAACGCACATGAACTCGCCTCAAGCGGGCACGTGTCGGGCTGGCCATTATCACGGCGACTTCCCAGTCAAGCGGGCCAAGGGCGACATCTACAAGATGGCCCCGAACTTCGCGCTGGTGAAGAAGCGACTACGGCCGGAATGGGTCGAGCAGTGGCTCCTCCGCCCGCAGAACTACCTGCCCTACACGAAGATGACGGCGTTCTGGGCGACCAAGGACCGCCCGGCGACCGCCGCGCACTGGCCGAAACAGAGCGATCCTTTCATCTCGCCCGCGCCAAAGGGGTGGGACAAGGTGCCGGGATTCGAGAAGCTCAGCGGCCCCGAGCAGGTTCGCTACCTACGCGACTTCCTGTTCTCGCTCGACGCGGACACGCCATTCCCGAAGGTCGGCGAGGAAGCCGAGAGCCCGCATGTCGATCCAAAGATCAAGATGCAGGCGAAGGACGGGGACAAAGCGAAGAAGCCGCCTCGAACGGGCGCGGTTCGCTTCCCTGCGCGCATGTAAGCCGAGCGGCCACAAATGCTGAAAGGCTCTGGGGGCTGGTGATTATCGGCCCATCTAGACATCGCGGGGCGCGGCACCTACTGTCGCGGACATGCCGTTTTCTCGTTTATCTGCACTCAGCAAGCTCGGAAACTTGGGCGCCGATGTCGTCGGCTTCGCTGCGCTCGAGGCGGACCGCCAGCTGGCCGTGCTGACCACCGATCCGGTGAAGCTCGCCGTCTATCCCTTGACCGGAAGCGGCAGCAAGATCATCAGTGTTTCCCTTCCCGAAGCGTCTGACGTTGCGCTCCTCGACAAGATGGTCGCTGTCGTGCGCAGCGGCGACGACCTCTGGGCGCTGCTCAACATCAAGCACACCGCGAAGATGGAGAAGGTAGGGCGGGACATTCGCGGCTTGTATGCGTGCCCGTCGGGCGGCAGTGCTTTTGCCATCGGCTGGGATGGACAAGGGGCGGAGCTTCAGGTTCAGGGCAACGAAGTCGGCGGGCGGCAGTTCGTCTTGCGCGGGGATGTTCGCGGCTGCGATGTTGGCACCGACGCGACCTACGTCACGATCAAGAGCGAGGGCGGGGGGAAGTTTCGCGCTCATCCCGGCAAGACGCCAGAATCAGGAGCGGCTGGCCGTGCGGATTTGCCGGCCGAGGCGGGTGACCTCGATCAACTCGCCGGCGGCCCGGACCTCTCGGTCGCCTATCGCAAGGGGGGCAGTTCGGTTTGTGTGATCCGGCGGGTCGGAGCTGGCGCATTCGAGGCGAAGATGGTGTCTCTCGAGAGCAGCGTCGTGGCGGTCGCGGTGAACAGCACCAGCATGTTTACGGCCATGAGCGATGGCACGCTGCAGCTCTACAATGGCAACACGCTGCATCGTGCCTCCATGGCGCCGACGGACCCGACCCACACGCTGGATCTGCGCGGAGCGGGAACTCCGACGTGCCTGATCGCGACGTCCAAGGGTGGCAACCGCGTATTCGTCGGCACGCGCGATGGCGACGTGCTGCGTTGCGAGGCTGCCAAAGGCGATATGAGCTTGTGAGACCCATCGCTGCCAAGCACACCCGTCAGAGCTACGGCGATCATGGCGTCGGATAGCCCCACTTCTGCGACTTGGCCGCCAGAGGGAGTGAGGAACCAGGCGCGTAGCTGTCCCATCGACCTCGACAAGTTGGGTTGGGTCGACGGGGCCAACAAGACGGTCGCCGAATCAGGGGAGTACCTTGCGCGTATCTGTCATATCGACGGCCTCCTCTTCGCTGTGAAGAACGAAGGTTATCTCTGCACTGAAGATGCGTTGGGAGAAGTGGGGCGACTCGAGGAGCTTCTCGATGCCGTGACCAACTATCACCCTGAGGCGCGCGCAATCTTCGTTCTCGATGCCGAAGGGTTCACCGGAATGTCCGTGACGGCGCGACGAACGATGATCGATATGCAACGTCGTCAGCCTGCCTACGGGGGGACAACGATGTACAACGCGCCGATGGTGTTGCGCTTGTTCTCTCGTGCTTCGGCTTTCTTCGCTCCGAGTATTCGTCTGTGTGTGGTGCCGGATTTTGCTCAAGCGCTCGCGATCGCACGTGAGTGGGCCACACGGGACGAGGAGGAGCGGGCAGGTTCGTCACCGATTGCTGAGCCATCGCCAAGTTCTCGCTGGTTCGATTTGTCTCCGGAACGTCTGGGCTTGACCCCTGATGAGCTCGAATACGAGAGCCCAGACAAGATGCTGCGGGTAACGATGCGGCATATCGACGGCCCGATCTACGAACAGTTCCGCGACACGCGGACCGCGCGCTCGAAGGAGACCGGGGAGAGTGCGTTCATGGCGCGGCATTTGGAGGCGGTGTCTCGTATCGACGACGCTGCCAGGCTCTTCATGCTGGTTCAAATCAGCGGACACACGGGGATGAGTCTCGCGTCCCGTCGTAGTCACCTCGAACTGCTGAAAAATTACCCGGTCCTTGGGGCCGTCGCCATTGTCGGCGCCAATACGACAGTCGGTCGACCGTTGGCGTGGTTTATCTTCCGAGCAACCGGGATTCGTTACCGCTTCTGTGACGAGCGCGCCCCCGCCCTCGCTTGGCTACAAGAGTGCGCGGGGGCGAAAATGCTGCCCGTCATGGATCGAGCCGGCGAACCAGGCCATGCGGACGAGCAACTTGCGACGAGCGAACTCCTCTTGGAGCGAATCGCGCGGATCACCCTGGATCCAACGCACGACTCTCCACCTCTCAACCTGGCGCCTGACGATCCCTTGTCGCTGGTCGCGGGTGCCGTTGACGTGTTGCGCGAGGACGTCGTCGAAATGCTCGCGCAAAGGGAGTGTGACCTGGAAGAACTCGCTAGCCGAGACAGGATCCTGCGGGAGACCTTGGCGGATCTCGCGCATGACGTCCGAACACCGCTGACCTCATTGAAACTAGGGCTCGATGGTTTGCGATCCGGTCGAGACCCTGAAGCGATCGGTCAGGTGTTGCGGGCGGAAGTCGAGCACTTGGAGATTATGTTCCATAATCTGAGCACTCTGATGCAGCTTGGCGCGTCGAGCTACGCGCTTTCTCCCCAGCCGACGGACATGACCGAGCAGTGTGAGCGAATTTGTCAGCGCTTCGATGTGCTCGCCAAGGACAGTGGCGTTACCTTCGAGTTGGGACTACCCGAGGAGCCTCTGTGGCTACGAGTCGACTCTTTGGCGGTGGTGCAGGCGGTTGGCAATGTCGTGCACAACGCGATCAAGTACGCGAGGGGCGTGGTGGCGGTTGTGCTTGGCTGTCGTGACGGCAACATAGAGATTCGGATCGACGACGATGGCCAGGGGATGGCGGGGCTCGATGTGAACGCTCTCCTGAAGCGTCACACGCGCGGTCGGCGCGGTCTTGACGAGGCTCGTAGTGGGTCGGGCCTCGGCT
>JAPYTK010000346.1 GCA_029941785.1 Polyangiaceae bacterium | reverse complement strand
CCCTTATACTGCACGAGCACGACGCCAAAACGAACGGACTTAGGCGCATCGCTCAAGGTGCCAGGATCGAGGGCCTCGGGAGACCCGGCGAGCGCCGGCTCGAGGGTGGCTTCCGGCAGGCCGCCGCCCGCGTTTTCGCCCGCCTCCTCACCCTTCGAATCAACGACGACACTGCTAGCCGGTTTGGCGGTTCCCCCGCCCGCTCCTCCGGCGGCCGCGGCGGAGGCGACGGGCACGGGGTGCTCGCGCTGCTGCGCGTCCAGCCAAACGCTCTGGGAACTCAGCCAAGCGATGATGGCAACCCCGGCACAGACAACCACGGTGAGCGTCAAACGATTCATCAGGCCTGCTCGATAGCACAGGGTGCATCGCACGACGCGTACTTATCGCCCACATCGCGTGACATTATCTTACCAATCCAGCGCTCTCAAACGGACGCAGACAAGAAATCTGCTACCGTCGCGATTCGTGGATCCCCTGGCCTGGCTCGGGCTCAAGAGCAAGAAGGACGCGCAGCACGGTTTGAGTGCAATCCAGTCCGAGGTGCGGTCTCTCCTCCCGGACGACGAAGCGGTTGTCGTGCGTTACATCGTCATCGTCGCCGTCTTGCTGACTCGTATCGCTTTCGCCGATGGCCGCGTGGCCCAATCGGAGGTCGACCGCGTCTGTGCACTCTTCCGCCACATCGATCGTATACCGCCAAGTCGCATCGACTCTTTTTGGCATTCGCTGATGGAGCACGTGCCCAAGCTGAGTGATCAAGAGTGCGCCCTCTGTTTTCGAGAGCTCAAGGCCCTTTGCAATGCCGAAGAGCGACTTCAAGTCATGCGCCTGCTCGCGAGCCAAGCCATCGCAGACGGCGATATTCACCCCTCCGAGCACAGCGAATTAATGGCCATCGCTTACGAACTCGACGTACCTGCGCGAGACATCGAAGAGCTCGCAACCGAGGTGCTGGCAAGCGGCCGAGTGTCGTTCCCATCCGACGCCGCTAAGTCCCCCGGCAACGACGGTTCGGATGGGACCGGCGATGGGCCGGCAGCCGACGCCGAATCAAACGCAACGACCGACAAACAGAGCTGAGGCCAACGGGCTCAGTCTGCCGCGCCGGTTCGTCGTGCCCACCACGCAGACCACCGTTCACGCACACGCAGCGGCCGTTGCCGCAACGAGGTCGAGGTCACCGCACCGAGGAACATGGCAGCGCCGACAAGCATGATGAATTCGCCCGCGTTGAAGACCCAATGCCACGTGCCGGCCCCTCCAGTCGCCATCACGACGAGCCCCACGATTCCGACGCCCACTCCCCACACGGGATCGGGCGGCTCCTTTACCTCAGGTGTTGCGGCAGCCTCCTCGGCGGACCGGGGCCCTTCCTCGGCGGACGAGGGCGCTTCGTCCTGAGGGGGAACGGACTTGACGGAATCGACCGGAGCGTCACTCACAGCCGCCACCGTAACATGAGGCGCCCGTCTGTGGCCCGCCTTGCATCCATGGACAGCCCATTACCCATTCATGCTGTGACGCGGGGTGCAAGAAACCGCCTTTTCCCACTGTTATCATTGAATAAAATTCGTTTGCGCGTGCTCGCATTCGTTGGCATGCTTTCTGCTAATTCAGACCAAGGGAACTTATGTCACGTTGTGCAGCGCGAATGAAGTTGAAGGGCCTGACGGTTGGAATGCTGACCATCATGTCGCTGCAAAACGCCTGCGAAGATGATGCGCAGCCCTGGAACACGGACCCGAAATCCACCACAGGGTCAGGCGGTGGCGGTGGCGGTGAAGCCGTGAACAACCACGGCGAACAGATGTTCCGCGCGTTGCAAAACGAAATCGTGAGCGCCTGCGGGAGCTGTCACACGACGGGCACCGACACGCCCTTTCTCGGATCGCCGGAGGACGACAACCCCGATCCCTACGTTTCGATCACCAGCTGGCCTCGGTTCGTGGTCAAGGACGCGGTGACGAGCAAGCTGCTCACCTGGCCGAACTCAGCCGAGCATGCCGGTAGCAAAACGGACGCCCCCCTCGAAGCGAAGATCCAAGCGTGGCTCGAGGAAGAAGCCAAGGGCGTGGCCGACGTCAGCAAGGAAACGAAACCAACCACCACGCCGTTCAAACCGGTCATGGGTTTCAACGCCATTTATCTCGACTCGATCGACGCAAAATTCAAGGGTATGGCGATCACCTTCACCGCCGACGAACTGACGCCAAAATCGCTGTCGATCGTCGACCTCACGGTCCATCCGAAAAACGATCTGGGTCTGGCGCTCAAACACCCCTTGTTCAGTTTCTATGCACAAGGTAGCGACGTCGTCGATCCGGACCCCATCGACAGTTTCTCCAACGTCGAGGAAAACTACGAAGCGGGCGAGTCGGGCTCCCTCGGACCAGGAACCGTCATCCTGACCAATTGGCGCAGTGGCGGAAAACTCTCCATCGCCTTCGACGTTCTCGAGACCATCGAACCCTTCGACCCTGGCGCAGGTGGCGGCGGCACAGGGCCGGGCTCAGGCTGCGTCGCGCCTCAGGAGTTCATGGACAACGCCGTCGGACCGCTGCAAGCCAACTGCACGGGTTGCCATGGCGGGAACAACACGACGGCCACCAACGCCGTGGACATGTCCGCTCTCGGCGATGATCCCGAGACGACATGTGGGCAACTACGCAATCGCGTGAACTTTGGGAACCCCGCCCAGAGTCAGTTGTTCATCACGACCAACCCGAACGGGAACGCCACCCACCCCTACAAGTTCAATGGGAACGGCGGCACATTCAACAACTTCGTCAACGCACTGACCGCATGGATCGAACAAGAGGGCGCATGAAACGTGTAACGATGACCATTTTAGGACTCACGCTGCTGACAGCCGGCGCGTGCGCAACAGACTCCGACTCCAATCCTCCTGGCGCCGGACCGACCACTCCCGATGACGGATCGGGCAGCGGCACGAACACCCAAGACAACCCCGAGCCCGAGCCCACCGCGCTCGACGACCGCAAGGTGGATTACAACGAAGCGCTACGCACCGCCTCGTTGAAGCTCACCGATTCGCTGCCTCGCCTCACGGACATCATCGCCGTACGCGACGCGAGCGACCCCAAAGAAGCCTACGAGGAACGACTCGCCGCGATGCTTGAGGACTCACGCTTCAGCGAGCGGATGATTCGCTATTGGCGAGACGTGTTCCGGCAAGGAGGGGGGACGCTCGACTCCGCACCCGTCTTCGCCGCCCGCGTGCTGGTCGAGGGTCGACCGTTCACCGACCTGCTGACCGCGACCGAGTCGACCTGCCCGAGTTACGATACGACGTCGGATAGTTTCGTCGATGGCAACTGCGACAACGGTGTGGAGACCCACGCCGGCCTCCTGACGAACCCCGGGGTGATGGCGCAGTTTTATTCCAACATGGCCTTCCGCCGCGTGCGATGGGTACAGGAAATCTTCGCCTGTCAGAGCTTCCCGGCCGAGTTTCGCGAATCGACCACCAAGGTCGGCGAAGAGAAGGCGACCTACACCTCCCCGTGGGACTTCGACACCGTGAGCGCCGAGCCCGTGGATTTCCGCGACACGAGCTCAGTCGTATGCGCCAACTGTCACACCTCGATGAATCACCTCGCGCCTCTGTTTGGGCAATTCGATGACGAAGGCACGTGGCAGGACAGCGTCCAGGTCGAAACACCCCTCAGCCCCGAACCGGTACCAACGGAACTGTCCCATTGGCTGGTCGACGGCGAAGAGACGGCGTGGCGACTCGGCGAGCCCACGGCCAATCTTCCAGAACTCGGCGCGGCCATGGCACAAGACCCGGCTGTGGCCGAGTGCCTCACCGCACGCTTGTACAACTTCGCGATGTCGAAACAAGACATCGTGAGTGAGCTGGCGACGATTCCGGTGGCCGTGCTCGAGCCCTACGTAAAGGTCCTGAAGGAAAGCGACGGCGACCTCGGCCACACCCTCGAAACCATCATGAAGAGCGAAGACTTCGTGCGCTTCTAGCGGGAGACCTACGATGAAAATGAGATATTGGATTTTCAGCGCTTCCCTCCTCACCGCCGCCGCGTGCGTGAGCGAGGAACCATGGCAGCCGGTGGACCGCCC
>JAPYTK010000345.1:1764-4128 GCA_029941785.1 Polyangiaceae bacterium | reverse complement strand
GGCTCACATGGAGCAAGAGATCGGTGTGCTCGTCCCGCGCGCTGCCAAACCGCATTCGTTCCAATTCGGCCATGTGCGGCGACGAGGCCCCGTGTGCCTTCAGGTCGTCCTCCGGTTGACGGACTCGGGGCACGGGCACGGCCCGCGCTGGAACACCAATCGCCCGCAATTGAGTCTCGATCTGCGCGGCCGCCTCAGACGAAACCTCGTTATAGGCAACGATGAGCTCGGGCAGGCCCTTGCCCTGCGCATGCCCTGCCTCCGCGAGCAACGCGCGGGCTCGTATCGGATCGAAAGACAGGGGCTTCAGCAGCGGATCGTATCCGAGCCACGTCGGATTGAGGAAACGACCCCACGGACGATCGATGGAGTCGAAGTGAGCGATCATCGCTTTTCGGTCGAGGGCATGCGACACGGCAAGCGCGACCTTTGGTGCATTGTACGGCGGCTTTCTCGGCAACCACAACACGGCTTGGAAGCATCGTGCTTTCCACGCCCAATTACCGATCCGCAGGTGCTTGTCTTGCAGATGCGGCGCAAGCGAGAGTCTCCCCGAGCCGGAAACGTCGAGCCACATGCGCGCATCGGCCTGCCAGCGGAACGTGACGGCCTCGATCTCTCCGCGCGCCAAGGAGCCGATAGCGGCGGCGACGGTCTCAAACGGTAGGTACGTGATCCGATCGAGTCGAGGCAAGCGCTCGCCGTTCGCATCGCGGCGCCAATAGCGCTGAAAACGAGTCAGCTCCACTTTTCCGTGGATGCTACGCTTGGCGAGCTGAAAGGGGCCGGTGCCGGTCAGCCTCGCCAACGCTTCTTTGGAGCAACCCGCGTCGTGTTTCGGGATGAGCTGGATCCACGTCAGGCGATCTTCGATGTAAACGCTCGGCTGGGTCAGCTCGATCCGAACGCGCCGATCGTCGAGCGCGGTGATCCCGCTGATCGCCTCGCTGCGGCGGGCCTGGTAGTCGGCCAATCCACGGATGGGCATGTACAACCAATCCACGCGCGCGACCCGATGCAAGGAGGTGACCAAATCCTCCGCCTTGGCAAGTCGCGCCCCGCCTCCCGGGAAACAAGGGTGGGAATGAAACACCAACCCTTCGCGCAAGGTGAGGGTGAATCGACGTCGGTCCTTCGCGTCGTACGCCAGGGTCGTCACCCACGGGACCGGCTCGCCGTGCCGGGTCACGCGAAAGAGGGGCTCGTACAGCATGTTGTCGATGTCGCTCGTCACGCTGGCCCTAGGCGGGTAGGGACCGAAAGCAGCTAGCTTGCCGGCATAGCCGATCTGTAAGGTCCCGCCGCGCGCGACGCCGGCCTCGTTTGGACTGGTCGAAGCGGAGGCGGAAGCGCTCGACTCGGAGGCACGACGCGCAGCGCCGTCGCTGTCCGCTCCCCTGTCTTTCACCACGAAGAGGACGGCAACAATAGCGATGGCGAGCAGCGCGCCATAGCCGAGACGTCGACGGCTGGGCAGACTCGGCGGGATCGGCTGCGACAGACTGCCGCTCGTTCCGGTCGTCATCCGCTGGGTGCGCGTGACGGTGGAAGAAGGCTGCGAATCGTCGGGGGCCGGCTCGACCTCCGCTCCGCTTTCGCCCGCCTGATCTTCGTCGGTCGCGGGAAAACCGACGGTCGCGGCGTAGGGATCGGAGGGCTGCTCAGCCGGGACCATCAAGCCTTCATCGGAAGGCGTCGCTTGCGGTTCGTCTCGGCGAGCGCGAGCGGAGGAGGCATCATCGAAGACTTGGGCCCAAAGTCGCGCGGTGGTCTCATCGGCGAAGGGCAGCAAGGCAGCGCCCGCGGCGTACATGTCAGCAAAGCGGTCGGCAGGGTCGGTGGCCATGCAGCGATCGATGACCTCACAAAACTCCGGCGGCAGGTCGGGCTGTACGGCCAGCAGAGGCTTGAAGTCACCCACTACGACGCGCTGAATGTGCCGCCATACGGCCGTCTCTTCGACGGGGAGAAGACCGCTGGCGCACTCGTAGAGCAGCACCCCGAAGGAATACTGATCGCTGCGCGCATCGACCTCAATCGTGTCGACAAATTGCTCGGGGGACATGTAACAAGGCGTGCCCACCAAGGCGCCATCGACCGTGAGCTTCGTGTCGCCCGGCTCGAGACGACTTCCGATGATCTTCGAGACCCCAAAATCGACGAGCTTGGGATGCAGCCGATCACCTGAGCCGCGCGCGAGGATGACATTGGCTGGCTTGAGATCACGATGAACCACGCCCATCGCATGCGCGGCGCTCAGGGCGTCGACGAGGGGCAAGGCGAGCTGCACGATCTCCTGCACGCCGAGACGGATTTCGCGAGCGAGCATGCCGCCGAGCGTCTCCCCCTCGATGAGCTCCATCA
>JAPYTK010000345.1:0-1754 GCA_029941785.1 Polyangiaceae bacterium | reverse complement strand
AGGTAAAAGATGTCGCCTTCAACCCCGACGTCCGTCACCTCGATGGCGTGGGGATGACGAACCGCGGCGGCCATTCGTCCTTCGCGAAGGAAGCGCCGTCGATCCTTGGCGGCACCCGATACCACCTTGATCGCCACGCGGCGGCCGATCAGCTCGTGCACCGCTTCGTACACGACGCCCATCCCCCCGGCACCGAGTCGGCCGACCACGCGATAGACACCAAGGCGCGTCCCCGCGGGGATCTCCTCCTCTGGACTTTTGGCCTCGCTCATGACGGTATGTGACGCCCCGGTCGCATCAACTCGGCAGTATACCTGCAGGTTGCGCGGTGCGGGCCAATTCGTTCACGGAAGGGACGGTACGAGGCGGGGCCCATGCGAGGCGGCCGAGTGGCGGAGCGGGGCTCAGCAGCTGTCGGGCGCAGCCATGAGGTTCTCGCAGGGAACCTCCTCGGTCGACGTCGGATCATAGGGCAGCGGCGGATCGCCCTCGATGTCCTCGCGGCCGTGACGAAAGGTCGACTTGAGAAAGTCGAGACCGACGTCCTTTTGCATGCACTCCGAGGAGTAAGCCCAGCGCCATGTCCGGACCGCGAACATCTGTGGCTGGTCGGGATCGGGCGTGATGATCACGCGCCTTTCGCCGAAGGTCTCGGCGAGTTCGATGAGCGCGGCCTCAGCCGCGGCGCAGGCTTCGCTCTCGTCAGCCGATCCGCAGCCGTACGAGAACACGACGCCGCCATGCTCGAGATTGTGGAGGTAATAGCCACGATGAACGGGCTTGGGGTAGATCTTGCCCCAATGGGCCCAGGTTCCCCAGTGGTTTCCAGATGCGGGTAGGCTCTCCCACTCGCCGTTTTCGATGTCACCGAGATAAAGATGGTTCGCTTCGTAGATCACCGAGCGATTCACCGTCCACGCGGTGCAGGCGGCGTTCGTGGCTTCGTCAGTCGTGGTGTCGGTCGTGCCGTCGCTCGTGTCCTCGCTGGGCGGCTCTTCGGCCGGTAGCTCTTGCGCCGCGATGGAGACCTTGCAGTTCGCCGGCTTGGGGCTGAGGTTGCGCACCGACACTTCGTGCTCACCGGCTGGCGCCACGCCTGCCCATTGCCAATACGCGGCTCGTGCCGGGCCTTCAGCGGCGCCCATCGAGGAGGCGTCGACGTCAATTTGGTTGCCCATGAGATCCACACCCTCGGGTACACCGCAGTCGATCGTCACGACGATCGGCGTGTCTTCGGCCAAGGGCACCCGCAAGACTTGGCTCTCGCCCGCGGCGATCGACAATTCGGTGAGATCCCCGGAGTCGGTGGTGGCGTCGACCGTGCAATTGAGGAGGGACAAGGCCGCGCCGCAGCCCAGAAGGAGGGACGCGCCACGTGATGCATTTCGGATGTTGAACGTCATGGCGCACGCACGATGCACACAACGTGCCAATGATTTCAGCCACATGCGTTCACGTGATTTCGCTTACTTACATAAGGCTACATGGATACTTTTGCACCTACATTGTGGTATATTGTGCGTCCATGTGGTCAAGCGCGGATCCATCTTGGTGCGGCCTGACGCGGCCGAACGCTAGGCGCGCTCAGAATGCCGAGCAGGCCGCGGCGATGTCGGGCAGGCTCGCGGCGCGCACGCCAACCTTCATGGTGGCAGGATCGACGACGAAGGTGGTGGGGATCGCGGTGACGGGGGGCGTGCCATCGAGTGAGGCCAACGCCGCGTCGTTGAGAAGGACGATGGGGTGGTTCGGGG
>JAPYTK010000344.1 GCA_029941785.1 Polyangiaceae bacterium | reverse complement strand
AAGTGACAGCGCACGACTTGGGCAAGCTCGACGATTGCGATGTCAACACCAAGACGCTCGCTGCCGCCCTAACCAACGCGCAAGATGTCGACTGGTACACTTACGCGGCCACGGATGTCTTCGGTTGCACGGTGGATCCCCATCGCAAATTGACGCCCCCCAGTACGCTACGCATGTGCAAATTTGCCGAGTGCTTCATCGGCGACACGACGGTCAGCTGCAAGAACGACGCAACCCCCACGGTTTCCCCAGCCGGACGCGCGGGCTGCTGCCACAACCTGAGCTTCGGAATGACGGTGGACTGCAAAGGTCTCAACGACGACGCGAACGTCTACATCCGCCTCGATCAGGGTCCATCGACATGTACGGAATACAGCCTCGAGTACCACTACTAATGATCTCGCACCGCACACGAATCGCCATCCCGCTCACGCTTTGCTTCTGCCTCGGAGTATCCCTCCATGGCTGGGCGGAGGAGCCCCCAAAAGAGGCCGACAGCCCACCGTCAGAGGGGAACTCGGAAGCACCCGCCACGGCAACAGCCGACGAGGCAGCGGAAGCTACCGCGCCCAAGGAAGGCACCGAGACAAAGCCCGCAGAGAAGGCCGTGAGCGGAGCGAGCAGCGACGAGAGCGACACGCCCATGAGGGCAGCAGAAACGCCGGCAACAGAAGCGCAGGCCGCCTCGAACGTGCCGACGCCCGCAGCGAACGAAGTCCCCGCCAAGTCTCCAGGCACGTCGAAGTCCGTCGACAAAAACGTCCCGAAGGCGGCCCCCGCCAAGAGCTGGCGCTCATGGCTGAAGTGGGAACGCGGGCCACTCAGGATCACGCCGGTCGCCTTGCTCACGGTCCAAGCTTTTCCCTTCGTCGGCGAGCAGTCCTACCTCGCGGCCGGGGACGACGTCGAGAGCGCCGGGCTTCGCCTCCATCACGCCCGACTTGGTGTCGACGGAGCGATCTCTAAGAAGCTACGTTATCGCTTCTCTGCCGACCTCGCGACCGGCAATGACAACGACACACGGATTCACGCGGCGTGGGCCGCCTACCAGCCCATCGCAGCGGCCGGCCTGAAGATCGGCGGTCAGACACTTCCGACTTCGCGCTCGGCCGTCATCCCTTCGGTGTATCACGCGCTGGTGGACCGACCATTGGCCGTTCGGGCCATGGCACCACTCAAACAGCTCGGCTTGACCGCGCAGGGCCAATTGGCCAACCACGCCTTCGGTTACCAAGTCGGCATCTTCAATGGGCTGCGACGGAGTGGGCGCTTTTATGAAGGATACGAGCACCGTTATGGCGCCCTCGGCAACCGCTTCGACGGTTTGGCCTACGCCATCCGCCTTACGAGCGAGCCCGTCGGCCGCCTCGCAAGCACGGTCGCAGACGAAACCCACGGCCCCCTCGGCTTGGGACTCGGTGGCGGTTATGTGCTGAGCCGCGGCGGCGCGCTGACCACCCACATCGCGAGCGGCGACGTCCATCTTCAGAAGTCGGGCTTTCATGCCTTGGCCGAAGTGCTCTGGTCTCTGGCCACCCCCGACGAGCTTCCGACCATCCCCTCCGACGAAGTCGACGACACGAGCTCGCTCGGCCTGTCGGTCGAAGCGGGCTATTCGATCTTGCCCCGCAGGCTCGGCGTCGCCCTTCGCTTCGAGTTCATCGATCCCAACCAGCGAATCGAGGACGAGTCGGACAACTGGCGCCTCCAAGCGGGCGTGAGCTACCACCTGATCGAGCAACTCCTCGAGGCCAAGCTCAACTATGCACACCGCGAGGAATTCCTCGGTGAAGCCCAAGCCAACGACATGGTGGTCCTGCAGCTCGGATTCCTGCTGCATCCGACCTCGAGGGCCCGTCCGTGAAATCTCGGCCGGTCGTGCTGCTCGCCCTGCTCATGGGCGTGCTCTCGCTGCCCCACCTCGCGAGCTGCGTCGGAGCCGCGCCGATTCTGCGGGCCAAGCGAATCGAAAACCGTAGCGAGCTCGTTGGCGGGCCGGTGGCCATGGCCGACATTGGAGACTTCCTGATCGAAAACGACATGATGCGCGTCGCGATCTTGCGGGCGGTCGACTCGCCAGGACCCGGCGTCCATGGCGGCAGCATCATCGACGTAGACATTCGACGACCGAGCATCGACATGAAGAGCGGTCACGGCCGCGACCGCTTCGCCGAGACGTTTCCGATCGCGAACCTGTTGGTTCCCGAACCAAATACCATCGATATCCGGGTGCTCGAGGACGGATCGGACGAGAAAGAAGCGGTTATCCGGGTGGAGGGAGACGGCACCTTCTTGTTCGAGGCCTTGGGGGTGATCCGCAGTCATCAACCCGCGCTCGAGTTGTATTTTCCGGACCTCAAGACTCAAATCCACTTTCGGACGGACTACATCCTGCGGCCCGGCGCCCGACACCTGCTCATGCGCACGGTGCTCACCCTGCTCGACGACCCGCCCACGGGCTGCCCCCCGATCACGAGCTGCACGCAAAACTGCCCCTACGGTCTGGCGCACGGCGACGACGGCTGCCCGATTTGCGAGTGCAGCGACGTGCTGCCTCTCGAGAAATACACCGGACCCGCGGGGGTGTTCAGCGGCATGCTCGGAGACTCTCCCGATGAAGAAGGTGCGACCTATCGCGCGGGCATCATCGCTGGTGATTTCGTCTTCTTCGGTAACCAGACCGACGTCTTCGCGCCCGGTCCGGGTTTCGACGAAGACACCGCCGTACAAGATGCAGCGGTCTTGGGCCGGAACACCTTTCAGCACCCGCTCGTGTTCGATTTCGTCGCCGCTGCCGGGGGCGATGTCAGCTACGGGTACTTCACGGTCCCCGAAGCAGGCGAGCCCAAGTCCGTCGTCGCCGTCCCCATGTTCGCGAGCGCCGCGACGACGTTCTTGACGGGCCGAAAGAATTGCCTGCTTTCTACGGATGACGATGCGAGCTGCGATCGAAACCGCGCGTTTCGGTACGAGCGCTATCTCGCAGTGGGTGAAGGAGACATCGCGAGCGTGACCGAAGAGATGTATCGCGTTCGCGGAATCGAGACCGGTGAACTACGAGGCCAGGTGCGCTGGGCACACAACGGTACCCCCGTGAAAAATGCGCGGCTCTTCGTGTTTCACAACCCAACGCCGGGCACCGACTTCGCCTCGGTCGATCAGTTGATCGACGCCAATCGCGCCCTACGCGGGGATGTGGGCCTCGTGAACGCCATCGATGCGGACCGTGGACTCGACCCGAACGAAGATGGACGCTTCGAGGCGAAGCTCAGGCCCGGATCGTACGTCATCGTCGCCCGGGACCCCGAAGCGAGCGCGACGTCCAAACCAGTGAGCGTGCGCGTCGAAGCGGGCGAGGACGAGGTTCTTGTCTTCCAGCTACCAGAGCCCGCGACCATCCGCTATCGGGTCAGGGATGAGTCGGGAGAACCGATACCAGCCAAGATCGCCCTCATCTCCCTGGATGACGAGGGCCGCCCGCTCGAGACAGACGGACGACGCCGACCATCGATGGGAGAAGGCCGGCTAGGCAACGGTCGACAAGCGATCGATCTCACGGCCGACGGTCATGGTTCGATGCAGGTCCCCCCCGGCCGTTACGAATTGCTCGTCAGCCGTGGGCCCGAGTACGGAATGCATCGTGAGAGCGACTTCGTGCTGTCCCATGGCCAGCATATGCACGTCGAGGCCGTGCTCCCTCACGAGATCGATACCCGAGGCTGGATGAGCGCAGACATGCACCTGCACTCGACCCCGAGCTTCGACAGCGGCATGCCCATCGCCAGGCGGGTGATCAGCGCGGTTGCCGAAGGCGTAGAATTCGCCGTGTCGACCGACCACGATGTGCACACCGACTACGAGCCGACCGTTCGCGAACTGGGGCTCGCTACGCATATCCGCACCGCGATCGGCGCGGAAATCACAACCTTGGAGCAAGGTCATTTTATCGGTTTCCCGTTGCGCTACGACAAGCTCGTGGGGCCCACACACGGCGCCCACGACTGGACCTGCGAATCAGCCAGCGAAATCCTGGATGGGCTCCGCGACACGGGCGACGAGATCGAGCCGCTGACGATCATGGCGCACCCACGCGACGGCTTCTTTGGCTACATCGAGCAGCTTGGCGTGGACGCCTACCAAATGACCCGCGCCCCTTCGATCCTCGAAGCGCAAAACTCCGTCT
>JAPYTK010000343.1 GCA_029941785.1 Polyangiaceae bacterium | reverse complement strand
CAGTCGATTCGGGTCACGGCGCCACCAGCGGGGCACCACTCGGCACCTCTTCTGGCATCTGTTCCACCATGGCTTGGCCGTGAGGTGACTCCAAGGCATCGAGAAAGGCGAGTAGATCATCGATGTCTTGATCGTCGAGCGCCACGCCCTTGCGCACACTGTCCTTCACGTTGGCGGCCACATCCGTCAATATCGCCGCGGACCGGTGAACCTGGCCTGCGAGTTCGGGCGGGAGGTCAGGATCGATCTCGCCGTACAGTCCGGCGATGGGGTTTGTCTTGTGGCGGATCACGTCGCGGAGTGAGGCGTAGATACCGTTGTGCATCCACGGGCCGGACAGGCTGACGTTACGCAGTCGCGGCGTGCGAAACGCATAGCGTTGATCGTCTCCCGCGTGGCTGCGGCCGGCGGCGCCCAGATCGACATCGACGTCGTCATTCTTCGCGCCGATCCCAATCGGACGCACGGCCAGGTTGTGGCTGTCCTGGTCGCTCATCAACTCGCCTGCATGGCACGTGACGCAACCGGCCCTGCCGTAAAACAAGAGCCCGCCGCGCGCCTCGCTTTCGTTCAGCGCGCCATCGTCACCCGCGAGGAACGCGTCCCAGGCTGGCCGACTACCAGGCCTGTTGGAAGCGAAGGACTCGGCCAGGAATGAGCCTATCGCCGAGGCTGCGTGCGCAAACTGGAGCTCACCGAATTCGTGCCCGGGAAAGGCTTCCGCGAACAACTCACGGTACGCCTCCACGGTCTGCAAGCGCGCCATCAATCCGCGCCATACCGCCTCGAAGTCCGAGTCGATGATCATGGCGAGTTCGTTCGGGTTGCCGTCGATGTCGTCGCGCCCCCACTCGCCGCGCATCTCGTCACGATCGAGAACCGGAAACAAGGCCACGGCCGCGGCGATGGTGCTGGCTGCCTCGGGCACCTCGATCCTCAACTGACCGGATGAGTCGTACCCGGTGTCGTAGAGCACGAGTTTGCCGTCAGCCTGTCGTTCGATCCGGGCATCCCAAAACCCCACCCGAACCGCCGCCGCGCCGACATCCCATAGCGCAATGGCGTTGCGAGACGCGAAGGTGTGATCGGGTCCGGGTAGGCGGGGACCTCCGTCCGTTCGCACCGCCTCGGTCCCCACGCTCAAGCCGCGTCCGTCGCTCCCGCCGTGTTCCGGGTGGTGGCAGGTGCTGCAAGAGATGTCGCGCGCGCCACTCAAGATCGGGTCGAAGAACAGCATGCGCCCGAGCGCGACTTGGGCTGGATCCTGCGAGTCGGCGAGTGGCAAGGCCTGCATCCCGGCGGCCGTAACCAGGTCACGAAGGCGCACCGAGGCGCGCGGATCACTGCTGCTGCAGGCCGCGACGATCACCAGCAGCGCCAGCAGCAGCGGCCTCTGTGGCCGACGCCCTGGCAACCGCTCGTCTCGCTTGGCCATCAGGCCGCCCGGCGCCACCGCGAAGCCTTGAGCCTGCGCCTACGCCGTGATGACCACAACAGCGCGAGGCCACCAAGCCCGAAGATCGCAAACGGAGACAGCCCGCCGTCTTGGCCGACCAGGCCGCAACTGCATCCGGCATCGTCGCCGGGTACGACGCCAGGGGTGATGGGTTGACCACCACCGCCCGCACCGTCTTCGCCCGAGTCGCAGAGTGGGTGGTTGGCGCAATCGGGATCTTCGCAGTCGCTCAAGCCGTCACCGTCATTGTCGGTCTTGTCGGCGCAGTCCTGCTCGTAATCAGCCCACCTGTAGGCTCTCACGTCGTAAACCACCTCGTACATGTCGGCATCGAAATCGGGCTTTTCGACGTCGAAGGACAGATCGATCCCGCCGTCCATCAACGCCATCGACGGGTTGGCCACCGGCGTGCGCTCGAGCTTGCTGCTCACGCTGTTGCGGGCGAACACCGAAACCTGCAGCATCAGCTCGACCTGTAAGGCGGGCTCCGTGGCGAGCTGCGATCGGATGAGGTAGATGAAGCTGTGGTCGAGTGAACCAGATGGTTTCTTCTTTTCGCCCACGGCCACCTTTTGCAGTCTTTGAACATCACCGCCGATTTCTTGCAAGAGCAGCATGGGTACTTGGAAGTTGAAGCTCTCGCTCACTGCGAGTGGTTCGCTCGGGACGACGAGTTCCACCATGCGCATGACCTCCGGGCTGAAGCGATGCGCTGCGAGGTAGGCGGCATCGACGGGCTTGTCGTAGGTGGACGCGAGCTTGGTCACGTGCAGCACGGTAGCGTCGTCGATGTGGAAGAATGCGCCAATCGGAGTGTGGTGCTCACCCGTCGTGTAGATGGCGGGAAAACCCTCACCACTGGCGACACGCCGCGGGCTGTGCTCAGACGCAAAATCCGAGAAGCCCGGCAGGGAGCGGGAAAAACTGCCCATGCCACCGCCACCCTCTTCGCAGGGGTCTTGCCCCAGGCCGCCGCAGGTATCTCCACCCGGCGTGTTGCCCTCGTCGTCGCAGACATACGGCGAGGGCAGGTTCACCGGATCGTCGTCGTTGTCGCAGTTGGTCGCTGGCGTGGCGCGATCCACGATATCGGTACCGGAGATTTGGGCTGTGATGGTGCCCCCGCTGTAGGTCGCTTGCAGCTCGCCCGACCACGCGTCCGCGGTACCACAGGAGCAATTCGACCAAGCACGCCTGACGAACTCGACGAGCAAGGTCTCGCCGGGGGCGATGGTGGTGGGCGTTTCTGACAGGCTGTCGCTTTGCTCGCCACTCGACGCGGGGTCTTGCGGCAAGGGGATGCATGCGTCACTGGCAATCCGATCGGGTAGCGGTCGCACCTCGATCGGGAAGGCGTCGCCTGCGGGCTCGTTTTCGTTCTCGCCGCCAGCCGAAATGTCCCAGGTACCAACCTCCGGCGAAGCCCCGGACGGCAGGATGAGTGCGGTGCCGTTGATGTTCTTTATGCTCACGTCGAGGTTGACATCCATCGCCTCATCGCTGTTGTTCGTGATGCTCAGGGTGCGGCGCTGCTGCTGACCAGGACCTGCCACCGAGGTGCCACCGTGATTCGTTTCGCTCCACCCTAGTGGAGGATCCCAGCCATCCGCCGCGGAGGCTGCGTCGATCTGGAACTGAAGCAGCGGAGTGCCTGCATCCTCGGGTTTCTGCGGGGCAAAGGTCAGCTTTCGGTCGCCGCACTCGGATCGCAAGAGTGTTCCGTCGGTCAACTTGAGGATGGCGTAGCCCGACACCTTGCAAGTGCCGCCGCTTACGTTGAACACAGGCAACGATCCCGCGATGAGCTTCGTCTTGTCGACGAGGTTGAGCAAGAACTCGATGGGAAAATCATTGCGTCCCCATTGTGGATCGTCATCGATGTAAGTCTGGTTGACCGTCAATTTAAAAGCGGAATTGGACTTTGTTTGGATCGTCGCGAGCGACTCGCACTGGGCCGTAAACTTCAACGTCAACGTGTCGGGGTCTGGGCACTCCTCGATGCATCCGGGGCGGTACTCGGAGAGGTACACCATGGCGTCGAGTTCGACAGTCGGCGCAGTGTATTGCGATAAACTCGCCAGATCGACCGTCGGCTGATTCGGAATGGGATAGATCTTGGGTACGGAGAATGAGCAGGTTTGCTGCACGTAGCACTCGTAGAAACCACCGTCGCCGCCAGCTCCACCACTTCCACCAGCGCCACCGACTCCCGTGCTCGTGCTGGTGCTCGTGCTGGTGCTCGTGCTGGTGCCCGTCGTTGTCGATGTGGGACATTCGGGAAGGCCGTTTTGGTTTTGGTTTTGGTTTCCGCCACTGCCAGCGTTTCCATTGCTATCGGTGTTGTCACACGGTGGAGGCGGAGGTGGATCACCGGAACACGCTGAAGCGACAGCCTCGATCCCTCCCCAGCCGATGGCGACGGCGAAGATGGTTGCCATGAGTTTGTCGCTACTCGATCGTGAACTGAACATGAGACCCTCAACAAAAAATGAATGAAACACCGATCAGCGTCTCACGGGACAGCGAAGCGAGTCAACTGCCTTGCTGGCCTACGCGAGGAACCCCCACTTTGCCGTGGCAACCTTCAGGCTTGTGGTCATCCGCTTCCGAGCGATGCGAGCGACACGGTGTCGTCGAGCGAGATCCCGTGATGGGATAATTTGCGGTAGCCACGCGCAGAGGTGACCAGTGTGCGGCTCACGACGTTCTCTTCTCCCAGCAAGCGAACGATCTCATGAGCATAGTCCCGATGAAGGCCCTTTATGGCTTTCATCGAGAGTTAACAT
>JAPYTK010000342.1 GCA_029941785.1 Polyangiaceae bacterium | reverse complement strand
GTCGAGCGCAGCGACCTCGGCGCTGAGTTGGGGCCTCGGGCTCGGAGCTGAGGAAGTCGCCCCAGCGGCAGGAGCTTTCCTCGTTGTGGGACTTGCGGTGCGATCCTCGCGAGCCGTGCGCGCGGGGGGCTTGGGTTGCTGTGTCGGTCCTGTTTCGTCAGCTGCGCTTGTTTCGTCGGCTGCGCTTGGGGCCTCGATTGGCGCTGCCAGTACCGCGGTCTTTGGTGCCGACTTCGGAACGACGTGCGGACGAGGTGGGCGCGGTTGCGCTTGGATCGAGGATACAATCGTCGCCGCCGGCGGTTCGCTCGCCGGATCGGTGACGCGGTCGATGACGGCGGCGCTGCCCACGAGGCCGACCGAGGCAATACCGACCCATTTGACGAGCACCACTCCCTTACCAAGAGTCACGGCGGCGCCCGCGGCCGTGCTCGCTGCTGCTGTCGTGCTCGCTGCTGCTGCTGTCGTGCTCGCTGCCCCCGCTCCCTGTGCGGCCGCCGCCGTTTGGATGGCTGCGTTGGCGG
This sequence comes from Polyangiaceae bacterium, assembly GCA_029941785.1. Taxonomy (GTDB): domain Bacteria; phylum Myxococcota_A; class Polyangia; order Polyangiales; family Polyangiaceae; genus JAPYTK01. Next base: position 3,725 of record JAPYTK010000342.1, on the reverse strand, counting down.
CGGTCGCCTGGGTCGCTGCGGCCAATCCGCCAGCGATTCCGAGCGCCGCCATGGCGCTCGCTTTCGTCGCCATGCAGGGCGCGTCTTCCCGTGCTGCCCGAAGTAGCTCTTTTTCGAGAGCACTGCCGCTTGCTGTGTTGTCGAGCAGTCGTTGTGGCTCTTTCATGCTCCGCCTCTGCTTTCGTTTTGCCGCTCTATTTTTGCCACCAGGTTCTGGAATTTCTCTCTCGCTCGGCGTAGCCGCGAGGCGACGGTGCCGGTTGCCAGCTCGAGCGTGTCGGCGATTTGGTCGGTAGAAAACTCTTCGATTTCAAAGAGTACGAAGACCGTGCGTAGATCGATGGGGAGCTGCTGCAGGACGTGATCAAGCATTTGGCGGGCTGCTCTTTGGCCGGTCAGGTTCTCTGGATTGAGCGATTCGCGCTCCGGCTCCTCGCCACTGTCGTCATCGTTCAGCTCGTGTCGGCGATGCGCCTTTTTTCTCATGTCGGCTGCGACGCGATGCGCGGTGCGGCACAAGTAGGCGCGTTCTTTGCCAACGTCGACCCGATCAATTTTTCGAGAGAGAATCACGAAGGCTTGTTGCGCTCCGTCGTCCGCGTCCGCGTCATTGAGGCCAATTCGTTTCAGGTAGCGCCATACGCAGTCGAAGTGTCGTTGAAAAGCTGTGCGAACGCGCTCCGTTTCGTCGCCCGTGGGAGTCGAGTGGAGAGGCTCGAGTGGCTCGAGTGAGTCTGTTTGCGCAAGCGCGTACCGCACGTCCTTATTATGGACTCCGTTGGGTCTATCGATCACGGAATCTCACCGAAACTGTAGATGGAGGCCGGCGCCCAAGGTGCCGTACAGCGAAGCGAGCTGCAGCGAAACGTCCGTCGAGGCCCCCTCCACGAAGTAACGTGGACGCTGCACGACGCCGCCGAGGCCGCCCTGGCCTTGGACGGCGAGCCAGCTCGTGAGATCGACACCGAGGCGGAGGGTGCCGTCCGCCGCTGCCCACCCTGAGATCGCGTCGGTGTTTTCATCGAGTCCGCTACTTTGCGCAGCGATCACACCGGCTTCGAACCCTGCGCAGGGAAGCAGCGACCAACGTTTGAACCACCGTAGGCGCAGTGGGCAGCCCTCGAGTCTGCCCGTGACCCGTGTGAGACTGGCCTCTCCGCCGGCGAGCGCGCCGACCGTCGGTACGGTGCCGACGATGCCAACCCGAAACGCCGGACTGAGAATTTGCGGTCCGTGTTTTTCCAGAGATACGAAGACGGGAAGGATGACCTCCAAACCTCCATCGAGGCTGTTTGAGGTGCCCGCGTATGCGCCAACACCCCAACGCCAACCCTCCGATGGTCGAAATGTCCGGCGCGCCGGAGGCGGTGTCCGCGGTTTGCTAGGTATGGCGTCGGAACTCTTCGCTTCATCGGTCGTCGGGGGCGTGTCTTTCGGCAGCGGTGGAGCGCTTGTCGTCGCGGGTCCGTCCGCTGAGGTTTTCGCCGGATCTGCAGCGGGCTTGTCATCGAGGTCGGATGCGGGTGGCTTGGTCGACGGGACACCGCGGTCCGTCTTCGGCTCTGGTGTGGTCACCGCTTCGGCGGTAGGGCCAGCAGGCGGCGGTTTCGTTGGAGCCGTCGTCGTGGGCGGCTCAGAGGGCGTTGGTTTCGTCGGCCCCTTGGGCTCGAGCTGCTCCGCTTGAGCGTGCACGGTCATCGCTGCGAAGAGGGCCAAGGCATCGACGACCTCCTTGCATTTGCCATCGACCCGCCGCGTGTTGCCGGACCCATCCTCGTCGAGCATTTGCAGGCTCCCCTCGAAGCGACCGGCCTCCCTCTCGACGACCCGTACATCGAGTCGGATACTCCCCTTGTCAGACCATCGAATACGCGCATCTCGCTTCCTCACCGCTGCACGAAACGCCGTCTGGTTCCCGCAGCTCGGAGCGTTGGATTGAAATCGCAATCTCACGAGCAGATCGGCTGCCGCGCTGGGCCTTGAAACGAGCCACGCCGAGCAGATGAGGCAGACGACCGCAGCACGGTGGGACGCCTTTGGGACAGGGGGAGCCGGGAAGTCGATCACGAAAATTTGAATTTCTGTGATCGCGCACCAGGGCTGCCGCCATTGCAACGTTGACAAGTGGGGTCGACGTTCTGGCAATGGGGCGATGCCTTGGGAGGCGATATGCGAGCAAGAGTGATCACGATGATGGCGCTGGGGATCGGTGCCGCGTCGGCGTGTGCTGATGGTGGTGCCGCCGGCACGACCAATGATGACGATACCATCTCCGCGGCGGGTGGCGGTGAGATGGTGGGCGGGAGCGACGCCGGCGGGGCGAGCGCCCACGCGGCGACCGGAGGCACGGGAGGGATGGCGGCCGCGGGCGGGACGACGAGCAGCTCCGCGACGGGTAATGGTTCGGCCAAGCCTCCTGGTTGCGGTAACGGCGAACTCGAAGAGGCTGAGGCGTGTGACGGCCAGCTTTTTGGGGACAAAGACTGCACCGATTTCGGTTTGTCGGGCGGATACCTTCAGTGCAACGACTATTGCGCGGTCGTGTTGACGGCGTGCACGCCGCCCGAGAGCTGCGGCAACCTCTTCGACGACGACAACGACGGCAAGACGGACTGCGAGGATTCGGAGTGTTCGATGACTCCCGCGTGCACCGACTCTTGCGGCCAAGCTTCGCCGGTCCTGCTCCCGGCATTCGAGTTTGGCTCGACCCTCGGGGCCCCCGTGGTGCTGTCGCCAGGTTGCGCCAGCAGCAGCGGATCGGAGCGGGTGTACTCCTTCACGGCCGCCAAGGACGCCAACTACAGCGTCGATTTGATGTCCTACTTCTACCCGATGGTCCTCGCGGTTCGGACCAACTGCTCCGATGGGCAGACCGAGAACGGTTGCAGTTCGTTGGCGGCCTTCGAGCAGAAGCTCATCGTTCAAGGAGTGAAGGGAACGACCTACTACGTGATCGTCGACGCCGTCGACGGAAAGCCTGACGACTTTCAGATCACCATCTCAGAGACGAATTGAGGAGAGCTTAGATGACCCGAATGACACAAATGGTTTCTGTATTCTTGGCGCCCCTGTTGTGGGTGGCGTGCAGCGCGACGGCCGAGGGGATCGCCCTTGACGGCAAGCCTCAATCGAGCACGGGTGGAGCGGGCGGGAGCGCTAGCGAATCGAGCACTGGCGGCAATATTTCCATCGGCGATACCGGCGGCAATGGGTCGGGCAATGGCCCCGGGCCATGCATGTCGACCGACGACAACGATTGGGACAAGGACGGCGTGACGAAACTGGCTGGAGACTGCAACGATTGCAATCCGAGCGTGGGGCCCAATGCTATTGAACTTCCAACGGACAAGGACGCCGAGGCCGTCGACGAGGATTGCGATGGAGACATCGACGAGGATGATGTGTACGTCCCCTGTGACGCGGATCTCGTCATCGATGAGAGCGACGCTGAAGCGGTCGCCAAAGCGGTCGGACTATGCAAACGGTCGAGCGGCGCCGACGATTGGGGTTTGGTTTCTGCGCGATGGAGTTTGCCGGATGGCAGCGACCCTCCGGTCTCACCGAGCTACGATTTGGGCCATGGCGTGTTGCCCGACTTCGGTCCTAACGTGAAGGTGCGCGAGGGGGCGCGGATGTTGGTGCTGTCGAGCGGGACCGCGCGGCGCCCGAACGACCAAGGCTACGAAGATCCGAACGGCTTCGACAAGATGATCACTGCGCAGCAC
>JAPYTK010000341.1 GCA_029941785.1 Polyangiaceae bacterium | reverse complement strand
AGAGACATTATGTTAACTCTCGATGAAAGCCATAAAGGGCCTTCATCGGGACGATGCTCCGGCCGGAAGCCGTGTGGCGTGATCGGTGTCGCGCCGCACCCCATCTCTGCTATTGTCGTGGAGAGATGTTCGATTTGCCGAGAGTTCATTCGAGCCTTCTGATCGTCGCGCTCGCGGGCGTGTTGGCCGGTTGTCCTGACGACGAGTGGAAAGACTACGCCTACCCTTGCAACGCGGGGCAACCGCCGTCTCTCGAGGTAGGACTTTTCGACGCCTCGGAAGAGACCTTCGAGGCGCGGTCGAGCACCCAGGACTTTGCGCTGGCGGAGGGCAGCGTCGGGGCGCAAGGAGGCGGCTCGGGACCATGGACGGGGGTCGACTTGCTCGCGGTGGGGCACCAGATGAGTCCAAACCGGGTGACGATCGAGTTCCGGGACGCCGACTCGAATAGCCTGAAGGCGTCCTTCGATGAGGAGGACCACCCCTTCGAGTGCGTCGACCAGCTCGGCTTGGTGTCGCGCAACCCGATCAGTTTCAACGAGGACTTCATCGACCTCTTGGGCGCCGAGGTCCTCTTGAAGGTCGACGTGTCCTTTGGTGACGATTCGTATACCCAAGAGTTTAGCGGTTCGCTCCAATGACAGCGCTCCGTCTGATGCCGTTGCTCGCGTTGCTCGCGTTCACCGTGCATTGTGGGCACATCGCCGATGCAGGGGACGGCTCCGGTAACGGGTTCTCGGGCGCGGGAGGGTCGGACGGAGCTTCCGGAACCGGAGAAGGCGGCGGGGCGCTAGGCACGTGCGGTTTCGATGCGATACCCGCGATCGAGGTCGGTTCGCTCGAGCTACCATTCGAGAGCTGGACCGATGGCGATCCGATCACCATCGTGCTCGGGGCCGAGGGCGGCATGAGCTTGAGCTTCGAGCTCAAGGCCGTGGGAACGCCCCGGCTAGCCGAGTTGGACGTTCACTTGACGATGAACGACGACACCGTGTTGAGCGACGAGACGACCGAGGTCGACCTGTTGTGCCATGATTCGGAGTACATGCTCGCCGATGGCGTCACGGTCAACGTGCTCGCGTCAGGCGATCCTTTCGATATCCTCGGCGCCCCGGTCACCTTGGAGGTCGTCGCGCGCTTCGCGGACGAGCCCGGCCTCGAGCTGACGAGCACCATCGTGGGTGAGGTGACCTTCTGATGGGGCTCGCTGTGCGCGGTCGGCTGCTGCTCGGCATGTTGGTTTCCATGTTCGTGCTCCACGCCTGTCCCGATCCGGATCCGGTGCCGGTCCCGGTCCCGTTGCCGGCAGGACAATGTCAGTCCCCCGAGGTCAAGGTGCCCGGAAAGATCTGTGACCGCGGACCTCTTCCCGGCAACTTCCTGTCGTGCCTCGCCAACGATCCTTCGACCACGGCCGAGGCGGACGCCGTGATGCCCGAGGAGGCGTGCAACGGCTGCCACGCGGGGATCGAGCACGCTCACCCCTACGCCGCGATGTCCTGCTCGGACTGCCACGGCGGCGATGGGACCACGTCCAATAAAGCCCAGGCCCACGTGGCGTTCCCGAAGGACTCCCTCTGCGGCACCCCCGTTGGCGATCAGAATTCGTGGCAGAAGGTCAACACCTTGAAGACGGATTGCGCGAGCGACGAGCTCGACGCCTTGGCAGCCACCGCGCAAGGGGCGGCGCTCCTGCGCTGGGTCAATCCGGGTGATCTACGGGTCGCCGAAGTGGGGTGTGGCTCCGCAAATCCGCGATCGCAGATGGGGGGCTGTCACCAAGCGGTCGTGGAGTCGGCGCGTCGCTCGGTGATGCAGACCTTCGTGGGCCATTACAATCTCCCGCGTTTTCTCGCCGGCATGCAGGACCGGTCTGCAGTGGTGGGGACGACGACGGTCGACGATCCAAACTACGACCCGTCGCTCGACCTCGCGGTCCCTGGAATCGCGCCGCTGCAAGGCCCCGCGGCGGACGCGGCGGACGGCACGATTGCCCAGGTGATGGACGAGTACCTGCCGCGGCATTGCCCCACGTGCCATACGGCCAACTTCGGCAAGAACGACAGCGAACGAAACTACCGCAGCTCCGGTTGCACGGCCTGCCACATGCTGTACGACGACGACGGAAAATCGCGGTCGGGTGATCTCACCATCCCGAACACCGGATCGCATCCCGTTCAGCATGTCTTGACGACGCGCATTCCCACCCGTCAATGCGAGCACTGTCACTACCAAGGGGCGCGGATCGGGCTCAATTTTCAAGGACTGCGCGAGCACGGCTTCAAGGCCCGGAACTACATGTCCTATCAGGAGAAAGCCGACTTTGTGGCCGCGGAGGCGAAGATGAGCTTCGTGCAGGCTGACATCCACGGCCACGGCGAGAAGTGGTACGCGTGCGACGAAGACGCGTCGAAGGCCGGGGACGAGACGCCGCCCGACATCCACTTCGAGAAGGGGATGCACTGCGTGGACTGTCACACGAGCGTCGAGGTGCACGGCGATGGCCACATCTACAGCACGGCCAAGGGACAGCTCGACATCCATTGCGTGGATTGCCACGGCTCGGTTCGTGAGCCGATCAAAGCCGGTGACGACGGGATCTTTCGAACCGCGAGTCGCGGCACGCCTCTGCGCAACCTCTCCTTGGATGATGAAGGGAAGGTGGTCCTCACGAGTCGGGTGACGGGGAAGCTGCATCCCGTCGTTCAGATCAAGGAGTCGCTCGATGAGGCCGATCCAAGCGCTCCGATGAGCGTCATGATGGGGCTTCAGAAACGCGACGACGGTACCGAATTCTCCCACACCGATACGATGGAGTGTTGGACGTGTCACAGCGCGTGGCGACTCAACTGTTATGGGTGTCACGTCAGCCAGACGACCCTCTCCCACAAGGATCCGAACTGGACGAGCTCCCAGCCCAATCATCAAACCGGCGGCACGTCGAACCGCATCGTGAAGGGAGAGCGGTTCACGTGGGACATCGACAGCTATTTTCTCGGCCTGAACCAGCGGGGCATGATCGACACGATGTGCCCGTCGATGCAGATGTTTCTGAGCGCGAGCACGAGCACCTACAATTCGTCGACCGAGAAATACGACGAGGCCGATCAGATGACGTACCAGCCGCGGCTCAACCAACAGAACAAGCCGAACTTTGGTTGGATGCCCACGCACCAGCACACGATCCGTCGCTTTGGCCAGAAGTGTTCGCGTTGTCACGTGAAGGCCGACAACAGCAATCTCGATGAGGTGCGCGCCACTTATGGTTTTGGAGCCGGAGTGACGGTGCCGCTGCTGAAGGACGCGAACGGAACGCCCTACGATTTATCGAGAATGCTCGAGGATGATGGAACGCCCATCTCCGAGTTCGCGCACGAGGGCACGGGTCCCGTGCCAGCCGAAGTGCGGCAGCGAGCGTTCGAGGTCGTGGCCCCGTACTGAGGAACGAGGCGACTCGTAGACGGATGGACCCTTCCGGTTGAGCCGCCGAGTCGCCACCGCGGGACGATCTTCGCTGAGACTGTGATGTTCCATCCACCGTGTTGCGTATTTTCCGCCTACCTGCTCCCAGCCCAACGATTGCGCATAAGAGACATTATGTTAACTCTCGATGAAAGCCATAAAGGGCCTTCATCGGGACTATACTCCTTCATGCAACAAGCCCCGATGCTGCGCAATTGTGGAACTTCAGGGCGGGGTAACAGTGTACAAAACGTGCGCACAAGCCTCCTCGGCCAGGTGTCATGGTCCATGATTTCAATCTGTTGTTGTCTATCCTTCCGTGCTTCTTTGGTTGGCAATCTTCTTGCTTAGTCTCTCGTCGAGCCGGCGTTACGCACGCGAGCGCTACCCTCAACACAACCGATCCGAAAACGCACTCGCGCTCTTTCGTTCAATCAGGAGCAGGCCCACGAAAACCCAATCGCTTCTGTCACGCCGTGGCCTCAGCGGGAACGCCGGATAATGCCGTCGTGGCTTCAAGGGATCCGGTGAGTTTGCCCCATGCTTTTTATCAAACCTATTCTCTGATCGCGCACGACGTAGGAAATACAAAAAATGAATCGACCCCTTCTATTTCTCGTTCTTCCTCTCTGCGGATTCGTATTGTCAGGTTGTCCGACTGCCGACGACGACACGATTGTCGACCACGATGCGGTGGCTGGCGCGACGACCAGCGCAAGTGGCGCTGGCGGCACGGGCGGGGCGAGCTCCGCGGGCGATTCGGGGGGCATGACGGCGACCAGCGGTTCTGGCGGCGACACGACGGCTCCGGCGGAGTGGGTCAAGCCCGGACCCGACAATACGGGTCCAACTGCGCCTGAGCTGCTGG
>JAPYTK010000340.1 GCA_029941785.1 Polyangiaceae bacterium | reverse complement strand
GACAAGATGGTCGCACTCGCAAGCGTCTTGGACGAACTTGCGAACAAGGGCATGGCGGCTCAACCTGCCACCATCACCGGCACGCTCAGCGTCACAGATCCGAAGACAGGTACCGCTCAACTCGCTCTTTCGTCCATCGCCGGGGTCAGTGCGAGCGCGATGAACATCGCGCTCCAAGATGGCCTCAGTTTGGCGATCGACCCCGACGACACGGTCCGTCTCGGTGGAAGCATCGAGTGGTTGCCGAGTCGCCTGCTCGGTGGTGCCATCAGCGCTCAGGCCGTCATGGACTACCCCAATCAGCTGGGTGTGGCGGAGGTTCTCGCCATGGTCGTCGAATGCAGCAGCATCACCTTCAGTGCAGGAAGCCAGTGCGACACAATCTGCGTGCGGCAAGCATGCCGCCAGGCCTTGCAAACTCTCTGGGACGCCACATTGAACGAATCGACCGAGACGCTTTCGCCCGCGCAGACGCATTTTGAGGCTGCCGGTCAACCGAGCCTCGCGGATGACGCGACACTGACGGGCTTTCACGGCAACTGGCTGGGCAAGGTGACGAGTGGCTCCCACATCTGCACTGTCACCGGGTCCATCTCGGCGACCCAGACCTACGAATCGGGCGCCATGCAGGCGCCTCCCAAGCCCTGACCGTTCATCGCAAAGGTAGCTCCGTGGCCGCCGCTTGCCGAGCCGGCCGAGCCATGCGAGGTAGCCATTATGCGGACGCGAGCATTATTTGGGGTACTTCTCGCGGTCAGCTCGACCGCATGCAGCGATGTCGATCCAGGCCTGGATCCCCTGCCGGCGGAGCCTGCCATTCCGGCGGGGGAGCTTTGCTACGCCCCCGAAGCGAACACGGTGCGGCTGAGGTTTCAACCGGATCGCTTGGTCATCGCCGCGGACAGCACCCGAAACGTCCGACTCATCATCGAGCCAGACTTTTGTAGCGCGACCGAGTTGAACTTCGCCAGCGGAGATGACAGCGTCGTGACGACGCCGGCTCCCATGGAAATCGATTACGCCAAAGCGGCCGTCTCGATACCGATCGAGGGACTCGCCGTCGGAGCGAGCCGTGTGGACGTCGACATCCTCGCGGATGGGGAGATCGTGAGCGCGAGTCTTGAGGTCGAAGTCGTCCAGCTCCCGCCCGCGTCCTGCACAGACGCCGATGACGTTCCATTGTCGATGTTGACTGCAGGCTCGAGCGTGATGGGCAGCGGCTCTCTCGATGGCGCTGGCATCGAGCTACCCACCGGCGCCGACGCTCCGAACGCTGGTAGTTTTCTGTGGAGTGTCTCCCCCTTCGATGTCGCCATCGAATGCGGGAAGGACATGACGCCGGCCGGACACGTGGCATTGGGACCCGCCATCCGCTTCTCGCCTGGCAACACGCGGTGGACACGCGAGCTTCCCATGAGCGTGCCCGCCCATCCCGCACGAATGCCTTCCGCCGCGCGCCTGCGCCATGTGAAAGTCATGTATAGCGGTCCGTCCGCGCATCAGCCGCGCGCGATACCGATCGCGGACATGCGCTTCGTCGAACGAGATGGTCAGTGGGCGTTGAGCTTCAAGGCGCCGCGGCTCGGCAGCTACCAAGCGGTGGTGCCTGCACAAGCGGGCACCACGACCCGGTACCGGCGACTCACGCACCGCGCGGTGATCGGTGTGTCCATGGGCGGCGCGGGCACGGCGCTCATGGGGCTGCGCCAGCATCAACTCTTCGATGTGATCGCGCCACTGGGAGGCCCGGTCGATTGGACTTGGATGCTCGATCACATGGAGAAAAACCACATGGCCGGCTTTCCAGCGATCGCGCCCGGCACCAAGCTGTCCGACCTCAAACTCTCGAAGTCCAACTGTCAAAACGACGGGGATTGCGCCGCCGGAGAAACATGCCTCGGAGTCATCGCCGCTCCGGCAACGCCCGGCCGCTGCACTCTCCTGCCCCCAGCTGACGAACCCTACGAGCACCCATCGACCTTCAACACCTGGTGGTACGAATTTCCGCGCCAAGGTCATGGCGGCAGCTTTCCGCGGGACAACTACGTCCAGATCTTTCGCGACCTCGCGCTGACCTTCGGCAACCCGAACGGCTACAACCCCGAGGCCCCCCACCTCCCGGCTGGAGTCGATCCAAAACACAAGAGTCAGCTCGGCGACCATGCAGGCGATACTTGTGCCATTTGGCTCGACTCGATCGACGGGCACCCGGACGAAGAATCCCAAAAGGAGATTCAGAACAGCTGTCCCCAAGAGCGCTGCAAATACACACAGGTGCTCAAGGGCTACTTCGACGACGAGTACAATCCAGACGGAAGTTTCGACGTCATCACGGTCTGCGATGGTGGCCCACGCGACGAAAAACTCACGCCGTACGCCAACACCTGGACCCCGAACGGCAATCACTACCCGCTCGAGGTCGGCTTGGCGGTCGACTACAACGGCAATGGCGTACGGGACGAACTCGAACCCATCATCCGAGCGGGCCACGAGAACTGGTCGGACGTCGGCGAGGACGGACTCGCGAGCGCCGATGAGCCTGGCTACGCGCCAGACAGGCTCGATCCGGCCGGCGACGACTATGACGCCCAGTACAATCCAGGCGGGACCGAAGGAGACCACCGCTATCAACTCGGCGAGCCGTTCGAGGATACCGGTCTCGATGGCGTCGCGGGCACGGCCAACAGCCCCTACGACTACGGCGAAGGGGACGGCGTATTCACGACTGCACCAGGGTTGCGCTACGCGTGGAGCTACGACGCCCGCAGTCGACTTCGCGACTGGAACGACGATGACACGACGACCCTCGACGATGAGGCCCTGTCGCGCCTCGATCTGTGGACGGACGGCGGTACCCGTGACTTGTTCAATTTCGCCGTCGCCGCCCAACACCTGGCCGGGGGCTTTGCCGCGCGAGACCGCGCGGTCGCCTATTACACGGGCTTCACGACTCCTCCGGGACTCTCGCCTGAAGAGCCCAAGAGCTACAACCCAGCCTATTTCATGTTCGAAGACATGCCAGGGGTCGTGATGCAGCGTTACGGCAAGAACGAGCCGACGTCGCAGGACATCGAGAGCGGGAGCGGACAACATGTCGGAACCGCAAACGAGGTCGCCAAGCGCTTGCAGTCCGCCTTTTTCTTCATCGGTTCGCGCTGGGCCACGGCCTCTCGGGCCTTGGTCGAGGTCAGCCAAGATTCACCGGCGGAAGACGCCGCCGAGTGTGAAGTGGCCGGCACCTGCTTTTTCGATTTCACGTCAAGCCTTGGCCGGACCGGGCCAGTCGCCGTCTCCTTTCCCCCGGGCTACGCCCACGCGAGCCAGCGAGACGTCCGCTACCCCGTCATCTTCATGCTTCATGGTTACGGCCAAACGCCGGAAGATCTGAGCAGCACGATCGTGTTGCTCTCCAACTGGATGAACGGCCCTCTCGCAAGCCAGGCGACCCGGCTACCGAAAGCAATTCTTGTCTATGTCGATGGCCGCTGTCGCGATGGCGCCGACGGCCAACCCGAGTGCATTCGGGGCAGTTTCTTCGCTGACAGCGCACGAGAGCAGGGCCCCAAGATGGAACAATGGTGGCTCGAACTCATCGCTCTCATCGATCAGAACTATCGAACCCGCGGCGAAAAAGACGTCAGCTGGCCGAACTGACGTTCACTGGCACGCCCCTTCACCGATCGAACCGGCACAGGCCTTGGTGTCGCTCTTTCCGAGTTCGCAATGGTGAATGCGGCATTCGACAAAATCGCCGGCGGTCACGTTCGCGCCAGCCACAGCCAACGAATCGGCCTCGGCGAGACAAGCCCCGCGGGCGGCCAATTCGTCACTCATAGGACCAAAGTTGCTGTGGTACTCGTCATGGCAAGCCGTCAGCATGCAATTGCAATACACTTCGGCGAGCGTGAGATTCGACCCTCCGCCTCCAGTCCCGACGTTACTGCTTCCGGTCGCAGCGGTCGCGTCACCGCAACTCTCCTCGTCATGGCAGTGCTCGACGCAAGCTGGCGCGCGAAACACCAAAAGACCACTGGCAAGCAAAAGCAGGCCCTTCATCGACGACCATGGTATCGCGCTGAACCCAAATGTAAACCTGGCAGACTACCGGGGCGGCAATGCGCAGCTGAAATTCCAACGTCGGCTGCCGTACCTTTCGCGAACGACGAGGGGGATCGCGTCGATGTCGCGACCAGACGAGCGTGTGGGCGCGGTGGGACGAAAACCAGCCGAGGCTACGGCGGACAAACTGTCGATGCACGCACCATCGGGTGCCCATCGCATGCGAATTCGGACTTGATTGAGATGCCCGCGGGTCCTGTCGAGCCGAAGTAC
>JAPYTK010000339.1 GCA_029941785.1 Polyangiaceae bacterium | reverse complement strand
CTCCTGGGGGCCACGCGGCCGAGCCTGTAGGTCAATCGCGGTGGTCGCGGCCGTGAGTCCCGGACAAAGGATCCCCGCGAGCAGCGCAGCCTCGTAGCTCGGGCGCGCAAGAGAAGGACTCGAGAAACCGAGGATGGCGAACGCCGTCGCCACCAAAACACCGCCGATCAATCGTGCGCGTTCGTTCATGCATTCGCTTGATCGGGAGCGGCGAGCACCAGCGGCAACACCTCGCTCATCGACGAGATGAGGTGGATCTCCAGATCGTCCTTGATATGACCAGGCATCTCGAGAAGGTCATTCCTATTTCGTTCGGGGACGAGCACATGCCGGATGCCAGCCCGGTGCGCCGCGAGTAGCTTCTGGGTCAGGTCTTGGACCTCCAGTACTCGCCCGCGCAGCGAGATTTCGCCGGTCATCGCGACGTCATTACGAAGGCGGCAGTCGAGCATCAACGAGGCGACGGCGGCGAACATGGCGACCCCCGCGCTCGGCCCATCTCTTGGCGTACCGTGCTGGGGAATGTGGAGGTGGAGATCGATGTCCTTGATCCACTTTGGATCGAGGTGTAGCTCGTCGGCCTTGCTCCTGACGTAGGAAACGGCCGTGGCAGCTGATTCTTTCATGATGTTACGCATGTTGCCGGTCAACACCACCTTGCCTTGGCCGGGCATCTTGCTCGCTTCCACGAACAGCAGCTGGCCTCCCACGGAGCTCGAGGACAGCCCGGTCGCGACCCCTGCGCGCATCGATCGCTCGGCATCCACAGCGGTGAACTTGTGGGACCCGAGTACGCCCTCCACGTATTCGGGCGTCACTTCATCGTAGACCTCCGTGCCGCTCGCCATCTTCACCGCCGCTGAACGACAAATGGCGCCGATCTGCCGCTCGAGCGATCGTACGCCCGCTTCGCGCGTGTAGTGGTCGACCAGTGCCCCGATCCCTTCTTCCGAAAACTCCAGACGTTCGCTTGTGAGGCCATGCTCTTCGAGCTGTTTCGGCGCCAGAAACTCCATGCCGATCCCGATCTTCTCCAGACGGGTGTAACCGGGCACCTTGATGACCTCCATTCGGTCGAGCAGGGCCGCGGGGATGCCGTTCAACGAATTGGCGGTCGCGATGAACAACACCTTCGAGAGGTCGACGGCAACCTCGATGTAATGGTCGCAAAAGGAGTCGTTTTGGTTTGGATCGAGCACTTCCAGCAGTGCGGAGGTCGGGTCGCCGCGGGTGTCTGCGCCCATTTTCTCGACCTCATCGAGCACCAGCACGGGGTTGCTGGCTTTCGCCCGCTTGAGGGCTTTGATGATCCGCCCGGGCAAGGCGCCGACGTAAGTCCGCCGATGGCCTCGAATTTCCGCTTCGTCTCGCACGCCGCCAAGCGCGATTCGCTCGTAGGCGCGACCGGTTGCTCGCGCGATCGATCGACCGAGCGAGGTCTTGCCGACACCCGGCGGGCCGACGAACAGCAAGATCGGGCCCCGCATGTCACGGCGCAATTGGCACACGGCTGAAAACTCGACGATTCGCTTCTTGATCTTGTCCAGGCCCCGATGGTCCTCATCGAGACAGCGGCGGACGAGAGAAACGTCGAAGTTGTCATCGGTCTTCCGGGACCATGGCAGATCCGCCAGCCACTCGAGATAGGTGCGAGTGACATTGTACTCACCCGATTGGGAGGGCATCGATTGAATACGCCTCAGTTGTTTACGCGCGACCTCGAGAACCTCGTCGGGTGGGTTCGCCGCCAGAATGCGCATACGGAGCAGCTCAAGCTCGTCTTCTTCCCCTTCTTCGCCGAGAGCTTCGCGGATGCTCGACAACTGTTGTCGCAGCATCTGCTCGCGCTGCGACCGGGTGACCTCAGCGTCGACCATGCTGGAGATCTCTTGTCGCACGCGCAACAGTTCGAGCTGCGGCGCGACCAAGGCGAGCACGAGCTTGACGCGGTTCTTGACGTTGATGGCCTCCAATACAGGCTGTTTTTGCGCGACGCTGGCTTGGGATGGGGGGAAATTGGCGACGATGAGGTCGGACAGGGCGCCCGGATCGCGAACGTGATCGAGGATCCCCGATGTCTCGCGAGGGAGGTTGGGCATCAACTCCAGGACTTCGCGCGTCGCTTCGCGGAGGGTGGCACCGAGGGCCTCGATCTCCACGTCGCGCACCGTGCACTCTTCGAGTCGGTTCACCTGAGCGCGCATGTAGGGTTCGAGCCCCTTCGGCTCGGTGATCTCGATTCGGCCGAGACCGTTGAGCACAACCGAGTAGTTCGTCGGCCCGAGGCGGATCACCTTCACGACGCGGGCTAAGGTGCCGATACGGTAAAGGTCACCGAAGGTTGGTTCGCTCGTGTCAGCTTTCAACTGACTCACGACGCCGACGACCGCGCGTTCTAGCCCCAAGAGGTCCTGGACCAATCGCACGCTCCGCGGCCGGCCCACGTTGATCGGGACCACGGATGTGGGAAACAAAACCGAGTTGCGAAGTGGCAGGATCGGCAGGGCGTCGAGCTTCCCTTCGAGGCGTAAACTGTCCGGTCCGTGGCCCATGGGCGATAGCCTACCGCGAAAGGCGCGCCGCGTGCTATCGCTTGTGTCGTGAGTTTGCCCCTCCCCTCCGCCGTCGCCCCGTCTTGCGAGCGTCGCCATGGCTTGCGCTCCGCGCTGAGGCGGGCTGGCGAGGTTGAATGTCCCGTCGTGCGACCGGTCGGCTCGCGGATTGGGCGTGCCGTTATCGGAGGGGCCATATGGCTCTGTGCGCTGGTTTTTCTGGTTGGATGCCCGCCTGCTACGCGCGCCCCCCATGAGCCTCGAGCGGTGCTACGGGCGTACGCCGATGCCCTTCGCACGGGTCATGTACAGCGCGCCTACGCCTTGCTGTCTGACGAGGCCAAGCGCGATCTGCCGCCCGCGGCCTTCGCTCAGCTCGTCCGTGAGAATCCCGAGGATGTCCAAGAGATCGCTAGGGCGCTCGCTCGCCCAACAAGCGATCCCATCGTGACCGCGCGCGTGATGGCACCGAACGGCGACGAGCTGCGCTTGGTCTACGAGGCGGGTCGCTGGCGGGTGGATGGCACCAATATCGATCGCTACGGCCAACTCTCGCCCCGCCAAGCGCTGATGGGCTTTCTCCGGGCCTACGCGCGGAAGCGCTATGACATCATCATGCGGTACGTCCCCGCGCACGAGCGACGAGGCGAGCCCGAGGCGATGTGGGGTCGTGCGGCCGACAAGCGCTTCGAGGGCACGACGGCAGAGAAGCTCAAGGCCGCTTGGGAAGGCGCGCAGAAGGTGGACATCGCACGGATCGTCGAGGCGATCCAGGCTGCACTCCCCAACGCGAGCATCGAAGCATCAGGCGATCGTGCCGTCATGCCCTACGGAGGGGGCGGGACCGTGCTCTTCGTGCGAGAGAAGGGCCTTTGGATGATCGAAGACCTGGAGTGAACAACAGCTTAGTGGGCGCAAACGCGGTCGATGACGATCGCTCGTGAGTTGCCGTCCTTCGCGGCCTCTGGGTCGATGACCATGGCTGCGCGGACACGTGCCGCCGTCGCGTCTGCCGCTTGCGGGTCGTGGACGTGCAGGAGCGCAAGTTCTTGCCCTACCTCGACCCACTCGCCCACGTCGCAGCTCAGTTCGATGCCCACGGCGTGGTCGATCGCCTGATCGGCCCGTGTGCGCCCGGCCCCCATGGCCACCGACGAGAGCCCAATTTCGAGGGCATCGATGGCTGCAACGACACCTTCCTGATCCGCCAAGATGGCCACTTGGTGTTCAGTCTTGGGCAGCCGCTCCGGATGCTCGACCACGCCCGGATCGCCACGTTGTGCCTCGATCATGCGCTCGAAGACGCGCGCACCCGCCCCGGTGTCGATGGCGCTCTGGAGCATGCTGCGGGCGCTGTCGAGATCGCCGGCAACCTTGCCGAGCACGAGCATCTCCGAACCAAGCGCCAATGTGCACTCGATGAGGTCCTCTGGTCCTTCTCCCCGCAGAACATCGATGGCCTCTCGGGTCTCGATCGCGTTGCCTACCGCGCAGCCGAGCGGTGCGCTCATGTCGGTCAGGAGCGCCGTGACTTCCTTGCCCGCTTCGCCACCCACTTCGACGAGCGCGCGCGCGAGTTCCAAGGCTTGCTCCCGTGTTTTCATGAAGGCGCCTCGTCCGACTTTCACATCCAAGACGAGCGCATCGATCCCCTCGGCGAGCTTCTTGGACAAAATGCTCGCTACGATCAGGGGAATGGTTTCGACGGTCGCTGTGACGTCCCGCAGCGCGTAGATTCGCTTGTCGGCGGGGGCCAGCTGGCTCGTTTGCCCAATCATGCAC
>JAPYTK010000338.1 GCA_029941785.1 Polyangiaceae bacterium | reverse complement strand
CCCGACGGCGATTCGGGGGCCCACGCTGCAGACCTGGCGCCCGATGATGTCGTGGCCGTTCCTGGCGAGCGTGTGTTTTTGGCACGTTGGAATACTCCGGCGGCAACGTTCGGGACCCTCCTAGGATTCACGACGGTCCCGGCTGAGGTCGCCGCGCTTCTGCCTCAGGAATTGGCCAAGGACCTCATCGGGAGCGTTCGGCGTTACGTGGATCGTAAAGCCTTCGCCAAGACCGTCGCCGTCGATGCGCCGCTCGACTTGGTGGTCGTCGTCGACACGACCAAATCTCGGCGCATGCCGAAGCCGATGTTGGGATACTCTATCGGTTTGAGGTCGCTCGATGAGGCGCGAAAAGCGGTGACGAGCGAACTGAGCCCGATGGGCAAGCAGATGTGGCTCATTGGCCCGAAGGATGGATACGGCACGCGATGCGCCATTGCGGCCTCCACAGGCAGCACGCGGGCTAGGCTCGTGTGCGGCGATCGGATGCGCGATCTCGAAAAGCTCGCCGCCTATTTGGCGCGCACGCTGCCCACTGTGACGACGCCGGATGTCGATATGTACGCTGCGCTCGAGCTGCAGTCCGTGCTCGATCGCTACGGTCCGATGCTCGCTGCACAAGCCAAGGGGCTCCCCATCTTTGCTCGCGAACTCAAGATTGGGGTGCCGATCTTCGACGATGCGATCATGAACGCTGCAGCGGCTGTGGCCGACGATCTTGGCCTGTTCCTCGAGGACGCCGATTCGATCATTGCCAAAGTCGACGTCGATGCGACGAAGGGCCTCAAGTTGTCCATCGGAGCCCAATTCGCCGGAAGCAAGTCGTGGACCGTTCATACGCTCGTCGATGGTGCCCACCTGAGCTCGACGGCGCCGGAGATGTTTTGGCGCTTGCCGAAATCCGCGTTGTCTGTCGTCTATGGGCACGGGGGCGATCCGGCGCGCGCCGTGGGGATCCTCACGACGCTCCAAGCTCTCGCCGAGGGTACGCTCGAGAAGGCTGGCGTATTTTCTTCACGGGACCGTCGGGACATCGCTGCGCTACTGCGGAACACTGCCGGCAAGTACGAAACGGTCGTGCAAGCGCAGGGGCAATTCGGCGCCCCGAGCATCATCGGTTGGTACCTTGTGGGGTCTGAGGGATCGGCTCAGCGGACGCGCGCTTGGTTGAATGACTTCGTGTCGATCTACAACCGGGCCACGGTACAAGCGGAGCTCAGGCGGCTCGTGAACCGGGAGGCCAAGGGTCTGAAGATGACCTTGCCGACGGTGCGCAAAGTGCCGTCTCCCCCTGGGCTGGGCGCAGGCGCGCTCACGGTGCGGGTGGCCTTTCAAATCCCAAAGCCCGTGTTGAGGGAGCTACGGGGCATCGACGGGCTCGACCTGCCGCCCTCGGGGACGGTCGAGGTCTATTTGATGAGCGCGAAGGACGCCAAGGGGCACTGGATCGCCTTCGGTTCGGAGCGTCAGGGCTTGGCCAAATTGATCCGCGACGCCCGCGCTGGCAAAAACTCCATCCGCGGTTCAAAGCAATTGGAGAGCTTCAGCCGCGATCGTCACAACCTGGCAGGCGCGCTGATGCTGCGCGGACTGTTGGACAAGATCGTGGGCAAGATCGCGGCTCGGAAGCCCAACGATCCTAAGGTGAAGAAGGCGCGGGCGATTCTCAAGGGCCTGCCCAACAAGGGTGAGACACCTATCGTCTTCGTCGGCGACGTCAAGGCGGGTGCCCGTCCGAAGGCGTCGATGAGTTTGCAGTTGGGACGCGGCAGCTTGGTGGATCTCGGCTGGTTGGTGTCCAAGGGTTACGAGGAATGGGAAAAGGCGCGGGCTGCCTCGAACGGTAAGACGCTCGGCGGCCCCGTTGGTCGCAAGCGCTGAGCGGCTCCTTCGCGCCGTTGAAGACTTGGCGCTCGACCGCGAGAGCCTCGCTCGGTTGCTGACTCAGCTCCCGTATCGCTCGACCAGCGCTTTGACGCGCGCGATGAAGGGCGCCTCGTGGTGGCGTTTGAAGGTGTCCCAGGTGCAGAGCGTGTGCGGATCGGTGACCCGATCGATGAAGAGCTTTCCGTCGAGGTGGTCGATCTCGTGCTGGAAGGTACCGGCGCTCAGTCCTCGCCACTGTTGATCGTAAGGAGAGCCGTCGCGCAGCAGGCCCCGCACCCTGATCTCGGCGTGGCGCGAGACCACCCCCCGCAGATTCGGCACGCTGAGGCAGCCCTCGTAGTTGTCGAACCGCTCGTCGCTCAGCGGCTCGATCGTGGGGTTGATCAGCACCGTCAGCGCGATATTGGGTTTGTAGGGGTAGCGAGGGTTGTCCTTCACCTCGATCGCGCACACTCGGATCGGGTGAAACACCTGATTTGCGGCCAGACCCGCCCCGTTTGCGTGGTGCATCGTCGCCACCAGGTCGTCGATGAACGTCTGGGTTTCCGCCTTGGCCAGCTCGTCCTTCGACAAATCCTGGGCGAGCTGCCTCAACACCGGCTCACCAATTTGCGCGATGTCGAGAACCTTCATGGGCTCAAACTAACCCATCAACGCCGCATCGACCACACTGTAGGTGTTGCGATCTCACCAACGAAGCTGCGAAGCGCTTGTCACTGACGGGGCGTCGAGGTAGCTCACACCGGCGATGAGCGCTGTTGGTTTTCCTGATGATCCCGTTGTCGATGACGCGCTCGTGAGCGAGCACAAACTGAGCTTCGAGGAGTACGCGCGTATCCTCGAGGTGCTCGGTCGAGTCCCGACTTACCCTGAGCTTGGCGTGATGAGCGTCATGTGGAGCGAGCACTGCTCGTACAAAAGCTCCCGGACGCACCTAGGGAGGCTTTACACCGAAGGGGCTCATGTCATCCAAGGGCCTGGCGAAAACGCGGGGATCGTGGACATTGGCGATGGTTTCGCGGCGGTCTTCAAGATGGAGTCCCACAACCACCCCTCGTACATCGAGCCTTATCAGGGCGCGGCGACAGGCGTGGGCGGCATCATTCGTGACGTGTTTACGATGGGGGCGCGTCCCATCGCGAGTCTCAACGCGTTGCGCTTTGGCCGGCCCGACCATCCACGAACCCAAGAGCTGCTTCGTGGCGTCGTGGCCGGGATCGGCGGTTACGGTAACTGCATCGGAGTGCCGACCGTTGGCGGCGAGCTGTTTTTCGATGCGGCCTACGATGGCAACATTCTCGTGAACGCTTTTACGTGCGGGGTCGCGCCGACAGATGGCATTTTTTACGGCCGAGCCAGCGGTGTGGGCAATCCCGTTATCTACGTGGGCGCGAAGACTGGCCGCGACGGGATCCATGGCGCGACGATGGCGTCTGACGAGTTCTCCGAGGAGGGGCCAAGTCAGCGGCCCACCGTGCAGGTGGGCGATCCCTTCATGGAAAAGTTGCTGGTCGAGGCCTGTCTCGAGATCTTCGCCGAAGACATTCTCATTGGCATCCAGGATATGGGTGCGGCGGGTTTGACCAGCTCTTCGGTCGAGATGGCGGGCCGCAGCGAGAGCGGTCTCGAGCTCGATCTCGACAAGGTGCCGAGGCGCGCGCGCGGCTTGCTGCCCTATGAGATGCTCTTGAGTGAATCGCAAGAGCGCATGTTGCTCGTTGCGAAGCCCGGGAAGATCGAGCGCGTATGGGAGATTTGCGAAAAATGGGGGCTCGACGTTGCCATTGTCGGTGAGGTGACCGACACGAGGCGCTGGGTGATCAAAGCTACTCCGGGTTACGATCCACTCGCGGACGACACGTGCGAGCCCAACCCCGTCGTGGTGTGCGATCTCCCGGTGGATCTGCTCACCGATGCCGCGCCCAAATACGATCGACCGCAGGGCGAGGACGAGAGCCTGGCGAGCCGTTTGGCTTTCGATCCTTCGAGCCTGCCGACCCCGAGCGATTGGGGCCAGGAACTGCTCGCTCTCGTCGGCTCACCGAACATCGGTTCACGCGAGTGGGTTTGGCGCCAGTACGATCACATCGTTCGCGGCGGGACGCGGGTGAGGCCCGGCTCTGACGCCGCCGTCGTCCGTGTACCGTGTGAGCGCGACGGCAAGCGGGTCGACAAGCTTCTCGCCTTCGCGAGTGATTGCCCGTCGCGGATCTGCGAACTCGATCCCTACGCGGGCGGCGTGATGGCCGTCGCTGAGGTGTGCCGCAACATCGTCTGCTCTGGCGCGAGGCCGCTCGGCTTGACCGACTGCCTCAACTACGGATCGCCGGAGCGTCCCCACGTGATGCGCCAATTTGCTCGGGGTGTGGACGGCATCGCCGACGCATGCCGCGCGCTCGACGTGCCGATCGTCGCGGGCAATGTCAGCTTCTACAACGAGACAGACGGACGCGCGATCTTGCCG
>JAPYTK010000337.1 GCA_029941785.1 Polyangiaceae bacterium | reverse complement strand
CCTCTGGCTCCTCTGGCTCCTCTGGCTCCTCTGGCTCCTCTGGCTCCTCTGGCTCCTCTGGCTCGGCAGGGAGAAGGGGTTCTTCGTCCTCTGAACGGGCTCCGTAATCGTCACAGCCACTCGTCGGGTACTCTTGGTCACGAGGCGGAGGCTCGCCGTCCGGTTCGTTGAGGGCGGCTATCTCGTCCGTCGCGTCGGTTGGCTTCGCTGCCAGCAGACGCTGCTCGTTTGGGTTCATCGCGTCTCGCACGAAGTCGTCGACGATGCGGCCCTTGGACAAGGAACGGATGGCTTGAATGTCCTCCTTGAGGCCTTCCTCGTGGATGATGTCGTCTATCCCGCTTTGCTCTCGCAGTTCGCGGCTCATGCGGCGCAGCTTGGTGACCCAGCCGCCTACCGAACGCAGCAAGTTAGGTAGCTCGCGAGGGCCAACGACCACCAAGAGCACCACACCGAGGATCACCATCTCGCCGAAGCCGAAGCCAAACACGCTTGCAACCTAGCCCGGCACCGTACTCGAATCCAGCTCGCTTGATCGGAGCGGGCGTAGTACGACAATTTGGTGAAGGTCGGACGGAGCTGTCGGGACCGAGCACGGCGGGTGTGGGGCGGGGTCATCACGTGTCTCGTCGTGACCGGTATGGGCATGACCGCTCGTGCGTCGCCTCAGGAGGTGCTGGGTTTCGGACATCGTGCCATGGGCATGGCCGGGACGGGATCCCTCGCGATGGCTGGGGTCGACGCGGTCTATGGGCATCCTGCGGTTTTATCGACCGTCGAGCATTCGACGCTGCAGATCGGGTTGATGGGGGCGGTGTTCGATTTGGAGGCAAACGGTCCGGGCATGGTCGGGAAGCTCTCGTATGACGCATTGAAGGCGTCGACGATCGGGGCGGTTCTGCCGTTGCCTCTGAAGGGGTTCTTGCGCGATCGCTTGGCGCTCGGTGTCGGCTTCGTGACCCCTCTGGACGTCATTGTGCGTGGCCGCATCTTGTATCCGGAGGCTCCGCAGTTCTTCATTGCCGATCGTGTCCAATCGGTGGCGATTCACGGTGCCCTGGCGGCCGATCTTGGGCATGGCTTGCGCATCGGTGGCGGGGTGTCAGCGCTCGCTGCGCTGCGCGGCTCGGTCATCGTCGCGACGGACGCGAGCGGTCGGGTGGGCACGCGGGTGGAGGATGCGCTCGTCGCCACGTACGCACCGGTCGCTTCGGTGAGTTACGATATCGACGAGTCGTGGCGCGTGGGCGCGACGTTTCGTGGCGAGCTGGTCGGTCGTTTTAACGTGGTGATCGAAGTTCGCGATTTGGGGGGGATCACCGTGCCACCGCTGAACATTTCCGGATTGGCTCAATACGATCCCCTGCAGCTGACCTTCGAGGCCACGCGCTCGACCTTGCGCACCACCTGGGCGCTGAGCGCGACCTACTCGCACTGGTCGGCCTACCCCGGGCCCGTAGAAGCGACGGTGCGCTGCCAGGATGCGCCCGAGCCCGACCTCGACTGCCTCGCGCCCGTTCCCCAGGACGTGGAATTTTCTTCGACGGTGACGCCCCGGCTGGGGGGCGAATATCGCGTCGATCTTCGGCCGGGAGTGCGCTTGGCTCTACGAGGTGGCTACGCTTTCGCACCGACGCCGGCTCCAGAACAAACGGGCAAGGCGAATTTCTTCGATGCACACCGAAGCGTGATGTCGATCGGCTGGGGGACGATGTTCCAACATCCTCTGCCGCAGCTTTCCTTCGACGGCTTCGTGCAGGTGGGGGTGCTTCACGCACGCCAACATCGCAAGGCGGTAGCGAATGGAGCGCCACGGGACATCGTGGTGCAGACGCAGGGCGTCACAGCTGCGGCTGGGGTGTCGGCTACGGTGACGTTGAAATGAGTCGCTTCGCCTCAGCAGCGTTTGGCGTGGCGGTGGCTTGTGCGACCGGAAATGTTGCGGAGATCGCACGGGCCAGCGCGCCGGATCATTACGCCTTTGGTGCGCAAGCGGCGGCGATGGCCGGAGCGGCAGCCGCTCGGGCTGATGGGCACGCTGCGGTGTACTACAACCCGGCCGGTTTAGCCGAGACGCCGGGCGTCGAGGTGGCGCTTGGTTACAGCTACAACCACGTTGCTCTGGCCGTTGGGGGACAGGACAACAATGTCTCGGACGTCAGTGGAATCGCCGGAGGCCTGGCCGTGCCAGGGAGAGTTGCGGGATTGCCTTTCGCTTTCGGTATCGCGCTTCAGATGCCTGACAGCGCGCTGTCCTACGTTCACGCACGCCGTCAGGAACAGCCGCGCTGGGAGCTGTACGATGCGCGCGACCAGCTCCTTTTCCTCGGCGCGACGCTCGCGATCAAGCCCGCTTCCTGGCTCGCGATAGGCGGCGGTGTTGGGTTTCTGTCTGCGACGCGCGGTCGATTTGGTGTGCGGGGCCGAGCCGACATCCTATCGCCCTTCGATTCAGATCTCGAACATGAGGTCGACGCCGATCTCACTGCGGTTCGCTTCCCCTTGCTCGGGCTGCGTATCCGGCATGCCCGGTGGGGGGCGCTTGCCGTGACCTACCGAGGACAGAGCGACCTCGATCTGCAAATTGATGCGAATTTGGCGGGCGTCGTGGACTTTGCCGGAATCGAGGTGCCCCTACATTATGTGCTCGCTGCTCATGCCATCAGCGCTTTCACGCCCCAGCAGCTTGTGCTCGGTGCGTCGGTCGAGCGGTGGCGCCCCTGGGCGATGACGTTCGACATCACGTGGCTGAATTGGTCGGCGTACGAGAGTCCGACGGCCGCGATCGCTGCAGACTTGGACGTCGATGTACCGGCCGGTCTTCCCATCGCGGTGCCCACCTCGCCCGCGCCGACCGCCGTCGTGCCGCCAGCCTTTCGAAACACCTTGAGCTTTCGAAGCGGCATCGAGTACGCGGGGTTGGTGCTTGGCAGCAAGCGTGTGGTTTTTGGTCAGCGTGAAGCGCTGGTATCGTTTCCCCTGCGACTGGGTTACGCCTTCGATCCGAGCCCGATCCCGCCACAACGAGGCACGACGAGCTTTCTCGACGCCGATCGTCACACCTTGAGCGGCGGCTTTGGCGCCACGTTTTCAGCACCCTCAGACGTGATCCGGGGACAACTTCACGTCGACGTCTACGGGGCCTGGTCCGTCTTGCCTACGCGGGTCGAGACGAAGAGCAGCCCGGCGGATTTTACGGGCGACTATGAGGCGGGCGGGAAAATCCTCTCCGTCGGCGCAGGCCTGAGGTTGGTCTTATGAGCGCCCCTATGTCCCGTTCGGTCCGGGCAGGAGCGGTCCTTGTATCTCTTTCCATCGGCGGCTGCTCCACCACGGCCGAGGTAGGTGGTGGTGATCAGGGTCTGCCCACAGCTCAGGCGGGACCGTTCCGGTCGTTGACGGAAGATGAAATCGGCGGAAGTCGCATCGCGCCCTATGTCATCGACGATGCCGACGATGAAGTGGTGGGCCTCACCGTCATGGACACCGATGGGGATCCGCACACCTTGGCGATCGTTGCGTATGGGATCGAGCGTCGCAGCGGTACGGTCTGGCGTTTCGCGGCGAGTGACGGGCGGTCCTTTCCCCGTGCCGGAGAGATGGTGCTCGAGCCGAGCGAGGCTTGGGAATCAGATGCGCTCGATTCGGTGGCGGCGATCCGCGTGTCGCAGGGCGCTGACGTTGGGCAGGTCGCCCTTTACTATGCGGCTGGCGGCGCCATCGGTTTGGCGACGAGCATCGACGGGGTGGAGTTCACGAAGCGGGTCCAGCCCATCGTGCGCGCCGAAGACCTCGGTTTGGTCGGTCAGCTTGCAGCACCCGCCGTGGTGGAGATTGAGGTCGGTGTGTACGCGATGTTCTTTGAGCTGAGAGACGTCGATGGCGTCCGCATTTATGAGGCGCGTTCAGCGAATGGCGTCGATTGGAAGCTCGCGGGCCCCGCTCCGGTGCTGGAGCCCGGGCTTAGCTCCGTGGATACCCTGAGCGTGGCGGATCCCGAAGCGGTGACGATGATTTCGGCCACCGGGCGGCACGTCACTTGGCTCTATTATTCGGCCACCGATACCCAAGGACAACGGGTCATCGCGGCGGCGGCTCGACATCAGGGTGGCCGATTCATGCCCGCCGCCTCACCGGTGTTTGGCAGTGACGGTCTGTTTGCTCCACGCGCGCCGGCCGTGGTTCGATTCGCTACTTTTTCTTTGCTGTTTGTCACCCAGCGCGCGGGATCGACCGACAACCGAGATTACGAGGCGACGGCGGCATCTGTGGCTCCAGCCTCGGCCGTATTGCCCCCACCGATCGCGCCCTGACTCACCGCCCGCACGGGGCAGGGCGATTGCGCTTGCGATTTGGCGAACGGAGGTCACAATGGCGGTGCTCAGAGCAGGGCCCGCATGGGGCAGCGC
>JAPYTK010000336.1 GCA_029941785.1 Polyangiaceae bacterium | reverse complement strand
CCCATTGCATGTGCCCGCTCGATTTGCCGGTCGAGAGTTTGATGGGCCATTTGACCCGAGCGAGAGTGCGCGCGACGCCCGACGCTCCTTCTCCTGCGGCTTTGCTCGCTTCCTCGGCGGTGCGCAGGCCCGGCGTCTGCAGGTCGATGAACTTGTGACCGATCAGCACCCGCAGGCCCATGTGGTTGGTCAGCGGCGTCTTGTCGTGGGTCTGTAGGGTGTGCTCGTAAAAGGTCTTGTAAGAATTTGTCCCAGTAATGAGGGCACCGCCCCCGAGCAGAACGGCTGCCGCCATCGTTCCACCGAGCAACATCTGCTTGTGATCGGCGTGCATCTTCTTGTGCTTCAGCGCGTAGGCGATGGTGGGGACCAAGGTCCCGATCACGACCAGACCAGGGAAGATGCGTAACAATCCCGCATAGACGAGGGCGGCGCCGGCGATCTTGAAGTGCTTCTTGCGCATGCAAGCGATGCTCAGGACGCTGAAGAACAGCCAGTCTTGCCGTAAGAACGCTCCGCCCGTCCAATAGAAAGGCGCGGAAGCCTGGCAGCCCCAGAAGATCGCGCCCACGGCAAAAACCCTCCAGCCAAAGCCCCACCACAGCGCGACGAACATTCCGATGATGTAGAGGAGGTCGAGCGACGCGAGGAACTGCATGTAGTTCACTTGCGCGGGGTTGATGTCGCTGAATATCTTGCCGGCGATCGTCCATACAGGCGGCGGGTTGAACCCGTGATCCTTCTGCATGTCGGTCCAATAACCCTTGCCCGATGTGACCCGGAAGAAGGCGATGTCTGCCTTGTATTCTTTCCAGCGGCCGTCGCTGAACTTGCTCCGACATCGCTCGGCATCCTTGGTCAGCACGACGCTTCCTGGGATGAGCAGGTTCTCCCCGCCGAGTTCGCGCACCTTCTTGTCCGGGTCGCGCACTTCCTTCGACATATCGACGACGCTCGTGCGGCCAGCTTTGCCGGTCCAGGCGTGGTCGCCGGTCCACGGCATCTTTCCCAGATCGTCTTGCGCGACGACGCCGCATTTGTACAGATCGGTGTAGCCGAGTTCGGGGAAGTACTTTGCCCCCATGTAGTAGTGATACTGATCCCAGCGGTGGTAATAGGGCGGGTACCCGAACTTGAAGCCGTTGAAGTAGCCCGTGATGGCGGCGAGCGCGAGGGTGATGCCGACGAGTCGCTTCCAGCGCTCGGCGATGGGGCGGCCCTGGCCTTTGCGATGCTGTTCGTAAAACACGCAGCCCGCGGCGATGATGGAGATGGTTGCCTTGCTGATCTCGACGGCGCGCTTGTGGGTCGGGACCAACTCCTGCAAGAACGCGCCGAAGGCGGCGATGCTCAAGGCGAGGATCAAATAACGCCACAGCGTGCGGGCCGCAGCAGGCAGCACATCGTGGACGAAATACGCCACGCTGAAATAGCTGCTCGCCCCGATCACGAAGAGGCCAACCTGTGCTGGTGACAATTTGTTGAGCACCACCGGACCGTTGGCGACCCTCGTCCAGAAAAATACGGCTAGGGCCAGGGTGACGATGGACGAGATGGCGCGGAAGAGTCGACGAGCAGCGTCCGTCTTCTGGTGCTGATCCACGTAGTAGAGGGCTGTGAGGTAACCCACCACGCCTGCAGCCGCGAGGGCCATGTCCTGCATATTGAGTGTCATTCCGGCCGGATCTGGCTAGTCGGCTTCTGTTGGGGCTGCAAGGTGTCGCGACGAGGCGCGATCCGGGCTAGCATGCCCCGGTCATGCTCGATCGTCGAATGAAAAAGCGCGGATGGGTACTTGCTCTGTTGGCCTGGAGCCTCACGGCGGCCTTTGCCGTGGCCCAGTCCAAGGATCCGAAGGTTCAGCTCAGCGCGGGCGCTGAGCCGGCGTCTCTCAGGGTCGGTGAGGCGACCACCCTTCATGTCGATGCGGTGGTGCCGGCTGGCTACCACATGTACGGCATGACGAAGGTGCCGGCGGGCCCGCGACCGCTGACCATCAAACTGACCGGAGACATGGCGTCTGCGCTCGAGAGTGTCGGCGTGTGGCACGCACCCAAGCCGAAGGTCGAGTTCGATCCGAACTTCAAAAAGAAGGTCGAGTACTACGACGGCAAGGTCCGTCACGCCGCGGGCTACCGCGTCAAGGCCGGGGCGAAGAGCGGCGACGTCAAGCTCGCGGTTCGCGGCCAGTTCTGCAACGAGAGTCGCTGCATTCCCTTCAAGGAGGTCTTGAGCTGGGCCCTGACTGTCGAGTCCGGCGCGGCGAGAACCGATCGCACGTCGGCGTCCAAGCTCGATGGTGTGGCCTTTACTGCGGATCGCAAGCCGGCCGTGTCCGTCGGACCAGCGAGCGGCGCGAAAGCCAGCACGGCGGCGGGATTGCCCACAGACCTGTGGAACTACATCTTGGTGGCGCTGCTCGCCGGTTTCGCGGCCTTGCTGACGCCCTGCGTATTCCCGATGATTCCGATCACCGTGAGCTTCTTCACGAAGTTCAGCGATGTCTCCCTTCGGCGCTCGGCCATCATGGCCGGCGTTTACGCCATCTCGATCATCGGGACCTTCACCTTGCTCGGCATGGTGGTGTCGGTCGTCTTCGGCGCGGTCGGGATGCAGGCGATCAGCTCCTCGCCGTGGTTCAACCTGTTCTTGATGGCCTTGCTGTTCGTCTTCGCTTTCAACCTCTTCGGCTTGTTCGAGATCCGGGTGCCCAGCTTTCTGGTCAACCGCGCCAGCGCGAAGGAACAAGAACTGGCGAGCGGAGACGAAGAAAAGCTCTCCAAGCAGCTCGCCGGCGTGTTCTTCATGGCCTTGACCTTCACCCTGGTCAGCTTCACCTGCACCGTGGCCTTCATCGGCATCGTGCTCGCCGAGGCCGCCAAGGGGCAGTGGTTTTACCCGACCGTGGGAATGCTCGCCTTTTCCACCTCGTTCTCGATCCCCTTCTTTCTCCTCGCGATGTTCCCGTCCTGGGCGACGAAGCTTCGCGGGAAGGGTGGCGACTGGATGGTCGCCATCAAGGTCGTCCTCGGCTTCCTGGAATTCGCGGCCGGTTTCAAGTTCTTGAGCAACGTCGATTTGATCTGGGGTTGGGGTATCGTGACGCGCCCGCTGGTGCTCACGGTTTGGGCGGCGGTCTTCGCCTCGGCGGCGTTTTACCTGCTGCGCATGTTCAGGTTGCCGCATGATGACGAGGGTAGCCCGGCGACCAGCCCGCTTCGCATGGCTGCGGCCTTCCTCTTTTTGGGCGTGGCGATCTACGCGACGACGGGGATCCGCGACACCAAGAGCATGGGGGGCTGGATGGACGCCTGGCTACCGCCGGCGGTGTATCCGGGTGAGGAAGTCGCCCACTCTGGCGACAGCGGAGCGAGCGGGCACCTCTCGTGGATCGTGGACGACATCGACAAGGGGATGCGCGTCGCGCGGGACGAGAACAAGGCGCTGTTCCTTGATTTTACCGGCTACACGTGCACGAACTGCCGCTTCATGGAGGGCAACGTCTTTCCCAAGCCGCAGGTTCGCTCGCGCCTCGAGCAAATGGTGCGGGTGACGGCCTACACCGACGGCTCCAAGCCGGTCCACGACCAGCAGCGCGCGATGCAGATCAAGCGTTTCGATACGGCGGCGCTGCCGTTCTATGTCGTGATCAACCCGTTTGACGACACCGTGCTCGCCAGCTTTGCCGACATGACGAAGAGCACAATGACCTACGTCGCCTTCCTCGACAAGGGGCTGGCGGCCTTCGCGGACGCGCGTCCAAAGGTGGCCGCGGCGGCGCCGACCGCGAGCGCCGAGGCGAAGCCGGCCGGGCCTCCAGTCGAGCTCGCGGCGGAAGGTGAAGAGGTGGATTTGGAGTACGGCCTTCTTCTCAAGGACGGGAAGTTTAAGCTGTCGAGTTTGCGCGGAAAATGGGTGCTGCTCAACTTCTGGGCGTCGTGGTGTTCACCGTGCAAGAAGGAACTCCGTGAGGACTTTCCGCCCGCGCTGAAGTCGGCGCCGCATGTCGAGCTCGTGACGGTCGCCTTCGATGAGGAGGACAGCAAGGACGCGGCTGTGGCTTTCGCGAAGGAGTTGAAGCTCGACACCAAACGCACCTTGCTCGCGGGCACGGCTCTCGACGAGGCGAAGCTTGCCAAACCGTTCGCTTTGGGTGAAAACGCGAATTTGCCGATCACTTACCTGATCCACCCCAAGGGTCACATCGCCTGGATGACCAAGAAGGCCATTCACCGCGCCGAACTCGAACGCGTATTGGCCGCGACGAAATAGCGTCAGGTGCCGAGGGCGGCCTGAGCCTCATCGCGGGGTGGGCTCAGCGGTCTTCGTGAAGCTTGAGCTTGCGGAATCCGCCAACCGGGCTGGTGTCTTTGATTGGCGCGCCGGTGATGTAAAGATGCTTGAGCTTCCGCATGCCGGCGAGCGCCTCGATGTCGCGCACCCGGGTGTACTTGATGTTCAGAATCTCCATCAGCTTCATACCCCGAAGCGGTGACAGGTCACTGACCTCGGTCCGATCGAGCATCAGGGCGGTCAGCTTCACGAGGCCGACGATGGGGCTCAGATCATCGACAGG
>JAPYTK010000335.1:3848-4579 GCA_029941785.1 Polyangiaceae bacterium | reverse complement strand
TCGGCGAAACCGCCATTCTCACTTCGAAGCCGCGAACCGCGAGTGTCGTGGCCACGACAGACGTCATCGTCAAGGTGCTCGACCGCGAGGCGATGGATCGTGAACTGGAGCGGACGGGTTGGATGAGCAAGATCGTGCTCACCCTTGCGGAGCGCTTTCGCAATCTAGCGGTCAGCGGAAGCTGAACCTCCACCGGAGCCCTCGTCTCAACTCGCGGTGGGTTCAGCGGTCGGTCTCGACGGGCCGAGCAGCGCTCCCACGAGCCGCTCCGCCACCGCCCCATGCAGCTCACCCCCCGAGACCGCGCCCCGGATCCGAGCACGCCACGACAGCTGGGCGGAGCTGATGCAGCGAGCCTTCGCCATCGATGTGCTCGAGTGCCCCGAGTGCGGCGGACGGCTTCGCCTGCTCGCCACCATCATCTCATCGGACGCGATTCAGCGGATCCTCAGCCACCTGCAGCTGCCCACCAGCCGGCCCGTGCTCGCGCCCGCTCGTGCCCCTCCGGGCGACGTGGGCTGACGTCCACTTTTCACGGCACGTCCAATTCGTGGCCCAATTCCGTCGCCAAGTCCGCGACCAGGGCCGAGTTGCGTCCGAGTTGCGTCCGAGTTGCGTCTCGCGAGGACCGCGAGCCCTCAAATCCGAGTCCCATCCCCGACAGCGAGCCTCAAAACCCCTCTAAACGCCGGTCATCCGCCCCGCCGACCTGCTCCTACCCCAACCATTGC
>JAPYTK010000335.1:0-3748 GCA_029941785.1 Polyangiaceae bacterium | reverse complement strand
GTAGAAGTAGCGTGTGTTCACTTTCGGCGAAGCCAAATAGGGGCTTCATGCGGACTATACTCTTGTGCAGCTAGCGTTTCTTCACGCAACCATGGATTTTGCCGCCGCAGCGGTAGCCCTTTCCACAGCATTTTCCGGCACAGGTGATCTCATCTTTGCCGCATTTCCGCGCCCTTTTACCTTTTCTTGATGAGCTACGTTTCACGCAACCACGGGTCTTGCCGCCGCAGCGGTAGCCCTCGGCGCAGCATTTTCCGGCACAGGTGATCTCATTTTTGGCGCATTTCGCGTTTGCGGTCATGGGCATGGCAAGGCAGGCGAAGGCCACGAAGGCTGCGGCGAGTATTGCTGTTCTTGGGGTGTTCATGGGGCTTCGCTCTCCTCGAGGTGAAGACACAGGTGTAATGCCTACGCCCAGGGCACTCGTCATCTACCTGCTCGTCAAGCAAACAAGGGGGATATTGTCAAACCGCTACCGAGTGTAGTCTGCCTACCTGCTCCCCGGCTCCCGCTGTCTACCAGCTCACCAGCTCCACGATTGCGTAGAAGTAGCGTGTGTTCACTTTCGGCGAAGCCAAATAGGGGCTTCATGCGGACGACTCTCCCCTCCCAAAGTGTCCCTTAACTCAGACCCCACTTTGGTCCGAGTTTAGCTGACGACATACACCGCCCTACTCTTGCCAGCCGTGAGCCAGGCCAAACGAGCCAAGATAGACTTCTATCTCGGCCACCTGCGCCGTCCAGAAGCCGTGGAGTTCGAGTTCGCGCCTGACGCGCGCCAACGAGCGATTTAGCTGGGGCATGTTCACGATCCGGATCGACATTTGCACTTACTCTTTTGAGTGTCGTCCCGATGAGCGATGACCGAACGTCTGCCATGTGATCGAGGAAGGTCCTTCTTGTTTGTCTGAAGGCCAGCTCCACGCTGTTGTAGGTTCTGGCGCCGGCTTTGAGAGGCTCATGCTGCACAAGTGATGGGCCGGTGTAAACTCTCCTCATTCCATATCCCTTTACGCAAGACGCCGTGCCACCAGTGCCTCCCGACGCCGTGCCGCCTGAGCCGCCTTCAGCGCCCGAGCCTGTGCTTGTCGTGCTTGTGGTGCTTGTCTCGTCCTCGCAGGCACCAAGGGCGTGATGCTCGCTGCGACCGCACATGCACACCCCAATTCCCATCTACGCATGGTTCTCTTCCTCGGGTTCGTGTTCCGAAAGGCGAATGCTACCGAGTTCCCCGCCGAGTCACAAGTGGTGGTGGAGAGGTGTCACGGAGGAACGCCCCTCTGCTGTCTACCTGCTCCTACCCCAACCATTGCGCATAAGAGACATGATGTTAACTCTCGATGAAGGCCAAAAAGGGCCTTCATGGGGACTATACTCCAGACTCCAGCGGCAGCGGACGAAGTGGTTCGGAGACGGCGCGCGCTGGATGGTTGGATTGAGATGTGCTGCTTTTGGTGCAAGCGAACGAAAGTAAGGAAAGCACCACACAGGTCCAAGCGACTCTGGTGTTCACGTTTGAACTGACGTTCGGGTGTAGCGGTTCATGCAGTCCGATTCATGCTTCGACGACCCTTTCGGATAAGGTGGTGGAAGCAGGTAGGCAGCTGAGGCGCGATCGTCGCGAAACGATCAGTCGGCTGGTTTCAATGCACGAAGCTCCGCATCGGTCGGGGGGCGGGTGATGCACCGTGGATCGGCCCCTGGCCGGTTGGAGGACGCTTGCTCTTGAATGCAATAGCAACCGTTCTCCTCGTAACGGCAGTACCCCTCGTCTCGACAACTCGTGGAGTCGATACAGTGCTCGGCCCGGTCCGGCCAACAGCGAAAGGGATCGACAAGGTCGTCGGACCGGACGCTGCCACGCAAGAGCCGCCACGGCTTGAGCACGCAGTTGCCCGAGTCGGCACATTCCGCGGGAGTGCACCGTTTCGCGGCCTTGTAGTAACTCTGAGCCGGAACCAGGACCCCCAAGCCGAGGCCCACGACGAGCGTCACCATGGACATGGATCCGATCAAGCGGAAGGGGACCTTGACCCGCGTCGCTCGAGCCGAGGCCAACAAGAAGGCGTCTTCCCCAGGCAAGGGCGCGAGCCGCGCGTCGGTGCTGACCCCCCGGTAGCCCTGCGCCTGCGCCACATCCCCACGCCGCACCACGCCTCGGATCAGCACCTCCGCGCGGCGATCACGATCCCACTCCGCGGGGCCGAGCATCGCCCTCACCTTGCGAGGATCGCCATCCTGACCAAACTGAACCTCCGAAGGAATGCAGATCCGCAAATCGCCCGTGAGCTCGACCTGTACATTGTCGGAGCGAAAGTCCATCAACTCGAGCGCCGGCGCGATCACGAATGTCTCGGGCCCCCACGCGAGAGGCTGCTCGAGTGTGGTCTCGCCCAGCAACACACGACCCTCGTTCTCGAACTCGGGCGCGTGAAGGCGCCCCCGCACGGTGACCTCCTTGCCGTCCATGTCGGGACGAAGCTCCGTCACGGGATCCCCAAACTTGGCGCGAGCGGCGCGCACGGCCTTCCCGACGCGCAACCAGCGCCAAACGACAGCGAGCACGTAGAGCAGCGGCAGGAAGGTGCCCGCGATGACGAAGCCCGCGTAGGGCGGAAGCGGACCCAGCGTAGGGCCCTCCAGGTAGCCCTGGGTCTTGCCGCTCAACCACACGCAAACGCCGACCAGATAGAGGTAGAACGCCAGCGGAGGAACGATCTTCACCTGCCGCGGAAGACTCATCGGTCAACGCTATCAGCGCGCCCGCCAAAAGGCGACGGCCGGCGCGAGAGTCGACCCCACAACGGCACCGGCACATGCCCGTCGTGAATGCTATGCTCCGCGCGCAATGACACGATGGGTAAAGCAAGGGGCTTGGCTGGGCGAGTATAGCCCCGATGAAGGCCCTTTATGGCTCTTTCGAGAGTTAACATCATGTCTCTTATGCGCAATGGTTGGGATAGGCGCAGGTAGGAAAACGCTGCACGAGTCCTAAGCACGCGACATCAGCTATCAGCAGTGATCACGCCGCGACGTATGATCACTCAGTTAGCGTGGTGACGACTGGTGCAGTCTCATTGAATGTGCACAAACCCGGAGGCGATGTGTTGTCGCTTGCACGTGAGCTTACCACGGCCGCCGAGCGTGGTGACGTGGCGGAGGTGGTGCGCATTGCGGGCTCCAGGCACCTGATCGACAGCTCGAACCGCGCTACGGGTCAGGGCAGCACACGGTCTTCGGCCCCGTGAAGTCCACCTGCCCGCTGCTGTTGCCGACGCCGCTACAGCTGCCGGGCATGAAAGGAGGCAGAGGCTTGAGCTTGTAACTGTCGTAACCCGCGATGCCGCTGACATCTACGCAGCTGCCGTCAGCGGGTTGTGAACCACCGAATGGGGTGGTGCAACTGCTGTCCTCGTCGAACAGCGTAAAGTTCGTGTTGCAGTTGCCACCGCTCGCGGGACAGGTGCACTCGCAAATGCGGTTGTCGGTGGAGTCATCATGGAACGATGCCTTGTTGGGGTAGTTCACATTACATTCCACATCGCCGTCGAGCAGCACACATACGGCCACCGGGCTTGGATCGGGCACGCAGATCTTGCCATCAGGGCAGCCGTCGCTGCGCTGCATGGTGTTCTGGCAGATGGTGGTGTCGACCACTGCGGCTGGTGGTGGTGTGGTCGAGGTGCAGGCGCCCTGGGTGACTTGCGGGGTGACGCGCATGCTGTCGGCCTCTTGTCCCGGACTGGCT
>JAPYTK010000334.1 GCA_029941785.1 Polyangiaceae bacterium | reverse complement strand
CATGTAGGTCTTGTCGATGCGCATGCTCGACCGGCCCATATACGGTACCGGCTTGGCGGGATCGCTCACGTACTCGTCGTAATTTTCGCCTGCGTCGTCGGCTCCTGCGGCCTGGAGGAGTAGCTTGCCTCCGGCCCCGAAATAGTAGGTGCGAGGCTTGCCTTTCTTCGGCGGCCAGGTGTCGTAACGGCGCCAGATATTCGTTCCCATCTCGAAGATCCACGCTTCTGGCGGCGCCGGCACTTTGGCCCCTTTGAGGTATTTCTGGAAGAACGGCAGCTCGATTTTCTCCTGATAGAAGGGCGACGTCTTCTGGCCGACGTACACATCTCCGTGCCGATCGCCGTCCGCGCGCGCCCAGCCACCGTGCGCCCATGGGCCCATCACCAGCGTGTTTTTCGCGCCAGGGCTCTGCGTTTCGAAGGCTCGGTAGGTGGCCAGTGCACCGAAGAGATCTTCCGCGTCGAACCATCCGCCCACGGTCAGGATCGCGGGCTTGGCCATCTTGTAGTGCGGCCGCGGATTGCGCGCCTTCCAGAAGGCATCGAGCGTTCCGTGGCTCATGATCTGTTTCCAGAAGGGGATCTTCCCCTTGAGGTGGACGGTGTCAGCATTTGCGACAGGACCGAGTCGCAGGAAGAACTCGTAGGCATCTCCGCTGTCGTAGTCGAATCCCCAGGTCATCTTCTTGGTGGGCTCGGGACGGGGTTTTCCGAAACTCGAATAGAACCCAAAGGCGTCCGCGATGAAGAAAGCCCCGTTGTGATGGAAGTCGTCACCGATGAACCAGTCGGTGACCGGCGCCTGCGGTGACACGGCCTTGATCGCGGGGTGGGCATTGACGGCTGCTTGGGCCGCGTAAAAACCAGGATAGGAGATCCCCCACACGCCGACCCGACCGTTGTGGGCCGGCACATGTTGCAAGAGCCACTGAACCGTGTCGAATGCGTCGGTGCTCTCGTCGACCTTACCTGGCCGTATCGGACGTACGTCGACGAATTTGCCTTCCGACATCATCCGGCCGCGGACGTCTTGATGGACGAAGATGTAGCCGTCACGCAGAGCGGCGAGCGACGGGGCCAATTTGCGCAAGCTTCGGGGATGGTCGACGTCAGGGTAGTTATCGACACCGTAGGGCTTCACGCTGTAGGGCGTGCGGCACATCAGCATCGGGTATGTTTGCGACCGATCCTTGGGGACGTACACCGTCGTGTAGAGCCGTTTTCCGTCGCGCATGGGAATACGGTGTACGTACTTGGTGTAGTGCGCACGTATCGCCAGCGCGATGGACTTCTCGTCGGGTAGGGCATCGCTGATCAGCGGGGTCGATGCGGTCGTTGCCGGTGCGGGCGGCGCCGTTTTTGTTTTGGCCACGGCAGACGAGGCGCCGCCGCATGCCACCGTGGCCAAGAGGAGGCACAAGATGGTGGGCAAGCGCTGATGGCGAGTGGGCCGAAGAGCAGGGACTCGGATAGTGGAGGCGAAAGAGTTCACGGCGTTGGGACATAACGCAGCTTGGCGTTTGCCGCGACCCCGTGCGGCGACGTCCTTGAACGCGAGGGGGAAGTTGTTCTCGTCCGCCCGGCTCCCGCGAGGCCCGGAAGTCGGATCGAAGCAGGATCAGACCGAACTCGTCTTTCGACCCACTCCGAGCGACCAATAACCGATCGTTGGCGTGCACTGGCACTCGGCAAACCCGGCTTCCGTGAGCAGGTGAAGCAGTTGATTCTCGGTGAGTTGTTGCCCCTCGGTCCAAAAGAGCATGTCGAGATCGACCAGCGCGTTGGCTTTGGGACCCCCAGCGGTGTCGACGAGCTTTTCGTGGATCAAGACCGCGCCCCCTGGCGGCAGGCTCTCGTAGGCCTTGCGCAGCAGGGATCCACACTGGGCGATATCCCAATCATGCAGGATCTGGGCGAACAAGATCACGTCGGCGGGCTCAGACGCGGCAGGATCGACGAAGTCGTCGTTGAACATGTCTGAAACACGGGTTGAACCGCGATCTGAGACTTCGCGGGCGGAGAAATGCTCATCGGCTAGCGGGCAGACCGGTGCGATGTCGAGAACGACGGCGCGAAGATGGGGGTTTTTTACGAGGGTCTCGGCGGCGTACACGCCCGAGCCTCCACCGATGTCGAGCAGCGTGTGATGAGAGGAAAAATCGTAGGTGGCGACGAGCGCTTGGGCTGGTCCTTCCGAGATGCTGTGCATGGCTCGAGTAAAACGAGCGGCACGTTCCTTGTCCTGCTCGTGCGCACTCCACGTTTCGTCGCCATAGACTTGGGCTCGTCCCGAGCGAACAGCCTCGAGCAGGCTCTTTGGCGTTAGCGGGCTGTGGACTTCCAGTTCGATGAGGCCTCCGAGAAAGCCAGCTCGACCTGGCACCAAGTAGCGGGCACTCTGTTTACTGAGGGAGAAACGGCTGCCATCCTCGATGATGAGATCCAAGCCCCGCAGTGCGCGCAACAAGGACCGTGCTCCGCGCGGAGCGATGGCCAAGGCCTCGCTGACCTCGGTTTCTGTGCGTGCCTGTGCGTCGAGCAGCGGAAACAAACCGAGGTGGACGGCTACCGCCAGAGCGGCGCTACCGCGGCCGGCCACGTAAATGTCGTAGATGCTCTTGTCGTCCATGTGGCCGCGGATGGTACGACGCCGAGCGCGCCCCTGCTTCGATTATTTTTCATTCACAGGCGCGCGCATGGTTGCGGGACGTCATCGACTCGGGGATACCTAGGCGGTGGGCATGGCGTCTTCCCCTACGAACCGCGAACCGAGGGAGGGGAAGGCTCGCGGCCCGCGCTACGCCTGAGGTCGGTGGTCAGCTCTGCGCCGAGTCGCTTCATTTCGGTCTCGATGGCAAGTTCGTCCCCGTGGCCGCCGAAACGGAAGGCGATGTAGTCATCGAGAGCGGTCGATGTGGCCTTCGCCAGCGGCCCCGGTAAGCGACTTCGATGCACCCGCCTCATGAGCGCCTCGATCGGTTCGCTCGGTCGTCGGCGCACGCCGTGCTGCGAGAGTATTTTGCTCAGTTGCTTGAGGCAGGGGAGAGCTTCGTCGATGGCGACAGTTTTCCTGCGTCCAGCTTGGCGTTCGCGCAGGTGGCGAATCAACTGAAGAAGGAAGGCGAGCAAAAGAAGCATCACCGGCGGAGCGATGAATTCCTGGAGCGTTCGTTGATCCAACCAACGAGAAAACTCGCGTCCGAAGCGGTTGCCAAGGTCTAAAAGCGCCGCCAACGGTTGAGTCTCACCGGCATTGCTACGGGCCAGCGCTTCCGAAGGCGTTGGGTCGTAGTGATCCCATCCGTTCTGCCCGGCCCACGCTTCCACCCAGGCGTGCGCGTTTCGCTCGCGAATGACAAAGTGACCGGAAAGCGGATTGCGCTCCCATACTCTGTAGCCCCCGACGACTCGCGCCGGAATCCCGATACTTCGGCTGAGCAGCACCATGGCGGAGGCGAAGTACTCGCAGTGCCCGCGCCGTTGCTCAGTCAAGAAGGTGACGATGGGATCCTCGTGTGCGTGGGCCTCAAACTCGAGAGAGTATTCAAATTCGTTTGCCAAGTGCTGCTCGATCGCCACGAGTTTGTCATGCGCGTTGTCGGTATCGACGACCCATGCTCGCGCGATGGGCTGAAGTACCCGAAGCAAATCGTGAGGCACCGCACGGTCCTCCGCTTCCGGTGGGGCAAGGGGGAAGACGGCGCCTTGTCCTCCGCGAAACTGGATGCGGTCGGCAGGTTGCATGGGTGCCCGCGACACCACGCCCCACCGGTTCACTCTTGCCGCTCCGTGGTGGATGGCGACGGCGGAAACGCCTCGCGGTAGGAAGTAGTAGTTGTTGTTCGAGTCGAGGTACTCGATTTCGGTCGTGTCGTGCGAGGACGCGAGCGCCCGGGGCAGGGGCGTGTAGCGGTCGTCGTTGTTGAGCCCTTCGCTCCACCGTCCTGCGATGTAACGGGTGTACACCACACCCCGCAAGTAGTCGGCGGGTAAGCCTTGCAGCCGCATCACGACCTCATCCGAGAGAAGCAGTCCGCGCATGGATCCGAGCCACATGTTGCGACCGAACCCGGTGCGGGTTTTGCCGTAACCGATGTTGGCGAGGACCCAGCTATGCATACGGGGGATCGACTCGATCAGCCTGTAGCTCGTCACGCCGGCGACACCGATCGCGAGTGTCATCGCCACACCATGTCGCCAGCCGAGTGCTCGAAGGGGTGCATGGCCGGGGTCTCCATAACGCCGCGCGAGAAATCCTGTCAGCAAGAAGAGGGCCAGGAGCACGAGGAACTGGTCGCGGTTGCGAATGTCGCCCAGGGCTGCGAGCGAGAGTAAGGCGATGGCCAGGGTGGCGGTGTCGCCACCTATCGGGCGAGCGAAATAGTTCCGCGCGACGGCTGCGAGCAAGCTTGCGCCGGCAAAGGCTGCCCAGAATGCGCGAATACGGGTCGGGCTGTCCACCTCGTCGTTCAGCAGCGTGGCCAAGGTTACGGCGCAGCCGAGAAAAATGAGCAGGGGGGTGATGATATGAATGAACGGGCGGGCCACGATCCGCTTCCGGATGATGTGCGGGAGCAGTGCGAGCAGTGCGAGCAAGCC
>JAPYTK010000333.1 GCA_029941785.1 Polyangiaceae bacterium | reverse complement strand
CACCTTGCGCTTTCAGACGAACCGCGGTCGCGCGAACCGTTTCCGGATCGCGTTTGCAGGTCAGTACTTTCAGCCCCCCGATGTCGGTGACTACGATGGTTGCGAGCTCGACACGGATGACTTGACCCGTCGGTGCATTTGTCGAAAGTGCCACGAAACGCTCGAGCCTCTCGCGGCCTATTTCGGTCAGGTCGCTGAGGCGGGCAGCACGATGCTCACCGGTTTCGCCGAGTCGTATCAGTACGCAGCCGAGTGCAATAAGGTCGGAGGCGTTTCGAATGGCAACTTTTGCCGCCTCCTGTACGCGAAGGTCGTGAGCGAGCTGGACAAGGACTACAAGGTGTGGCGCTTGCGTGCGCTCGAGTACGCGGACGATGCGCATCCCAAAGTACAAGCGAATTTCGACGAGGGGCCGGCGGGGATAGCGAAGTGGGCCATCGACGGTGGCTTGTTTGCCCGTGCGACCGTGACGAATCTCTTTAAGTTCCTCTATCACCGGGAGATGCGGCTCGATCCTAGCCACTCTCTGAGTGAGGCGCATCTGTTGAGTGAACTGAGCGCCGAGCTGCAGGAGCACGACGACTTCAAGAAAATCGTCAAGCGGTTGGTGAGCTTGCCCCAGTACCGGAGGACGCCATGATGACGTCGCGATGGGGTAACCGGATGCGATCCTCGCTCTTCTGCGCCTTGGCTGGGGCTCTCGTCATGATGGCCGCATGTGCCGAGAAGACGAGCGTGCTCGCCACCAGTGAACCCGCCCCACCCAACACGCAGGACGCCTCCCGTGAGTCGGGCGATGATGTGGCTGCGATCGATAGTGACACAGAGTTGATCGCGACACGTTGGGCTCGGCGTCTTCAGATCGATCGCCTGCAAGCCACTCTGCCTCGCGTGGCGGGCAACGACGCAAACGGTCAACCCATCACGTGGATCGTCAACGGCAAGGACGGGCTGAGCGATGACGTCTTTGGCGTGGTCCTCGGTCGACCTGATTATGTCGTACGTACCGAAGAGAACCCGGCACCGAGTTCGCTCTATCTCAAGTTCATGCGGGACATGGCGCGGGATGTGTGTACCAAGATGGTGGCGGCCGACACGGCACGCGACGAGAGCGCCGAGCACACCTTGTGGCGTTTCGTGCCCGTTGACGGGACCGCGACCGACACCCAAATCACGCAGAACCTGCAGTATCTCCTGCTGCGTTTCCTGGGCATGAAAGTCGACGCCAGCCATGAACTGGTCATCGATTACCGCGCCGTGTTCGACGCTGGGATCAGCAGCACGGGCCTCGAAACCTCTTCCACCAAAGCGCAAGCCGAGGGCTGGCGTGGCGTCTGTATCGGTCTCTTCGAGAGTCCGCTTTTTCACATCGACTAGAGACGAAGCCATGACGAATTTTCTGAAGAATCGTATCTCTAGGCGTCACGCGCTGACCGCGCTTGGGGTGGGTGGTGGCGCGCTCGCGGCCGGCGACATTCTGCTCGCGCCGCCGGCACACGCGGACGGCGTCGATCCCAACACACTGCCGCTGCTGGTGTTCTTCCGCTTTAGCGGCGGCTGGGACACGCTGCTGGGGCTCGATCCGCGCGACCACACGCAGAAGAAATACTCGGATCCCGAAAGCAAGATCCACACGGGTTACGACTTCGTCGCAGACGAAGACGACGAAGCCGAGGCGCTCATGGCGAGCACCGGCAACACCGGCATCATCACACCGAGTGGCTCGAACATCAGCTTTGGCATGGCGATGGCCAAGATGGCGCCGCTGTACGAAGACCTGTGTGTCATCCGTGGCATCGACATGGGGACCCTGAGTCACTCCGTCGGTCAGCGCTATTTTCTCACCGGCAAGTTTCCAAGGGGCTTGAGCGCATCGGGCAGCTCGCTCAGCACCTTTTGGGCGAGCGAGAACCCTGGACTGTTCACCATTCCCAACCTCGTCATCCGCACCGAGATGTACAACGAGGGGCTCGATCCACGGGCCAGCGGGCTTCGCATCGATGGCTACCAAGATCTTTCGACGGTCCTCAAGCCGCTGAACCCGGATCTCGAGCCCAAGGCCAAGCTCGCCAAGGCGCTCGCGGATCTTCAATACGGGGATCGGTGTCTAGCGCGTCAGCTCGATGTGACCACGCACGTGACGGCGCATCGAGCGAGCTTCGAGAAGTCGATCGCGTTCAGTGGTGGGACCGTTTGGCAGTACTTCGACTTCAAGCGCAACCCGGTGCCCGGCAGTTCGGTGGCGAATGTGTACGATGCCTTTGGGATCAACCCCGCCAACCCCTTCGGTCAACTCGGCGAAGGGGAGGGGCGAGCCGCCATTGCGGCGCAGGCCATCACCAATGGCCTCAGTCAGGCAGTCTCGGTGGCGGTGGCCGGCGGTCTCGATACGCATGGCGACGAGTGGGCCGCGGATCAAGTGTCGCGCCAGCGACGTGGCTGGAACGCGGTGGCAGACTTTATTTCGTATATGAAGAACACGCTCGATCCCAACGGCAAGCCGTATTGGGATCGCATGACCATCGTCGTAAGCTCCGATTTTGCGCGTACACCGCGACTCAACACCCGTACCGGACGCGACCACTTCCTGTATTCGGCGTCGCTCATCGCGGGCAACGGGATCAAGGGCAACCAGGTGGTCGGCGCTTCGAGCGACTACGACTATCACGCGACCCCGATCGATCATGTCACGGGCAAACCTGACGAGCTGGGTACCTTCGTCCGACCGCCGGATGTGCACGCGACCCTGCTCGAGGCGGCGGGGCTTTCGTACGCGCAGATCTCCAACCAGAGCCCAGTGCTGCTTCAGTCCGTCCTCAAGGCCTGAGATCAGGGCTCGAGTATGACGGCGGGCTCTGCGGTCCATGCGTCGCCGTGACCGGTGCGGCCAAAGTAGTTTGACCCCCAACAGTACAGGACACCGTTCGCCTTGCGTGCGCAGTTGTGTTCATACGCCACCATGACATCGGCCCAGGTGTTGTCCGCGCCGACTTGTTGCGGAGAGGTGTGACTGCTCGTGTTGCCCAGCCCGAGCCGGCCGTATCCACCATTTCCCCAGCACCACAGCGTGCCGTCGGTCTGCACGCCGCAGCTATGGTAACGCGCCACGCTGATCTGCGACCAGCTGGCCGCGCCGACCTTCTCTGGCGTCGGGCGGGCATTCTTGTCACCGAAGCCGAGTTGGCCATGGTTGTTGTAACCCCAACACCACAGCGAGTTGTCGGTCTTGAGCCCGCAGCTGTGCTCGTAATTGGTGGCGACCTGGCTCCAGGTCGTGTCCGTTCCCACCGGCGTGGGCGTGGTGCGCTTGGCCTTGTCTCCCACGCCGAGCTGTCCTTGGTTGTTCTTTCCCCAGCACCACAGCGTGCCGTCGCTCTTGACGGCGCAGGTGTAGCTGCTGCCGGCGGAGACCTGATCGAAGAGCGCGCCAGGGCTCACCAGCTCGGGCGTGTAACGCGCTGAGGTCGAGCCTTCGGCTACCTGATTGTTGTTGTTGCGGCCCCAGCAGAACAGCGCTCCGCCGGCCTTGAGGCCGCAACTGTGCTCCCAGCGCGTCGTGAAGCTCATCCAGTCGGTGTCGCTCCCGGCCTGAACGGGGGAGGTCTCGATCGCGTTGCTGGGTGCATCCGTTCCGAGCACGCCGTTGTTGTTTCTTCCCCAGCACCACAAGGTGGTTTCCTGGCCTGCGGTCTGAAGTCCGCAGCTGTGGTTGAGGGCGGTCTTGGCGGCGATCCAGCTCGTCTTCTGGCCGATCTGCGCTGGCGCTCGGCGGTTCGTCTCGTCCCCCAGCCCGAGCTGGCTGTAGAGGTTGCGCGCCCACGACCAAAGCGTGCCGTCTTGTCCCAAGGCGAGACTGGTATCGTTGCTCACGTCGCTGGCCGTCCAGCTCGCGGCACCGGTTTTCACGCTTCGTGGCGACAGCGCCTGCCCGCGCTCGCCGTTACCGGTTTGACCGAAGCGGTTGTTGCCCCAGCAATAAATCCGATTGTCGGATCGAAGGCCGCAGATGTGGGTCGCCCCCACCTCGAGCTGCTGCCAGTCCTTGTGATCCCACAGCTCGACGGGGACGAGGTTGCGGGCAGGGGCATCACCGAGCTGTCCGTTCTCTCCTTTGCCCCAACACCAGAGCGAGCCGTCATTCTTTCGGAGGCCGCACATGGTCTGTCGCCCGCCAGCGATGTGGGCGTACGCATTTCCGACGTCGACGGGCTGCGGGGTGGTCTTCTCGCTCGTGTCATCGATGCCGAGCTGGCCTTCGAATGCCCGTCCCCAGCACCAGACGGCGCCATCGGTCTTGGTCGCACAACTGTAGGCCTCACCGAGCGCGACCTGATCCCAGTCCGTCTCGCTGCCCACCGGTTGCGGAAGACCGAAGGTGCCGTTGCTCGATCCGATCCCGAGCTGGCCATCGTTGTTTCTTCCCCAACACCAGAGCGAGCCGTCGGAGTTGACCGCACAGCTGTGATAGGAGCCGAGTGCGACGGCCGAGAACGTGCTGTTCGGCTCGATCGCGACAGGCTGCAGGGTTTTGCTGCTGCTGTCGTTGCCCACCTGCTTGTAGTTGTTGTTGCCCCAGCAATACAGCTTGCCGCCCTTGCGCAGCCCACAGACGTGATA
>JAPYTK010000332.1:2669-4633 GCA_029941785.1 Polyangiaceae bacterium | reverse complement strand
GTGTGTTCGACTACCTGATGCAGCTCGAAGGCTTGGCCTTCCCCGAGGCGGTACGTCACTTGGCTGACCGTTATGGCGTGCTCATCGAGGAGTCTTCCCCTGAGCAACGGGATGTCGAGCAGCGCCGCCGGGATGAACGGACCAAGCTTTACGAACTCAATCAGCTCGCGGCGTGTTTCTTCGAGGAGCAACTCGCCGAAGGAGGCCATCCGCTGTCCGGAATGGCTCGTGAAGAGCTTGAGAGACGAGGGCTGCCCCTCGATAGCGCTGACGAGGCCCTACGAGCCGCGCTGGAGGGGTTTCGCATTGGTTACGCCCCGTACGGGTGGGATGGGCTGAGCAGCTATCTACAGAGACAAGGCGTGCCTCTCGAGCAAGCGGCGACCCTCGGCTTGATCTCACAACGCCGAAGCGGTCGGGGGCACTTCGATGCGTTTCGACACCGCGTGATGTTTGCGGTGCTCGACAAGAGCGGG
This sequence comes from Polyangiaceae bacterium, assembly GCA_029941785.1. Taxonomy (GTDB): domain Bacteria; phylum Myxococcota_A; class Polyangia; order Polyangiales; family Polyangiaceae; genus JAPYTK01. Next base: position 4,157 of record JAPYTK010000332.1, on the reverse strand, counting down.
CGCGTCGTGGCTTTCAGCGGACGGGCCCTGCCCGAGCCGAGCGAGGAACAACTCCAGCGAGCGGCGATCGAGCCGATGTACCGGGACGATGGGGCAGACCGTCGACCCGCGCCCAAGTACATCAACAGCCCCGAGACACCGATTTACGTCAAAGGCGACACGGTATTTGGTCTTTATCAGGCACGCCACGCGGCACGTCGCGAGGGGCATGCGGTTTTGGTCGAGGGGAACTTCGACGTGCTGTCGCTCCACGGACGGGGCCTCGACATCGCCGTCGCACCTCTTGGGACCGCCCTCACGGAGAAGCAGGCGCGTCTCATTCGGCGTTACGCCCAGACCGCAGTCGTCATGTTCGATGGCGACGGGGCGGGCCGCAAGGCCACCGCGGCGTGTCGGGTTCCTGCACGAATGGCCGAGCTGAACCTCAAGGTCGTGAGTTTGCCTGCCGATACCGATCCGGACGACTTCATTCGGGCCAACGGTGTCGAAGCGGTGCAGAAATTGATCGTGGGCGCGCGAGGCATGCTCGAATACCTCATCGAGGAGACCCTCATGGGTGACGGGGTGCAGGGGGGCTCGCTCAAGGAGAAGCAGCAGCGGATCGAGCAGGTGCTGCACTACCTCGCTGAAGAAAAGGACCCCACGGTCCGATCGATGGCGAAGTCCTATGCGGACAAGATCTCCGCCCAGCTTGTCATTGAGGGACGATCTCCCGGTGATATCCGCTCATTAGAGAGTATGGTCCGCCGCGCTTTGCAGCCCGGACCGGCGGATGGCGGCGCTTCGTCGAGGGCGAGCGGGGAATCGCAGGGTCCGTCGTCTCGGTCCCGACCCCGGGCGCAAGACATCAGCCTCGCCGTGTTTGGAGCCCTTCTCGACTTCCCGGAATTGTGTGAGGAGGAGGAAACCGCGGTCGTGCTGGAGGCCGTGGAGGGCGATCTTGCCCTCGGAGTTGCCGCGATGCGTCAAATGTGGGAAGAAAAAAAATCCCTAGAAGTTCAACATTTACTTGATTTGATGCCGCCGGCGATCCATTCATTCGCAGCCGCTCGCTTGGCTGCCCCCGAGTTTCTCGATGTGGCAAACGCACGGCGGGAACTTGTCGATAACATGACGAAACTTCGGCGAATCGCATTGAAGGACGACAGCGCTGTCAAATTGGATGCACTTGCACAGGCTGAAAGACAGGGAGACAGCGACGCGGAGGATGAGCTTCTCAAAGAGCTCGCGCGTCGTAGCCGGGAGCGGCACGGGCTGAGTTAAGACCTCGTGCCCCAGAGCGGGCGCGTTTGGGAGTATGGGGATGGCCACGAAGAAGAAGACCTCGACCAAGAAGACGGCAGCCAAGAAGGCCGCGGCGCGTACGACGCGACCGGCGGCTCGACCTGTTGCCAAGGCGAAAAAGAAGGCAGCGGCCAAGAGGCCTGCTGGAAAGGCGAGCGTGAAGAAGGCGTCGACGACAAAGAAGACGGCCAAGAAGGTCACGAC
>JAPYTK010000332.1:0-2569 GCA_029941785.1 Polyangiaceae bacterium | reverse complement strand
CAAGAAGGCACCGGCGAAGAAGGTCACGACCAAGAAGGCACCGGCGAAGAAGGTCACGACCAAGAAGGCACCGGCGAAGAAGGTCTCGGCCAAGAAGGTCTCGGCCAAGAACGGGAAACGCACGAACGGCGCCGCGATGATCGCCGAGGCTCCCAAGAGTCGCCGCGAAGTGGCCGACTCGGTGCGCAAGCGGTTCAAGGCGACCAAGTCCAAACGTACGGCTGCAGGCTCGAGTATGGCCAAGGCGACCTCCGCAGCGGCAGACAATTCGACCGACAGCGCCACGAAGGGCTTTCTCACGTTTGACGAAGTGAACGAAGCGATACCCGCCGAAGCGACCACCGAGCAGGCGGAAGAAATCGCCGGCGCCATCGGCGCTGAGGACATCCAAATTGTCGACGGTGCCACCCAGGTGAAGATCCAGCCTCGTCGTGTGGCCCAAGAGGAACAGGGAGCCAAGAAGCTGCCCACCCGACCAAAGACGAAGCAGGAAGAGACCGACTACTACTCGAAGAGCAACGATCCCGTGCGCATGTACTTGCGCAAGATGGGAAGCGTGAGCTTGCTCACTCGCGAGGGCGAGGTCGAAATCGCGAAGCGAATCGAGCAAGGCGAGCGGAAAATACATGCGGCGATTCTGCAGTCACCCATTGCAGTGCGCGAAGTCATCGAGGTGGGCGAGCGCCTGCGCAAACACAAGGTGCGGGTCAAGGATCTCATTCGGGACGTGGAGACCGAGGACCAGGAGTTCGATGAGGAAGAGGCGGATCGGCGCATCATTCGGCTGATCGACAAGGTCAAGCGACTCGACAAGAAGCACGACGGCTTGCGCGAAGATCGACGCGGCGCGACTGCCGATGCGAAGCGTGCCACTGCCGATGCTGCGCTCACGGCCAACGCCAAGCAACTCGTCAAGACGCTCGAAGAGATGAACCTCAACAAGCGGACCATCGACAAGATCGTCGTCGTGCTCAAACGCGAGATTGCACGGGTTGAGAGGTTCATGTCTCCCTATCGCGGCTACTTGCGTCGTGCGGGTGGCGATATCGACGGCTTGCGCCAGTTGATCATCAAGGCCACGGGCAATCGCCACGCCGAGGCGCGCCTCGCAAAGAAGATCCAATGCGCCCGCGTGGATCTGCCCGACTTGCAGACGAACCTGAAGGACCTGCGTTTGGCCATCGAGAGCATCCAGCAAGACCTCCGTTGCGATCTGGGGGTCTTACGCGATAGCTATCGCGCCATCCTGCGAGGCGAGCGCTCTGCGGAGAAAGCCAAGGCGGAACTCGTCGAGGCAAACCTGCGGCTGGTGGTGTCGATCGCGAAGAAGTACACGAATCGTGGTCTGCAGTTCTTGGATCTCATCCAGGAGGGCAACATCGGTCTGATGAAGGCCGTCGATAAGTTCGAGTATCAGCGGGGTTACAAGTTCTCGACGTACGCGACGTGGTGGATTCGGCAGGCGATCACCCGCGCCATCGCCGATCAGGCTCGAACCATCCGCATCCCCGTTCATATGATCGAGACGATCAACAAGCTCATTCGCACCTCGCGTTACTTGGTGCAGGAGTTTGGCCGCGAGCCCACGCCGGAAGAAATCGCGGAAAAGATGGAGCTGCCGCTCGACAAGGTTCGCAAGGTGCTCAAGATCGCCAAGGAGCCGATCAGTCTCGAGACGCCCATCGGCGAAGAAGAGGATTCGCATCTGGGCGACTTCATCGAAGACAAGAGCGTGCTCTCGCCTTCGGAGGCCGTGATCAACATGAACCTCGCCGACCAGACGCGTCGGGTTCTCAAGACGCTGACGCCTCGCGAGGAGAAGGTTTTGCGCATGCGTTTCGGCATCGGCGAAAAGAGCGACCACACGCTTGAAGAGGTCGGTCAGGACTTCGAGGTCACGCGTGAGCGCATCCGTCAGATCGAGGCGAAAGCGCTGCGCAAGTTGCGTCACCCGAGTCGATCGCGTCAGCTCAAGAGCTTCGTCGATCGCTAGGGAAGGGCTCATGCGAATCATCGTTGGCCTGCTCGTCGCTTTCCTCGCGGCTGGGTGTTCAGACGATCCGCTCATAGGTGGGGTCACCGGTCCGACTGGCGAGCCGTCGCTGTCGTTCAGTGACCCGGCACCGAGCGTGGCTCCCACCTGTGTCTCGATTGGGCTCGAGGACGGGTATCGATTGCCGATGCTTGTCAGCTTCGAGGAACTGTTGCTGAGGCCTCCAGGGGCATGTGCGGGGGCGTCGCAGTGTGGGCATCTTGCGCTGTATGTCATGGGGGCGTTGAACAATGAGGGTGCGACTCCGGCGATCGATCTGATCTTCGACAAGGTCGCTGATCGCTACCATGACGGGTCGACACATGCCGTGACGGGCGATCCCGATGTCCTTTCGGTCGTCGCGGAGGTCGTGGCCGACGACGGACAAACTCTGCTCGACCATGATGGCGAGATCGTTTCGGCCGCGGTCGATCTGCTCACCCTGCCGGATTGTGATGTCTCGCCAGGCTCCTGATGGCGATCGTGGCATCGATCGGTTGTGTTAGGCTTAAAAGGTGAGTCGAAGACAGCGCATCG
>JAPYTK010000331.1 GCA_029941785.1 Polyangiaceae bacterium | reverse complement strand
CCGAGAGCACCGCCAAGGGCATCGCACGCCTGGTCGAAGTCATGGGAAAAGACGAGGCGGACTTCATGCTTGGCGAGGGGCCAGGCAACATCCTAGAGGGGACGATACAAGACCCGTGATCCGACTCATCAACCGATTTGAAAAACGCCAGGCCAAGCTCGTCATCATCGGGATTGGCTACGTTGGCCTCCCCTTGGCGGTGGCCTTCGCGGAGGAGGGCTTCGAGACCGTCGGCCTGGACAAGGACCAGCGAAAGGTCGACTCCATCGCCGAGCAGCGCTCGTACATCGATGACGTGCCTGACGAGCAGCTCGCCCCGTTGGTGGCGAGCGGAAAACTGTCGGCGACCACCGATCCCACCGTCCTGGGGTCCGCAGATGCGGTGATCCTTTGCGTGCCCACGCCGCTCAACAAGACGAAGGCCCCCGATCTGAAGTACGTGATCGATGCGACGAAGATGATCCGAGCGCACCAACGCCCGGGCATGCTTATCGTCCTCGAGTCCACCACCTACCCCGGGACGACCCGCGAGGTCATGGCTCCGCTGCTTTCGGGCGAGGCGTACACCATCGGTCGCGATGTCTTCATCGCTTTCAGCCCCGAACGTGTCGATCCCGGGAACGCGATCTACAAGACCCGTAACACCCCGAAGGTCCTAGGCGGAGCCACGCCAGCCTGTCTTCAAATCGCAAGCGCACTCTACGAAGCGATTTTGGACACCTTGGTTCCCGTCTCGAGCACCGACACCGCAGAGATGGTCAAACTCCTCGAGAACACCTACCGAGCCGTGAACATCGCACTCGCCAACGAGTTTGCCCTGATGGCCCAGCGACTCGATGTAGACGTCTGGGAAGTGATCCGCGCCGCGGCGACCAAGCCTTTTGGCTTCATGCCCTTTTACCCGGGTCCAGGCCTGGGAGGGCACTGTATACCGATCGACCCCTTGTATCTGTCGTGGCGCATGCGCTCGCTCAAGTACCAGGCCCGTTTCATCGAGCTTGCCGACGTCATCAACAGCGGCATGCCGGCCCACGTGGTCGTGTTGACCCAGCAGGCACTCAACACGGCGAAGAAAGCGGTCAACGGCGCGAAGTTACTGATCTGGGGCGTGGCTTACAAACGCGACGTCGATGACACACGCGAGTCCCCCGCTTTCGACATCATGACGGGGCTCGAACAACTGGGCGCCGAAGTGAGCTATTTCGATCCCTACGTTCCAACCGTTCAACGCAACGGCCATGAAATGCGCTCCGTCGCGGCAACCATCTCCTACAGCGACTTCGACGCCGTGGTCGTGATCACAGACCACAGCCACCAGGACTATGACCGGCTCCTAGCCGAGGCTCCTCTCATCGTGGATACGCGGGACGCTTTGCGGAACGCTGAGGGCGACAAGCAAAAGGTCGTCAAGCTGTAGAGCTTCCATAAGTTGGCCCGAGGCGGCATCCGCGGCTTTATTCGGGCGGTGCCTCGCTCAACCACCCATCGCTTCCTCATCGCCACCGCGCTGGCGGCCGTCTGCTTCGGCTTCTGCAGATCCGCCGCGGCCGCAACGACCCATCACTCGCCCTACACCTACAGTCAGTGCTTTGGCTCGACGCTGCGTCTGCTGAAGGTCGATCTGAACGTCCCGGTCGTCGACCCCAACGCCGAGTGGGGCTATTTGCTGTTCGAATACACCACACTAGAAAGCGGAACGCGGAAGAACCGCGGTGCCTTCGAGTTCGTCCGGCGCGATGGCCAGGTACGCGTGACCCTCAAGCTCCCGCAGCTACCTTCGTACCACGAGCGTGTGATGCTCAAGCAACTGCAGCGCAAGTTGGCCGATGAACACGGCCCTCCGCCTCCTCGCCAACCGAAAACAAAAAGTCCGAGCGAGACCGACCGAGACAAGCCGACAGAAAAGGACAACGCCTCACCACCTGCGAAGCGCTGAACGGCGCTCCGCCTCACTCGAAGGCATCGATGGTCCGATCGAGCTCGTCGAGGGCCTCGTTGGTCCAGCCGTCCCGCAGAGCCGTCGCCATGGCGCGATAATACCAAATCACATCCGGTCGGTCGGCCCGAAACCGCGTCCACACGTCCTCGCCGACCGACTTGCGATGCCGGTCGGCCACGATGCTTCGCGCGTTGTGTAGTTTGTCGCACGCGATCACGAGCTTCATCGTCGGCGATAGTCCCCGGACGTGAGCGATGTGCGCCTCTTTACGTGGCCGCCAAGGGGGCTTTGGTGACTCGACCGCGTCCGTGCACGCGTCGACCATGTCGGCCACACGCTCGCCGAAACGCTGGACGATGTCAGCTCGAGTGACGTCACAATCCTCAATCGTGTCGTGCAAGAGTGCCGCGATGGCTTGGTCTTCATCGCCACCGTATTCCGCGACGAGCGAGGCCACCGCCATCGGGTGGGTCACGTACGGAGCGCCGCTCCCCTTACGCCGCTGACCGTGGTGCTGCTCACACGCAAAATCGAAGGCGTCCGCCAAACGGGGGCCGTACATCGGTCGGCCGTCGGAGCCCTCGCCCTCCTGTGGTTGATCGTCGCTCAAGCCTGCCTCTTGACGTACTCGAAGTCGGCCGGCGCCCCTTTGATGCCACGGTTTGGGGCAGCGATCCAATTGGCCATCTTACCGGGCTCGTAGATCGGCTCGGTCATCAAGCTCTTGACGTAGGCTTCGTCTTCTTCCGACGGCAGCCAATCGTTCTTCCGCGCGTCGAAATCTTCCTTGCTGAGCAAGTTGCCCTCAGGGTCGAAAGGCATGCCGGCGTAAATCCCGGCTGCACGATTAAAGCGCGTGCTCGCCAACTTCAACCGGAAATCATATCCGGCCTCGGCGATGAGCCTGTTCATCTTGTCGAGCCCCCGCTGAGAATCATCGACGTACTCGTCGCGCAAGACCTCGTTCATCGCCGTACGAAGGGGGATCTCTTCGGTGGCGAGCGTGCCGTCGTCTTGGGGTACCTGCATTTCGTAGAACTGATCGAGGGCGGTGTGCTCTTCGAACTTGCTCTCCTTGCAACGCCCCTTGAGCCCCGACGCAAAATACGCCGCAGCATTCGAGGAAATCTCGCCGCCGAACAAGTCGAGCGACACCGAATACCAGAGATTCACGTAGCGCTGCAGCATCGGAAGATCGATTCCACCCTCGTCCCGCGCATCGTCGTTGGGGTTCTTCTCCATCAATTCCAGCGTGCGCTGGATGACCCGAAGCAAGCCTGTCTCGCCGACGAACATGTGGTGCGCTTCCTCGGTGAGCATGAAACGCGTGGTCCGCGAGAGAGCATCAAAACCGCTCTCTGCGAGGGCAAGCAGCTGGTACTTGCCATCGCGATCGGTGAAGTAGGTGAAGCAAAAGAAGCTCAGCCAGTGACTGCATGGCTCGTTGAAAGCCCCCAAGATGCGCGGCTTGTCCTCATCGCCGCTGCGCCGCTCGAGCAAGCCTTCTGCTTCCTCGCGACCATCGCGTCCGAAGTGACTGTGAAGCAAATAGACCATGGCCCAGAGATGACGGCCCTCTTCCACATTGACCTGAAACAGGTTGCGAAGATCATACAGACTCGGACAGGTCTTCCCGAGCAGGCGCTGCTGCTCGACGCTCGCCGGCTCGGTATCCCCTTGGGTGACGATAAGGCGACGAAGCGCATTGCGGTGCTCGCCCGGAACCGTCTGCCAAACATCGCGGCCCATGTTGTCGCCAAAGCCGATCTTACGGTCTTGGACCGGATCGGCGAGGAAGATCCCCCAGCGATAATCGGGCATTTTCACGTAGTCGAAGTGGGCCCAACCTTTCGCGTCGACGCTGGTCGCCGTCCGCAGATAGATTTGGTCTTGCTGAAACCCCTCGGGCCCCATGTCGCACCACCAGTCGATGAACCGCGGCTGCCACGCCTCGAGAGCGCGCTGGAGTTTTCGGTCGTCGGCAAGATGAACGTTGTTGGGGATCCGGTCGTTCGTAATGACACTGCTCACGTGCGCCTCCAGTCGAATTCGGGCCGCTCGGGACGACCGTACATCGTGAGCGCGCCGCGCTGACCAACCGCGTTCGGTCGCTGGAATATCCAGTTCTGCCAGGCACTGAGGCGCGCGAATATTTTCGTTTCCATGGTCTCGGGACCGGCGAAGCGGAGGTTGGCCTCCATACCGGTCAAAGCATCGGGGGACATGCTGGAGCGCTCTTCGATCGCGATGCGCACGTCGTCTTCCCAGTCGATGTCATCAAAGGCGAAGGTCACGAGGCCGAGCTCGACGGCCCCGTCCGAATCCATCATCTCGGTGTTCGCCTCAAGCGCTTCGGCATGGGCCGGTTTCGCAAGGAAGCGCGTCGCTAGCCGAGTGAGACCATTCGACATTGGTAAGGGGCCGTGATTCATCACGCTCATTCCAATGCTCGCGCTATGACCCTCTTCGTTTTCGCCCTCGAGCATGTAAGACCGATCGGCCGCGAAGGCGATTTCCAGCATACTGCCGACGAAGCAAGTCCCAGGCTCGATGGTCGCGAAGAGACTGCGCGCCGTGAGATCCAAGCGCCGCAATACGCGGGTCATGTTGAGAACGATTTCCTTGGCGAACCAGTCATCTTCAGAAAGCGCCAGCACCGCCGCGTCATGCTGTTTGACCCGTGCAGCCTCCCCCTCGGTCTTGAGG
>JAPYTK010000330.1 GCA_029941785.1 Polyangiaceae bacterium | reverse complement strand
GAAGCGGTTGCGCGGGCTCTTCACACCGAGGGCCCGCGGGCTTCGGGGCCTTTCGTGGCGGTCAGCGGGGCGTTGTTGGGAGGTGACGTGGGTCTTTCCTCACTGTTGGGTCACGTGCGGGGCGCGTTCACCGGGGCTGCAGAGCCGAGACGAGGGGCGCTGCGGCGCGCCGACGGGGGTACCTTGTTCATCGACGAGGTGGGCACCATGTCCGCTGCTACGCAAGCGCGACTTCTCCGGGTTGTGGAGGATGGCCAATGTGAACCACTTGGCGCGGATCACGCTCATCCGGTTGACGTTCGCTTGGTGACTGCGACTTGCGAGCCGCTCGAGGCGCAAGTCAGGCGAGGGCGTTTCCGTTTTGACCTGTATCAACGAATTTCTGCTTGCGTCGTGGTCTTGCCACCCGTCCGCGACCGGGGGCTCCGCGATCTGGAACTCATCGTGCGCCACCTCTTTCGCCAGGCCCCTTTGTCGGGTCTGTGGATCACTGACGAGGCGCTGCAGCTTCTGTCTCGTCAACGGTGGCCGGGCAACGTGCGCGAACTGAACAACGTTTTGGTCCACGCCGCGATGCTCGGCGAGAGCGAGTGTATCGACGCCTCGGCGGTTATCGACGCGTTGACCGCCCGCGGGCCGGTGGGGGGGCCGCAGGATGGGCGGCTTGACGCGGCTGCCATCTTGAAAGCCGCGCGCGGAAACATCAGCGCGGCAGCTCGGCAGGCAGGGCTGCCGCGGTCGACGTTTCGAGATCGCTTGGCTGCCGCGTACAGCGACGGACGCGTGTCTGCCGGCGGCCTCAATGGGGCACCGGCGTCGTGTGTGTCTACCTTGGCGTGTGCCGACTAAAACTGCCCGACGAGGCCAAGTCCCTTATGGTCGGCGGTCACGACTGGGGTGATGCCAAGCAGCGTACCGCGGTTGGCGGTGGAGGTTTTGGCGGGATCGGTGTCGATCAAGTAGTAGGCGACGGTTGCCCCTGCGCCAGCGATTGTCAGACCAATGCTCACCCCCATGAGTGCGACGTCGGTGTCGTAGGTGTCGAGGTTATCGGTCAACTGTCCGCAAGCCGCTGCGTAATAGGGATGAGGCGGAAAGGCTCCGTTGCGGTCGCCACAGGGTGTTGGCTGCCCGTTATTGATGTACTCGCTCGGCAGGTTGTTCTGGAGCGAAACCTCGGCCAAGATCTGGTCTTGGACGTCGGTAGCGGCGGAACTTGCGTCGGCCGCCGCGAGACCGAAGCCGAGTGTGCCTACCAATCCCAAGCCGCTGACGCCGGCTGTGGCCCAGGCGATTGGCTTGCGTTTGAACCACCGGATCGGCGACTCGCGTTGACCTGCTCGAAGTGGGGGCGGTGGAGGCATCACGCCCGGCCGAGGCGCAATCGGGCCCGGCATCGGTTGCGTGGGCTGCGGCGCTACTGGAGGAACGCCGGGCGTGGGCAGGGGTTGTGTGGGCCTAGGCGCCGCGAAGTTCAAGGTAACGGGTGCGGCCGACCCGCGCCGAGCGACGAAAGCGGCGCTGACGGTGCGCCCTGAGTGAGAAGCGGTGGCCTGGTGTTTTCCTGCGGTCAAGAAGACCGGATCGAGAAGCGGACTGATACCCACGGGGCGGCCGTCGATGGCCAACTGCGAACCGTCTGTGTCGACGATGAGGATAGCGAAGCTAGCGCGCCGTTTGGCTTCATCGATGCCTCCACGAGCAGATCCCTTTTGGGAGGCGGTGGCGGCTTTGTGTTCGTGCAAGAACTGCTGGAGGTGGTTGCCGCCGTCGACGGGGTAGCCGGCCTTGAGTTCACTTTGGCCGAGATTCAACAGGACCAAGGGGTGACGCTTGAGCGCGTAGGCCTGAAGGAAGGCCGCGCGCGCCTGCTCGAACTTTCCAGCGTCGAAGGCCTGGACGCCCTCGATGAACTTTTGCCGGGCAAGCGCAGTTACGGGATCTTGTGCGTGTGCAGGCCGAATGACGCCCGCTAGGGGCAGCATGGCGGTCAGGAGGCAGGTGAGAACAAGGGTGCGGATGAACGTAGTCATGAACAGGCTTCGGTACACGAATGGGTGAGAGGGAGGTTGGAAGGCAGAGTTGCTGGCCTAAAATGGTAGTTCCCGCGCGATGCCTCCGCCCTTGCTCTTCGGCCTCTTGGGCTTGGGACGCGGGCGAGTCTTGGGTCGCGGTCGCGGTCGCGGCTTCGGTGCCACTGCGACGGGTTTGGGCGAAACTTTGGGTACCTCTGCTGGCGGAGGTTTTGGCGCCTCCGCGACCGCTTCCGGTTCTTTCTCGGGCTCGGCGGGTGGTTCGCTGTCCGCGGGTTCGGCTGAGTCGGGCGTGTCGGCCTTTGCAGTGTCGTCTTCCGAGTCTCGATCGGCCTTTCCCGCATGCGCCGCGGCAGCCGTTTTGGCGGCCACGGCGGCGCGAACCGGCGCCTTGGGCGCGTCGACCTTTGCGGCGGGTGCTATCGCTTCCGATTCCGTAGCGGGCTCTTCATCGCTGTCGCCACCGGTGGTCGCGGCGAACGCGACGCCGATGACGAGGCCTGCTGCCGCGAGTCCACCGAGGATCTTTCCCCAGGGCAGGCCGCTCGTGGGCAATGCGATCGACGCTTCCGCCTGGCTCGACACGCCGGCGGTGTTGGGTGTTTCCGGAATCGTTGGCTGCACTGGAGCGGCGTGCGCAGGCGCAGCGGAGGCAAAGGGACTGGCTGAGGCGGGCTTTGCGTCCGCGATTCGGGGCGAGGCGCCCGGTTCGCGGGTCGCGGTCGACGAGCCAAAAAGTTCGACCCACGAGGGGACGATGGCCTTAGCCATGCGATCGGCGTCCACGAAACTCATGCCGCCGGGGAGTTGAATGTGGTCTGTGGTGCTCATAGGGGGTGCCCGAACTGGACGTTAGCACCTCGAAAGAGCGGCTCGCAACACAGGAGGGCACAATGATGGGCTCATGCGACAATAAGGTTGTCCGACTGCACTCTGAGTGTGTCTTTTTGCCCATGCTGTTTGGCTGGGTCCCACAAGTCTCCGGAATATGTGTCATGATGCTCGGAGATGCCATGTGGCCCCGTCGCGTGACCTTTGCCGTCCTTATTGTCGCTTCGCTGTGGGCGTGTGGAGAAACCACGCCGACTCAAGCGCCGCCGGTGGCCGACAAGCCAAGGTCGGCGGGCGATACTGTTTCCGTTGCCAAGAGGCTTTTGGTCCCGGAAACGACGTTACCGGTGAGGGCCGAGGTTGTTGCCCTCAGCGATCGTCTCAGCATCGCTTCGGCCAGGGAAGGTAAAAACGCGCGGGGGAGCGAGTTGGCGTTCTTGGCGGCCCGCCTACGTGAGCGGCTGTGGCGTTTCGATCGCACGACGACCGATGCACGCGAGGCGATCGAATTATATTCTGCGGTCGTGGCCTCATCGGTGGATGGCGTGGTGGCGTGCCGGGCCGACTTTCGTCAGGCGCGCTTGCGTGGCGAACTGGCACGTGATGGTGCAGAAACGTATCGTTCGGCCTATTTGGCGCGCGCTCGGCAAACGGCGACCGCTGCCAAAGGGGGGTCAGCTTGCGTGACGAGAATCGAGCAGCTGGTGGCGAATAGCGAGGTGCTACGCCCGCGAGGGGATGCTTGGGCGCAGCTGCAGGTCCAGGCAAAGTCTCAGGCCAAGGCGCAGCATGCGCGGATACATGGTCCGGTTCTCGGCGCGCCAACAGCTACCTCGAGCGCGTCGGCGATTCCTGCGGCTCAGTTGCTCGGAGCCCGCGGGGATTCAGAGGTTGTCGTGACACCTGATCCCAAGGTGGTATCAAAGGGGATCGTGTCGCTGACGGATGTCGAAACCTACAGCTATCCCCGCGGGGGTCGTGTCGTGCTGACCTTGTCCGCGCCGGCGACCTATGAGGTGGGCGTGCTCCCTCCAGAGCCGCAGATCGGCAGAGGAGACCGAATCTATCTCGATCTCTTCAGGACTCGTCTCAAGGGCGTGAAGCGACAAGTCGATGCCACCGGCCTCGTGCGCGGCGTACGGCTCGGTAAGCGAAAGGATGGCACGCGCATCGTTCTCGATCTGGCTGGCCCTGCCTATCGGCGCGTATTCTATCTGCCCAATCCTTTTCGAGTTGTGATTGATCTGTCGACCCGGAAGCCATCGCGAGCCGCCCAAACCATCGCCGGTGGCGCCCGTGAGGTCAGGCGCGTGGTTCTCGATCCGGGTCATGGGGGGTGGGATGCGGGCGCGATGGGGCCGACAGGGCTCGAAGAGAAGGACGTGGTGCTCGATGTGGCTCACCGCGCGGCGCCTGCACTTGCGAGCGAACTGGGAATTGAGACGATGCTGACGCGGGACACCGACGTGTATGTCCCCTTGGAAGAACGTACCGCCCGTGCCAATGCCTATCACGCGGATTTGTTCATCTCCGTGCACTGCAACGCGACGGAAAATGGCGAGGCTCACGGCGTACAGATCTTCATGCTCGACCCGAGTCGCGAGATGGATGCCGCTGCTTTGCGGGCCGCGACGAGGGAGAACCTCTCGCACCTCAAGCACAAGAAGCGATCGAAACCGAAAGGACCGGTTCTCAGCCCAGCCGAGCTCGAGGCGCAGGTCGCCGATATCGCCGCGGGGCTGAGTGTCGGGGACACCACGTCACGGTCGCGATTGTTCGCAGAGCTTTTACAAAAGTCGACGCTGTCGTCACTCAATGCGCGGTATCCCAAGAC